>JBGVLV010000027.1:0-33763 GCA_045124465.1 Candidatus Scatosoma sp.
AACGTTGCAGTTTTTCGTTTCCGACAAGATCAGTCGCCATTACAACTCCACTCCGTTCAGTTTCAAAAGTTCGCGAGCGGACTCTACACTGTCTACACCCGTCTTATTCTTGATCGGCGCGAATTCTTTTTCACGAACGACTTCGAAGGGAAGAACGCTTTCCATGGGTTTGATCAAATCGACGGCAAGCGTTTCGAATTTTTTGCCGTTTTCTTTGTCGGGCTTTCTCGTTACGCCGTCCTCGCAAAGACATTCGATCTTCTTTTCCACGATATGAACGGGAATTTTGTCATTCACGATCTCTTCGAGCTTGGACAGACGGAACAGATAGTTCATGATCGCGCCGTAGATATACGCGAGGTCGCCGTTCTCGTCCTTTTGGTTCGCCATTTCTTCGGTAAGCTCGTAATACTCGATGATATCGGGTTTATCGCCGTCCATACAAAGCACGCCGACCTTTTCGTGGGGATCGTTTTTGCAGATGACCTTCGCGCCGCAGTTCACGCCGCTTTCGATGGTCGCGCCGACGAATACGGGATCGGCGATACGCTGCAACACGTTGTCCACCGCGTAGATGTTCAGCCATTCCACGCCGCGTTTATGCAGATCTTCCGCAAGACCCGCGCGGACCATAGAACCGAACCAACCGCCGTTGCCGTTGGGCGAAAGCGCGGGGGTATCTTTCTTTTCAAGGTAAATTTTGCCGTTGAAATCGACCGCGGGAGCCATATCCTGTTTAAAGAACTTGACTTCCGATTCGGGATAGCCGAAGTAGCCGTGTTCTTTCCAGAAACTTACGGTCTGATCGTTGTTCTTATCGCTGGTCATTATATAAAGAGGAACGAACACGCCGCATTGTTTATTGACTTCCGCGAGGTTTTTCATCTGCTGTTCGAAGATATACAAAGGCTTGGTCAAGCCGATATTGTACGCACCCTTAGGCCCGTCCACGCCGAGACGTGTACCCATACCGCCCGCGAGAAGGACTGCGGCGACTTTGCCGGCTTTGATCGCCTCGACGCCGATCTTTTCGAACTCCGCTTTTCTCTGTTCGATCGCCGTGCGGCGCAGACCCGCGATGGGGTGCAGATCTTTGCCCTTACCGCTCATATCGACGGGGTGCGCGAGGGCGTCCTCGAAATCCCAGTTGATATTTTCGATCGCGGTGAGCAAGTTGTTCTTACCCGCGTCGTCAAGTTCGTCGTAGTAGCGCAGAAGTTGCGTCTGACCTTTGCTTTCGAGCAACGCTTTTGCCTGTTCGTAATTCATCATAAAAATATCTCCTTTCGTTTTTCTTTTATTGTAACAAATTATGCCGCGGAAAGCAAGTATTCGAAGTAAAAAAATTACGAAAAAGTTATTTATTTTTTCACAGATAAAAAAACCGCGGATTTCCGCAGGGCATTTTATCCGTTGGGCGCAAATACGCCCGTTTTTCACTTTTCGCCTTTTATTCTCCCGCAATCCCTGCCGACGAGTTCGTCTATGGTGATCCCGTAAAAATCCGCGAGAACGATACAAAACTCTATGTTCGGCAGTCCTTTCCCCGCCTCCCACCAAGACAACATCTGTTGTTTCAATCCCGTTCTTCTCGCCACTTCCGACTGCGTGTAGCCGTTCACCTCTCTCTGATATTTTAAAGCCTCGCCTATACTCTTTGCCATACTTTACACCTCAATGAAAATTTTACAGAAATTTTTGTACTTTTGCTTGACTTACAGAAATTTATGTAATGCGACAAAACGGATTAAAGCGTTGTTTTTAGAAATCGCCTGCGAGTTATAACGAACGTTGTATCAGTCGGAACGTTTTTTGCAAGGGCAAAAATAACAAACCGACGGAAATGCCCGCGCAGACCGTTTGCGGGATCATAAACGGCAAAGACGAGAAGAAGTACGCTTTCGCCGCGCGCCGCGAGAACCCGTACCAAAGCGGGGTCAGAATATCGTCGAACAGGGTAAAACACACGGTGCAAAAACAAGCGATCGCAACGGCGAACGGCAAGATCTTCGCGGGCGGGAGCTGCAATTTCCCCATCTTCCCGAACACGGCGGCAAGCGCGTTGTAATAAACGAGATACAAAACGAGCACGACGGGATAGAACCCGAACACGAGCTGTCTTAACACCGCGAACGCGGTCGCCGCCGCCATGCCCCGTTTTATCCCGAACGTATACGCGTACGTAACGAACAGTACCGTCACGACCTCCACGCCGGGTACGGCGGAAAGCGCGAGCTGCGCCGCGATCACGAGCGCGACGAACACGGCGATATAGGCACATTCCTTTGCGGAACGCGCCTTACCGTTTTTCTTGTTTTCCGTGTTTCCCGTGCGGGGAAATTTCCCGTTCATCGCATACCTGCCCTATCCGTTTTAGAAGGTCTGATACCACCATATATACGTTTCGCCCTCGGCTACGACGAGTTCTTCCGCGCCGTACATCGCGCTGCCGTACGTTTTTCCGTCGTATTCCGCCGTTCCCCAAGCGGTATTCGAGTTATCTGCGTCCGAGGTGTACAGCATCCAGCAAGAGGAATAGTCGGCGGGGTTCGCTTTACCGTTGATACTCGTCACCATACCGTTTTCAAGGGTGAAGGTAAATTCGTTGTCCCCGTCCGCTTGCAAGGTTTCCATATAGTCCGCAAGCGTAGTGTCCGCCGCGACGTCTTTGGCTACGATGACGACGTAGTCGCCGTCGATCTTGACCGTTTTCGTACAAGATGCAAAGCATACGACGGACAGAACGAAAGCGAAAAGGGTTGTGAAAAGGGAAATACATTTGCGTTTCATAGAACGCCTCCAAAGTAAAAAATTTCCGAACGGCGATCTTTGAGCGTTCGGAAAAAATTTACGCGTAAAACGCCGCCCCTACGGGCGGTCTTTACCACGACTTTTTCGCGTCCCCTCAAAAAATTCGTCTTTCTCAAACGTACGGCAGGTCTCCCGGCTTACAACGTTCTCGGCGGCGCGTAGATTCGCCCGCCCGCTCGGTCCCTTCCCGTTTTCACAGTGGAACAAAGCAAACGTTCTTACGGTTGCGGGGGCAGCGGAGCAAGCCTTGCGGGTTCTCTCTTCCCTATTAAACGCTTTCCTTGAAAAGCGTACCGCGCGTTCGTATTCGGTTCAGTCGATATTATACTACGTATTTTTGCAAAAAGCAACAAAAAAACGGCTGTTCGCCGTTTTTTCTTTTTCTTTCGTTACAGCGCGTTGATGAGTTCGCCGCGCGTTTTGACGGAGAGCCAGCCGCAGGACACCGAACCGGGACCTACGTGCGAGCCGATAACGGGACCCATAATGGTGACGAACGGTTTCACGCCCGTACGTTCCTCGATGAGCGCGGCGAGTTCCTGCGCGCCCTTTTCATTGTCGGTGTGTACGACAACGGCGATCTTCTGTTCGTCCATCGGGGCTTTTTCCATATGTTCGAGAACGCGGGCGAAGGATTTTTTCATACCCTTGTTTTTCTCGACGACTTTGAGTTTGCCCTCCTCGTCGAACACGAGCATAGGTTTGATATTGAGCATCGTGCCGACCGCCGCAGAAACCGCGGAAACGCGGCCGCCTTTTTTCAAATAGAACAGATTATCGGGTATGATACAATGTTGAATATGCTGACGAAGACCCATAATATATTCGTACGTATCTTTCGCCGTCATACCCTTATCGCGGCAATCCGCCGCGAGCTGTACCAAAAGCCCCTGACCGATGGTCGCCGTCAAAGGATCGACCGCATATACGTTGAAATCGGGGTATTGCGCTTTCACGTCCGCCGCCGCTTGGGTGGTGATGGTGATGGTGTTGGCAAGACCCGAAGAGATCGTGAAATGAACGACGTCTTTCACGCCCGCCTGCGCCATTTTCGTGAAATGCTCCATATGCGCCTCGTAGTTGAGTTTCGCGGTCCTGGGGAACGCGCCGTCGCGCACCTTTCGATAGAATTCTACGTACTCTTCTTCTTTTGTGAAATTGTCGTAGCCCTCTACGATCTCGCCGTTCTTTTCCATCGTGAACGTCAAGGGTACGAACCAGATATTGCGTTTCTCCACGTAATCCTTTTTAAGGTCGCAGGTCGAATCGCTCGACACGTCAAACAATGCCATTTTCCTTCTCCCGTAAAATTTTTATTTTATCATTGTTTACAATTATAACACAAATCGACTTTTTCTGTCAACAAAATGTCGTTTGTTTTTGAAAATTTGTCATAAAAGTTTATGACACGCCTTTTTAAAAAGAAAGCTTTTGCAAAAGTGCGGAAATTTTTACAACTTTCTTAAACAAAAGGCTTGAAAAAATCTTGAAAAGCCGCTATAATATAAATATAGTCATAAAGATCGCCCTATGCGCGGCGACAAACAAATCACACAAGGAAAGCGAAAATAATGACTTTGCAAAACTATTTGGATCTGAGGAACGGAACGGACGTACGCGGCGTCGCCTGCGAAGGCGTCGAAGGCGAAAACGTCACCTTGACGGAAGAGGTCGCGGAAAACGTTGCGAAAGCGTTCTGCGTTTGGCTCATCTCCCGAACGGGCAAAACGCAAGTGTCCGTCGCGGTCGGCTACGATTCCCGTATCACCTCCCCCGCCCTTTGCGAGGCGGTCGTGCGCGGGATCACGCAAACGGGTCACAACGCGGTCGTGACGGGGCTTTCGAGCACCCCTTCCATGTTTATGCTTTTAAAGGACGAAACGCGGCAGGAGAAGAATTATTGCCACGGTTCGATCATGATCACGGCGAGCCACCTGCCCTTTAACCGCAACGGCTTGAAATTCTTCTCGCACGGCGGCGGACTGGAAGGTTCGGACGTGAAAGAGATCCTCGAAATCGCGGCGACCTACCGTTTCGCGGAAACGGGAGCCGCAGGCGAGAGAACGGACGCGCCCTACCTCGACGAATACGCGGCGGCGCTCGTGGAAAAGGTACGCGCGGCGACGGGCGAAGAAACGCCCCTTTCGGGCAAGAAGATCGTCGTGGACGCCGGCAACGGCGCGGGCGGATTCTATGCGGACAAGGTGCTTGCTCCCCTCGGCGCGGATACGGCGGGTTCGCAATTCCTCGAACCGGACGGGAACTTCCCCAACCATATCCCCAACCCCGAAAACGAAGAGGCGATGCGCTCCGTCTGCGAGGCGGTGAAAGCGGCGAACGCCGATTTCGGGATCATCTTCGACACGGACGTAGACCGTGCGGGAGCGGTGGACAAAGACGGTTCGGAGATCAACCGCAACCGCTTGATCGCGCTCATTTCCGCAATCTTGCTTTCCGAGCGCGCGGGTACGATCGTCACCGACTCGGTGACTTCGGACGGCTTGGCGAGCTTTATCGCCCGCCGCGGCGGCAAACACCTGCGGTTCAAGCGCGGCTATAAAAACGTGATCAACGAGGCGATCCGCCTGAACGAATCGGGCGAGTACGCCCCTCTCGCGATCGAAACGAGCGGCCACGCGGCGTTACTCGAAAACTATTTCCTCGACGACGGCGCATACCTGATCACCCGCCTGCTCATCGCTATGGCGAACGCGGCGAAAGAGGGTAAAAATCTGACCGATCTCATTTCCGATCTGGAAATGCCCGCCGAGGCGCGCGAGTTGCGCGTAAAATTCGCCGCGGGCTGCGATTTCAAAACGCTCGGAAAAAAGGTCATCGAGGACTTCGCGGCGTACGCAAACGATCTGTATTACGCCGACCCCGCCCCCGACAACCACGAGGGTTTCCGTCTGCGTTACGACGATATGCACGGCGACGGCTGGGCGCTGCTCAGAATGAGCCTGCACGATCCCGTTCTGCCCATCAACGTCGAGAGCGACAGCGAGGGCGGTTCGATCAAGATCGTCAAAGACCTCTATTATTTCCTGCGTAAATACGAGTTCCTCGATGTTTCCCCGCTCGAAAACGCCATCGTCGCTTGGCGCGCGGAGAAGATCGAGAGCCTGAAAATCAAATTTTCAAACCGCAACAAACCCGCCGAAAGCGGAGAACAAACAAAATAATGGCGATGGCACAACAAACGGTTGATTAGTGAAAATTTATTTTTCACGGTTTGACGAGAAAAACGCAAGAAAGGCAAGCGTTTTTCGAGGGCGCATACCCTCTGTGGTCTGTAACCGAGAACAACGCGCCGTATTTCACAGCGTTTTTCCGTCTAAAAATCAAGCGAGTGTTGTAACAGAGCCAAAAAAAAATCAATTAGGAGAATCCAAATGGACGTACAGAAAACCACCATCAACGCGATCAGAATTTTGTCCGCAGAGGCTATCGAAACGGCTAAATCCGGTCACCCCGGTCTGCCCCTCGGCTGCGCGCCGATCGCTTACAACCTGTTTCAGAACTTTCTGAAATTCAACCCCAAAGATCCGAAATGGGATAACCGCGACAGATTTATCCTCTCCGCGGGTCACGGCTCTATGCTGGACTATTCCCTGCTCTATCTCTACGGTTACGGTCTGACCAAAGACGATCTTATGCGTTTCCGTCAATTCGGTTCCAAGACCCCCGGTCACCCCGAATACGGTCACACGGTGGGCGTGGAAACGACGACGGGGCCTTTGGGACAGGGTATCGCGAACGCCGTCGGTATGGCGCTTGCGGAGGCAAACCTCGCGGCGAAGTACAACAGACCCGGATTCGAGGTCGTAGACCACTACACGTACGCGATCTGCGGCGACGGGTGCTTGGAAGAGGGTATCGCGTACGAGGCTTGCTCGTTCGCGGGTACGCACGCGCTCGGTAAGCTGATCCTGTTCTACGACGACAACGACATCACCATCGAAGGCGACACGGACGTGACCTTCAAAGAAAACGTAGGCGCGCGTTTCGCGGCGCAGAACTGGCAGGTACTCCACGTAGACCTCGTTTCCAACCCCGACGACATCGAGGCTTTGAAAGCGGCGGTCGAACAGGCGAAAGCGAAAACGGATAAACCCTCCGTCATCATCTGCCATACCCGTATCGGCTACGGTTCTCCCCTCGAAGGCAGCGAGAAGTGCCACGGTTCTCCTCTCGGTGCGGAAAACCTGCAAAAGACCAAGGAAAAACTCGGCTGGGACTACCCTCCTTTCGAATGTCCCGACGAAGTGTTCGAGCATTGCGCGGAGGCGGCGAAAGCGGGTACGAACGCGGAAGTCGCTTGGAAGAAAATGTTCATCGATTACGAAAACGAATATCCCGAGCTTGCGGAAGAATACAAGAACGCGATGGCGGGCGTAAAACCCGACGAGGCGGATCTCGACGATCTGTACGAATTCGACAAACCTATGGCGACCCGTCAGACCTCCGCGAAAGTGCTCAATAAATTAGCGGCGAAAATGCCCGCGCTTACGGGCGGCAGCGCAGACCTCGCCCCCTCCAACCTTTCGGATATGAAAGATACGGATACGATCAAATACGGTACGTTCAAGCCCGACAACTTCGCGGGCAGAAATATCCATTTCGGTATCCGCGAACACGCGATGGCGGCTATCGCGAACGGTATGCAGCTCCACGGCGGTCTGCAAGCGTATTGCGCGACCTTCTTCGTGTTCTCCGACTACTGCAAACCCGCTATGCGCCTTTCCGCGCTGATGAAAGTACCCGTCACGTATATCATGACCCACGACTCCATCGGCGTAGGCGAGGACGGTCCTACCCATCAGCCCGTCGAACAGCTCATCATGCTCCGTTCCGTACCCGGTCTTAAAGTATACCGTCCCGCGGACGGCAAGGAAACGGCGGCGGCGTGGATCTCCGCAATCCAGGGCAACGAGCCGACCGTACTCGTGCTTACCCGTCAAGCTCTGCCCCAGTACGAAAACAGCGGCAAAGCGGCGCTCAAAGGCGGCTACGTGCTCGAAGATTGCGAAGGCACGCCCGACGTGCTCCTGATCGGTACGGGTTCGGAAGTCGAGCTTTGCGTGAAAGCGAAAGCGGCTCTGGCGGAACAGGGCGTAAACGCGCGCGTCGTGTCTATGCCTTGCATAGAAGAATTCGAAAAACAATCGGACGACTACAAAGCAAGCGTATTGCCCGCAGACGTCAAAGCAAGAGTATGCGTAGAGGCGGGTTCGCCTTACAGCTGGTATAAATACGCAGGCGATAACGGCGAGATCGTGGCGATGACCACGTTCGGCGCGTCCGCACCCGCGAACAAGCTTTTCCCTCACTTCGGTTTCACCGTTGAAAACGTTGTGGAGAAAGCGCTCGCGTCCATCGCCAAGCTCAAATAATGCTCATCCCTCCTTTGTGTAGAATACGCCCTGCGGCGAATATCCGCTGGGCGTATTCTTATTTAATTTTTTCGTCAAATTATCACATTCCCACAACGCGTTTTACGCAAAGACGAGGTATACTCTAAACATAAAAAGCTTATCCGTTTCCTTATTCCGAGGAACACCTCCATATAATTGCAAAAGCGCACGCCTTACCGCGTGCGCTTTTGTCCGTTTGTTATTTCGTCTTATACCTGCCCCGTCCGTTTCGCGTTTTTCAGCCGAACAGTTTCGCGACCGCCGCCGCGATCTCCCCGTCCCGCGCGGTATCTTCCGCCACCGTCAGCGCGCCGTCCTCTGGCAATATCCCTCTGCCGTGGATACAGTTCCCCGAAACGGGCCAGTATATCTTCGCCGTCGTCAGTTTCACCGCGTCGGCGTTGATGAGTTTCAAAGGATACGTCGTCTGCATGATCCCTTTCCCGTACGTCTTGGCTACGCCCTCGCGCTCGGATAAACAAATATCTCCGTAGCTTATCGCGCCGTAGTCGAGCATATACCCTATCAGACATTCGGACGCCGACGCCGTGCCGCTGTCCGCAAGCACGCAGATACGGCTGTCCGAGGAGAAATACTCGCCGTAGTCGTTCCCGTCCGCTTTGAACACTTCCGAATACTCGCCGTAGTCGGCTACGACCGCCACGGGCTTGCGCTCGTCGGAATTTTTCCCGAAATATCTCGCGATATCCTGCATAATATCCAAGTACCCGCCGCCGTTGGAACGGAGATCGAGCACAAGGCTTTTCTTGCCCTCGCTTTTAAACAGCTCCATCGCCGTTTCGAACTCCTCCGCCGCCGCGCCGTTGAACTGGGTCAGACGGATATACGCCGTATCGTCGTTCAGACAGGTCAGCGTTTGCCCACGTTCCGTCAGCGTCTCCGCGTCGTCGCCCGTGAAACGGTAGGACTTGGTATTCGTGCGGTAGAACACGTAATTTTCCACGTAGTTCTCTTTGGTGATGGGTACGGTCTTCGTTTCCCCGTCCGAAAGCACTTTGAGATAGAACCCCTCGCCCGCCGAACGCGCGGTCACGAATGCGGACAGATCGGCGAATATCACGTTATCCTCCACCGTCGTTTCCGTCAGACCGAATCCGAGGATATGATCCCCTTCGAGTATGCCCGCGCTCTCCGCGGGGGAATTGCCGCAGACCCTCGACACGAGCAACTGCGCCGAACCGTCCGCCGCCTGCGTATCGAATACAAGCCCGATACCGCTCTGATTGCCCTGACCCTCCGAACGCGCCTCGGCGTATTCGTCCGAGGTCATATACCACGAATAGTCGTCGAGCAGACCCTCGTTCACGGCGTCGAATAACGTGCCGTAAAATTCCTCGTCCGTGATCTCCTCGTAATATTCTTTCTGTATCTTGTATTTGAGCTTGATCAGCGAACGCATCTCGGGGTCGAGCATACACCAGGTCGTCAACGCTCCGCCCGCAAACAATACCACGGCAAGCGCGGAGGCTACCGCGATCTTGACCGCCTTTCCTTTCTTCTTACGGACGGGCGCGGTCTTGCCCTCCGTATCCGTATTTTCCACGCCCTGCGCGGGCGCGGCGTTCTCGTTCGTACGTTCCGTTTGATCTTTCAAATACGGATTTACGCCCATACCGTTCTCCTTGTGTTATTCCCGTTATTTCCCCAACAGACGATGGATAACGGTCAGCACGCGGAAGGATACCGCGTCCGAGAACGAACGGATATTCAAGCCCGTGGCTTTTTCTATCTTATCCAACCGATAGAGCAGGGTGTTGCGGTGCATATATAAGTTCCGCGAAGTTTCGCTTACGTTCAGACTGCTGCGTAAAAACTCCTCCGCGGTGTTGAGCATTTCTTCGTCCTCGAACAGTTCCCGAAAACTGTCGTCGGTGAGGTCGGCGAGATAGTCCGCGAGCTTGGTTTCGGGCAGATCCTCCAACATTTTGACGAGGATAAACTCCCTGTACGAATGTACGTTCCCTCTCTCCTCGAACACGTCCGCATAGCGGAGCGCGTTCTCCGCGCGCGCATACGACTGCGCCACGTCTTTGAGCTCTCTGACCGTCGGTCCGACCCCGACTTCCACGCTTAAACCGAGTTCCTCTTTCAACGATTGCGCCAAAAATTCGGCGTAATCTACGGAGGAACGGTATTCGTTTTCCGTGCGGTCGATGAATTTGACGAGCGCGCACGTTTCTTCGCTCATCTGCACGGCGGTGTCCAGACTGTTGCCGCCGTATTGTTGCACGATGGCGAGCGTTTCTTCCATCATCTTGGGTACGCGCAAAACGAGCGCGAAACAGGACGCGCCGCGCACGGAAAATTTGGTGGCGTATTTATACACGCCGAGCGACGAACACTCGCCGAGCAAGATACGCTTTAAGTACTCCGTTTTGGAAAGCTCCGCCTCTCTGTCCGCAAAGCTTTCGATATACGCGGGCAAAAGCGCCGCATAGTTCTTTTCCGTCTGCGTAGCGCCGTCGAGCGCGCCGATATATCCCGCGGTCCTGAACGAAAAACGGAAAAACGTATGACTGCCGTCGTCCACGATCCCCTCGAATTGCCTGTCGCATACGACCGCGCCTTGCGGTCTTGCGTTCTCCGCGTAAAAAGTAAATCTCACGCCTAATTTTCCCGAAATTTCTTCGGCTATTTTGTCCAGTTCGGTCATTGCGTTTCCCCTTTGTAAAAACCGCGGTCTTGCCCGCGCGCGACGGGCGATTTTACCGTCACGATACTATTATACCCCAAACGCAAATTTTTTTCAAGGGTTTTTCGTCGTAAGGCGGGACTTGGGACAAATTTTTTCAAAAAATTTACGGGTTTTTCATAAATTCGTCGAAAATTTTTTTACGAATTATTGACATATTCTTCCGAAAGTGATATAATACAATAAAACGAATTGTTTTATCGTTTCGAGCCGTCGGCTATAAACGAGATTCAAAAAAATTTTCAGGAGATTTGTTATGAGCAACACCAACACAAATTTCGACTACGCGGCCTCCCCTTTCCCCGAATCGGGATTCGGCGCACCTATCGAAACGCAGTCCGCGCCTGGAACGGCGCAACCTGCCCCCAAGAAAAAGAAGAACGTACCCGCACGCATCTTCGCCGCGCTCCTTGCCGCGATCAGCGTAGCCGTCGTGTTCCTTCTTAAATTCAAGGTCGTCGTAGGCAACGTGGCGAAAGAGATCACTCTTTTCGACGCCGTAAAAGACGTTTTCGGCGACGGCGCAAATAAGGCGTACGGTCTGCCCGTACTCGCGGAAACCGAAAGTATGGTCGGTAAAGTCGCGGGTCTTGCCCTCTACGGCACGGTCGCGTTCCTCGCGCTCGCAGTCGTTCTCGGCGTGATCGCGGTGTTCTGCTCCAAGAAAGCTCCCGCGTTCCTTCGCGCGACCGCTTTCTTCCTCACTTCGGCGTTCGCCGTAAACGCGCTCGGCACGTCCGGCTACACCTATTACACGGCGGGCAAAGGCGTTATCGATCTTTTCTCGCTCGTACTTGTCGGCGTAGGCGCGCTCGTCTATTTCGTACTTGCGCTCGCTAAGAACGGCAAACGCGCGCTCGTCAATACGTTGCAGTTTATTCTCACCGCGGCGGTGGTCGTAGCGATCGCGCTCTGCCTTACGGAATACAAAGCGGACTTCGTTTCCACGCTTGAAAAACTGCTCTCCTTCCAGTACGTTGCGCTCATCTTCGTCGGCGTAGCGGCGATCGACCTCGTTATCGCGGCTATCCGTATCCAGACCAAGAAAGGTCTCGTCGTCGATTTCATTCGCTACATAGTGCAGTTTATCCTCGGCGTAGGCGTTAGCTACGTAGTCATCGCAAGCAAAGAAACGCAGACCCTGTATCTCATCTTCGCGATCGCGGCGGCGGCAGTATCCCTTCTCCAAATCGTGATCGGCGCATGCCAGAAGAAGTGCGGCGGCAAGAAGAAGATCAAAGCGGCGAAAGAGCCTAAGGCAAAGAAAGAAAAAGCCGAAAAGGTCAAGAAAGAAGAAGTTGCGGCGCAAGCTCCCGCAGAAGTCGTGCCTGCGATCCCCGCACCCGTCGTTGCTCCCGTTTACGCGGCTACCCCCGCGCCCGTCGTTGCGCCCGTAGCGGAAGTGAAAGTTCCCGCAGACTACGTTGTGGAAGAATACGCGGAGGCATTGCCTTACGACGGCGGTCCCGTAGAAGGCGTAGAGATCGCGCAGGAAGTCAACCCCACGTACGTCGCACCCAACGCGCCCGTACAGACGGCAGGTTACGATTTCTACAATTCCAAGAGTTTCGACCCGTTCATCGCGGTACTCGATACGCAGGAAAGAAATCAGTTCACCGAACTGTTCATTCTCAAATACAAAGGCGTTATGCCCGAGATTCCCGACTATCAGGTCGGTGGCGACAACAAGGAATTCTTCCGCAAGTTGTTCATCTACCTCGGACAATACAGAGATCGTATTCCCGACGGCTTGCTTGCGAAAATTTATCAGTTCACCATCAAAATGTAAATCTCAATAATTTTCTCCTTTTAAAAAAGAACCGAAACGATTTCGGTTCTTTTTTGTAAAGTAAAACCGACGGGCGGTCTTGCCTGTCGGTTTTTATCGTAAACAGTCTTATTTACCGTATCTTTATCCTAACGCGAATACCGCCTTCGCTGGTCACACTCCGTTCGGCGCAGACCGCGTCTACAAGGTACAGCCCCCTGCCGTGTTCGGCGTAGACGTCCGAACAGCGGGGTGTTTCGGGGGGAATGAATTTCTTGGTGGAAACGATGACGAGTTCCACGAACCCGTCCTTGACTTCGCCGTGGAGTTTCGCCTCGCCGTCGGAATGGCGCAAAACGTTGCTCACGAGTTCGTTCGCGACCAAACGGCTGTCGAACACGCTTTCGGACGAAACGTTTTCGGAAACGAGGAAACGGCAAAACTGCGAAATTGCGTCTTGCATAGCGGCGTAATTTTTCACTTCGAAGATCATACTCCCGTCCTCCCCGTTCGATTTATCAAATAGAATCTTTGAGCCGTTCTTTAAGGCGCAAAAGCAATTTACGTTCCATTCGGGAAACGAACATTTGGGACACGCCCAGCCGTTTCGCCGTTTCGCTTTGGGAAAGCTCCTCCACGTACCGACAGCGAATGAGTTCGCGTTCGGTATCCGAGAAATCTTTCATCGCCGCGCGAATGGATTCCTTGGTTTCGAAATCCTCGTATTTATCCTCGCCGTCGGAAAGCAGGGAATAAAGCGACTTGTTCTCGTTGCCGTCGGCGTCGCTCGATATGCCGTCGAGGGACACCACGCCGCCCACTTCGAGCGCTTTGACGACTTCTTCTTCGGTGAGCGAAAGTTCCCGCGCGATCTGTTTTACGCTCGGTTTTACGCCGTGTTCGGACTCGTACGCGGCGGAGAATTTCCGCACGTTCGCGCTGACCTCGCTGAGCCGACGGGGAAGTTTGACTATCCTCGATCTGTCGCGGAAATAGTTCTTTATCTCGCCCGTGATGGTCGGCGTGATAAAGGTCGTGAACTGCATGCCGAGCGACGGATCGAAACGGTCGATACCGCGCAAAAGGGCATACGAGGCGACTTGTTTCAAGTCGTCGTATTCCACGCCCCGACCGACGAATTTTTTCGCGAGAATGTCGGCTATGTAGAGATACTTCTCGGCGATCTTGTTCCGCAACGCGATATCACCGCTCTCTTTGTAACGCTTAAACAGCTCGTTTACCGTTTCTTCCGTCATCGCCTTTTATCAGCCTTCGAATACGATCTTTTCCACGGCGCCGTCCGCGCCCGTTACGAACTCGACGTTCCCGAGCAACGCCGAAAGCAACGCGCGGGAGATCTCGTCCTCCAAACTTTCCTCTTTCTCGCCGCCCGTTTCCGCGCCGACGATCTCGCAGGCGAGCGTTTCCCCGACCGTGAACGAAATATCCGCCGAACGGAAACCGTTACGCCGTAAAATGAGCAAGCTCTCGGTGACGCAGACCTTGAAATCCTCCGCCGTATCGACGTCGAACCCGACGAGCGCGCAAAGCCCGCCCGTGGTAAGGCGCACGGTGGTGAGATATTCGCCCGTCAAGGGCGTGATAACAGAAAATTTATCCATATTACGCTATCTCCATAATACTGTCGAGCGAGCAGATCAAAAACAGTTTTTTGATCTTCAACTGCAAATTGACGAGCCGCATCGTATGTCCGTCCGACTTCACCGTTTTGAGGATCTTGACGAACGTACCGAGCGTGGTGCTGTCGATGAAATCGAGCTTTTCGCAATCGAACACGAGATCGGCGGGCGTACTCTTGTACCCCTCCGTCACCGCCTGATAGAACGTTTCGGCGTTGCTCAGATCGATATCCCCCGAAAGCGAGATATGCAGTTTTCCGTCGGAGATACCCGTGATTTTGACTTCTTCCATTGTCCTTTTCTCCAAAGTTTTCTATTATACTTATAACGCACTTTTTCCGTTTTTTAAACAGTTTTGCGGAATTTTCCTCACGCGAGCACGGGTACGATATTCAAAAGCATACCCACCGCCACCGCAAGGAAGTAGCTGAACGCGATCAACGCCGCGTTCCGTTTCCATTTCTTTACGTTACGGAGCAACACGACGAACCCCATACCCGCGTTGGCGCACAAGCCCGCCACGCACGAACCGAAGGTGATCGCGCCGCTCAAAAACGCCTCCGTAATGACCACGCTGGACGCGCAGTTGGGGATAAGACCTATCGCGCAAGTGACGAGCGGTTGGATAAACCTGCCGCGGTGCATAAAGTCCACGAACGCCTGTTCGCCGACGGAATGTACGATCGCGGTCAAGGCGAAATTGACGAGGAATATGAACGCCGCCACTTTCAGCGTGTGCAAAAGCGGGTAAATAAAATACGTTTTCCACCAAGGCGTACTCTCGTCGTGCGGTCTGCCGCAGGAGCATACCACGTCGCCGTCCCGTTCGTCGAGGTAACGGCGGATAAATATCTCGTGGGTGGTTTTCGGCGCTTTTTCGTCCGTTTCGGATTGTTGAACGCATACCTGCCCCCGTCCTACGAGTTTCAATACCCCGTCCACGCCGTAGCCGACCGCCACGCCGACGAGGATCTTGACGGCGAGCATAGGAAGTACCCACGCCGCGCCCGCGCCGTCGGAAAGCAGAATAATGAACGCCTCGTCGCTCGTGGAGAAAAAGATCGCGAGCAGCGTCCCGACGGTGATATACCGCCGTTCGTACAGTTTCGCCGCCATTACGGAGAACCCGCATTGCGGGATCAGACCCGTCGCCGAGCCGAGGAGAGGTCCGAACCGACCGCCGAAACGGTTCGCCTTCTTCAAGTCCGTTTTGTTCTCCAACAGTTCGATGAGGATATACATAAACAGGATCCAAGGCAAAAGCGGCGCGGTGTCCTCCAACGCGTGTAACAATATTTCCAAGAAATGTTCCATAGTCAACCTTTCATATTTTGGCTTTGCGGGGTCTTTAACGTCGCGGCGAGCGGTATGGACGCCTTGGCGTTGAGCGACATTTCCGCGAAGTGGCCGAGCGAGTATTGCACAACGCCCTCGGCGGCGATCATCGCCGCGTTATCCGTACAGTACCGTTTTTCGGGCAGAACGAGCGCAAGCGCGTTCTTTTCGCAAGCCGCTTGCAAGCTACGGCGCAAATATCCGTTCGCCGCTACGCCGCCGCCCGCCGTCACCGTGTTCACGCCCCGTTCGAGCGCCGCCGCGACCGTCTTTTCAACGAGTACGTCTATCGCCGCGCATTGAAAGGACGCCGCCACGTCCGCTTTCTCGTACGGTTCGCCCTTTTGTTCCTTCGTATGACAATAATTGATGACCGCCGTTTTCAGTCCGCTGTACGAGAAGTTATACCCCCCGCCGCCTTTGAGCATTTTCGGCATAGGGATATTCGCGTTCCCGTCCGCCGCGCAACGCTCGATATTCGGGCCGCCGGGGTATTTAAGACCGAGTACCCGCGCTACTTTGTCGAACGCCTCGCCGACGGCGTCGTCGAGGGTCGCGCCGAGTATTTCGAACTCGGACTCCGTTTTCGTATGCAGGATCGCCGTATGACCGCCGCTTGCGAGCAACGTAACGAAAGGCGGTTTGAGAGTGGGGCTGTCGAGGTATGCCGCAGCGAGATGGCCGCGGATATGGTTGACGGCGATAAGCGGTTTACCGATGGCGTACGCGAACGCTTTCGCGAAGGATACGCCGACGAGGAGCGCGCCCAAAAGCCCCGCGCCGTACGTCACCGCCACCGCGTCGATCTCGTCGTACGTTATGCCCGCGTTCTTGATCGCGCGTTCCACGACGAGCGCGATCGCGTCGGTATGCGCACGGGAGGCGATCTCGGGCACTACGCCGCCGTAAAGGGACTGGATATTCGCGGACGAGGCGATCTCGTCGGAGAGGATCTTTCTGCCCTTGACGACCGCCGCCGCCGTTTCGTCGCACGAGGATTCTATCCCCAGCACGATCGGGTCTTTCTTTTTGATATCGAGGTTTTTCAAAGGATCGTACATACTTTCTCCTTTTCTCTATCAATTTTAAGCGGCGCGCAAACGCGCGCCGCTCCCTGTTACGCTTTTTTCAGGTAGTCGATGATAAAGCCTTGGATATCCCCGTCCATAACGGCTTGGATATCGCCTTTTTCGTAGCCCGTACGGTGGTCTTTCGCCATCGTGTACGGACAGAACACGTACGAACGGATCTGCGCGCCCCATTCGATCTTTCTCACGTCGCCTTTCATCGCCGCCGCCTCAGCCTGGCGCTGCTCGATCTTCTTTTCCAAGAGCTTGGAACGGAGCATATTAAAGCACATCGCCTTGTTTTGGAGCTGGGAACGTTCGTTCTGGCATTGCACCACGATCCCCGTGGGGAAGTGCGTGATACGCACCGCCGAGGCGACCTTGTTTACGTTCTGACCGCCCGCGCCGCCCGAATGGTAAATATCGATACGGATATCGTCGTCGTTTATCTCGACTTCGTCATCCTCTTCGACCTCGGGCATAACTTCGAGCGAACAGAACGAGGTCTGACGGCGTTTGTTCGCGTCGAACGGCGAGATACGCACCAACCTGTGCACGCCCATTTCCGCTTTCAGATACCCGTACGCGTTTTCGCCCTCCACGCGAAAGTCCACGCTCTTAAAGCCCGCGCCGTCGCCCGCCTCGCGGTCGAGTTCGTAGACTTTAAAGCCCATTTTTTCGCAATAACGGCAATACATACGGTAGAGCATTTGACACCAGTCGCAAGCCTCCGTCCCGCCCGCGCCCGCGTGCAATGTGAGCATTGCGTTATGGTTGTCGTACGGTCCTTTGAGGATCGCGCGGATACGCATATCTTCGATGTCTTTTTCCGCGACGGAAAGCATTTCGTCGAGTTCGGCGATCAGACTTTCGTCCTCCGTTTCCTCGATGAGGTCTACGACGTCCTCGGCGTCTTTCAACGCCGTATCGCCCTTTTCGTAAGAGGAGATCTTGCCGCGAATGAGGGAGATCTCCCGACCTATTTTGGTGGATTTTTCCAGATCCTGCCAAACTTCGGGGCTTTCCTGTTCCTTTTCAAGCTCCGCAAGGCGGGGGCGCAAATGCTCGATATCGAGCGCGTATTCCGCCTCTTTGAGTACTTCGCGCATATCTTGTATCTTTAATCTGTAATCGTCTGCTTTGAACATATATTTCCTTAATTTATCCGAACTTATTTCTCCGAATTTTCCCCTTTTGCCGCGTCCTGCGCCGCTTGCATTTGCGCCATCTTCTCCTTATACGACGACATATTCGTCAAGGGTTCGGGCATTTGCCGACGGAACGGTCTGCGCGCGGGCTGTTGCGCGGGAGCTTGGGAATTGCCGTTTGCCACCCGCAAAGGCACGCTCTGCGCGGGAGCGGGCGCGGGACGGATCTCCACTTTCACTTTCAACAACACGCTGATCGTCGTTCTTTGGATACGCGCGATCATCTCGTCGAACATATCGAACCCTTCCTGTTTATACGAGATGATCGGATCGACCTGACCGTACGCGCGGAGGGAGATACCTTTACGGAGCTGATCCATCGCGTCGATATGGTCTATCCAGTTGCGGTCGACGTTCATAAGCAATACCCGTCTTTCCACCGCGTAGAAGTCCACGCCCTGTTCTTTGAGCGCCTCTATCTTCTTTTCGTATTCTTTTTCGACCTTTCTCGAAATCTTCTTCAACGCAAGCTCGTAATCCCACTTCATCAAGCGTTCGCGCGTGACGTAGTTCGTACCCTCGGGCAAAACTTTCGCCTCGAGCGCGGCGTTGAGTTCCGCCTCGTTCCAAAGCTCGGGCATATCCTCTACGTTGACCGCCGCCGACAGCGTTTCCGCTACGTAGTCGGGGATATATTTGAGGATCTGTTCGTGAACGTTGCCGCCTTTGAGCACGTTCATACGTTCTTCGTACATTACCATACGTTGTTTGTTCATAACGTCGTCGTACTGCAAGACGTTTTTACGGATACCGAAGTTTCTGCCCTCGATGGTCTTTTGCGCGTTCTCGATACCGCGAGAAAGCATTTTCGATTGCAAACAGGTGTCCTCGTCGATCTTGAAAAGGTTATACAGCGCTTTCATTCGCTCGCCGCCGAACCGCATAACGAGATCGTCCTCCAAGGACAGGA
Organism: Candidatus Scatosoma sp.; assembly: GCA_045124465.1. GTDB lineage: Bacteria > Bacillota > Clostridia > Christensenellales > Borkfalkiaceae > Scatosoma. The sequence goes on from JBGVLV010000027.1 coordinate 18,867, forward strand.
AGAACACGGACATACCGATATCGCCCTGACGGCCCGCACGACCGCGGAGCTGGTTGTCGATACGGCGGGATTCGTGGCGTTCCGTACCGATGATACAAAGCCCGCCCGCCGCGATGACCTGTTCCTTTTCCGCGTCCGTTTCTTTCTTATAATGTTCGTAGACCTGTTTATAACGTTCGCGGAGTTTTTGTATCTTTTCGTCCACGTCGGTGATATAGGTGCTGATCGCAAGTTCGATGTCCTCGCGTTCCGCGCCTTCCTCGCGCAAACGTTTTTTCGCCAGATATTCGGGGTTGCCGCCAAGCAGGATATCCGTACCGCGCCCCGCCATATTCGTGGAGATCGTCACCGCGCCGAGCCGACCCGCTTGCGCGACGATCTCCGCCTCGCGTTCGTGGTTCTTGGCGTTGAGGATATTGTGTTTCACGCCGTTGCGTTTCAAAAGACGGGATATTTCCTCCGACTTATCGACGGACGAAGTACCGACAAGGATCGGCTGACCGCTCTCGTGGCGTTGCATGATCTCGTTGACGATCGCGCGCTTTTTCCCGTCGACCGTGGAATAGACCATATCGGGCAAGTCCACGCGTTGCACGGGACGGTTGGTGGGGATCTCTACGACGTCGAGGGAATAGATCGTTCTGAACTCCGCCTCTTCCGTTTTCGCAGTACCCGTCATACCCGAAAGCTTGGAGTACAGACGGAAATAGTTCTGGAAGGTAATGGTCGCGTACGTCTTGTTCTCGCTGCGTACCTCTACGCCCTCTTTCGCCTCGATCGCCTGGTGCAGACCGTCGGAGTATCTTCTGCCGATCATAAGACGGCCGGTGAACTCGTCTACGATGACCACTTCGCCGTCGTTGACGATATAGTCCTCGTCCAGCTTGAACAGCTTATGCGCTTTGAGCGCCTGTTGGATATGGTGATTGAGGTCGGCGTGTTCGATCTCCGCGATATTGTCGATACGGAAGAACTTCTCCGCCTTTCTCGCGCCGCTGTCGGTGAGCTCCACCGTCTTGTCTTTGCGGTTGATGATATAATCCCATTCCTTTGCCGCCGCGAGCGATTTCTTGCCCTCGGGCGCAGCCGCGAGCGCCGCCGCTTTCTTTTCCGCTTGCTCCGCCTCGTAGTTCGCCTGTTCTTCGAGGGTCATCTTGGTATAATCGACGACTTCTTCTTCGTCCTCCGTATCCTCTACGACCTTTTTCTTCTTTTTCTTATCCGCGCGGCGGGAGAGCAAAGCCGCGTCCTCCGCCTCTTTCAGCTCGTCGTCGAACCCGCCCGAGAACGTACGCACGAGTTTGTCTACCTGCACGTACAGATCGGAGGATTTTTCGCCCTTGCCCGAAATGATCAAAGGCGTTCTCGCCTCGTCGATAAGAATGGAGTCCACCTCGTCCACGATCGCGAACGACAGATCACGCTGGACCATTTTATTGAGATCGGTTTTGAGATTGTCGCGCAGATAGTCGAACCCGAATTCGTTGTTCGTACCGTACACGATATCGCATTTATACGCCGCGCGTTTCTGATCGTCGTCCATACCGGGTACGACGACGCCGACGGTCAGTCCCATAAACTTATGCACCTTTCCCATCCATTCCGCGTCGCGCTTGGCAAGATAGTCGTTTACCGTAACGATATGCACGCTCTTGCCCGTGAGCGCGTTGAGGTATGCGGGGAGGGTGGAAACGAGGGTCTTACCTTCGCCCGTACGCATTTCCGCGATACGGCCTTGATGCAGGCAGATACCGCCGATGATCTGTACGCGGAAGTGGCGCATACCCAACACTCTTTTCGCCGCCTCGCGGAGCGCCGCGAACGCGTCGTATAAAATATCGTCCGTCGTTTCGCCGTTTTTCAGACGGTCTTTGAAAACTCCCGTCTGCGCTTTCAGCGTTTCGTCGTCCATCTCCTGATATTTGCTTTCGAGCGCCTCTACTTTGTCCGCCATCTTATTGAGCTTTTTCAAGCTCTTTCTTCCGTCGCCGCTCATCAAGTATTTAATCAATCCCATACCAAATCTCTCCGATCTTTTTTATTTTTTACCTTTCGTTCTTTTCGGCTGTCGCGCGTGCGTAACGCGCCCGCGCGCGGGGCGGTCGTTCGACCCCGTTTGCCGTCACTTTATATTTTACAATATTTCCGCGGAAATGCAAAGCGTTTTGCCCCCCTTTTCCGATAAAAATTCCGCGAATTGCCCTTTCCCGCGCGAATTTTGTCCGTTCCTTTCCTTTTTATACCCGTTTTTTCCTCGGCTCACACGCAAGATCGGCATTCTCCTCTTTTTTATTTAAACGATTTTTTCGATCGAAACGCCGTTTTTTATTCGTTTTATCATTGACAAAGGGTAAGGGAATATGCTATACTATGAAAAGATAAACAAAGAAGAAGGAAAGACTATGAGCAAAGTAATCGTTCCGCAAGGATACAAATCGACTTTGGGTTTATACGATACGCAAACGGCGATCGGGCTTTTGAAACGCACGTTCGAAGAACGGCTTTGTCTGGCTCTGAATTTAAAGCGCGTTTCCGCGCCTTTATTCGTCGATCCCGACACGGGCTTGAACGACGATCTCAACGGCGTGGAGCGGCCCGTGAAATTCGACCTGAAAGAAACGGGCAAAAACGCCGTCGTCGTGCACTCTCTCGCGAAATGGAAACGTATGGCGCTCGCCGTATACGGGTTCTCCGCGGGCGAGGGTCTGTATACGGATATGAACGCGATACGCCGCGACGAAGAAATGGATAATCTGCATTCCGTCTACACCGATCAATGGGACTGGGAAAAGATCATCACCCGCGAAACGCGGACGATCGCGTACCTTAAAAACGTCGTGCAAGGCATCGTCGGCGCGATCTGCGACACCCTCGATTTCCTCAAATGCCGCTATCCGCAAATAGGCGTGGAGCTTACCCGCACCGTAAGTTTCGTCACCTCGCAAGAACTCGAAGACGCCTACCCCGACTTGACCCCGAAAGAACGGGAGAACGCGTATCTGAAAGAACATAAAACGGCGTTCATTATGCAGATCGGCGACAAGCTCCGTTCGGGCAAACCGCACGACGGCAGAGCGCCCGACTACGACGACTGGGCTTTGAACGGCGATATACTTTTTTGGAACGACGTTTTGGATTGTGCGTTCGAGGTTTCGTCGATGGGTATCCGCGTAGACGAGAAGTCGCTCGATGTACAGCTCACCAAAGCGGGCGCGGACGAAAGAAGAAAGTTCCCCTTCCACAAGGCGCTTTTGGCGGGCGAACTTCCGCTGACGATGGGCGGCGGTATCGGTCAGTCGCGGCTTTCGATGTTACTGCTCGGAAAAGCGCACATCGGCGAAGTACAGGTGTCGCTTTGGGACGAGGAAACAAAACGCGTCTGCAAGGAAAACGGTATCGTCTTATTGTAAAAAAGATCTGAAAATATACGAAAAACGGACGGAAATTTCCGTCCGTTTTTTATTTCGTCGCATACCTGCCGCCGTCAAAGGTATTTTTTCAGCTTGTCCGCTTTATCCGTTTTCTCCCACGCAAAGCCGTCGCGCCCGAAATGACCGTACGCCGCCGTTTGCGCAAATACGGGTCTGCGAAGGTCGAGGGCTTTGATGATCGCGTACGGGCGGAGATCGAATTCCTTTTTGACGATCTCGGCGAGTTTTTCGTCGTCGAGCTTGCCCGTGCCGTGGCTGTCCACGAACACCGAAACGGGGTTCGCCACGCCGATCGCGTACGCGACCTGTATTTCTACTTCGTCAGCCAGTCCGCTCGCCACGAGGTTTTTCGCGATATAGCGGCAATAGTACGCCGCGCTCCTGTCCACTTTCGTGCAGTCCTTGCCCGAGAACGCGCCGCCGCCGTGCGCGCATCTGCCGCCATAGGTGTCTACGATGATCTTTCTGCCCGTCAAACCGCTGTCGCCTTCCGGTCCGCCGATCTCGAATCTGCCCGTGGGGTTGATGAATATTTTCGTGTTCCCGTCTATAAGCTCGGCGGGGATCACCTCGTCGATGACGTATTTTTTCATATCTTTGCGGATCTGTTCCTGCGAAACTTCCGCGTTATGCTGAGTGGAAACGACCACCGCGTCTACGCGTTTTGCCACGCCGTCCTCGTACTCCACCGTCACCTGCGTTTTTCCGTCGGGGCGGAGATAGGGCAACAGCCCGCTCTTTCTCACGTCGGTCAGGCGTTTCGCAAGTTTATGGGAAAGGGAAATGGTCAAAGGCATAAGCTCTTCCGTTTCGCGGCAAGCATATCCGAACATCATACCCTGATCGCCCGCGCCGAGCCTGTTCGCCTCGTCCTCTTCCGCGCCCGCGACCGTCTTGTTTTCGAGGGACGCGTTCACGCCCATCGCGATGTCGGGGGATTGCGTATGTATCGCGACGAGTATTTTGCATTTGTCGTAAGAAAACGTTCCGAAATCGTACCCGATATTCTTGATGATCTCCCTCGCTTTCTTTTCGTAGTCGATCTTCGCCGTCGTGGTCACTTCGCCCATAATGAGCAAGGTGTCGTACGCCGCCGAACACTCGATCGCCGTCCGCGCTTGCGGATCGGTAGCCAAAATCGCGTCCAAGATACCGTCGGAGATATTGTCGCATACCTTATCGGGATGTCCTTCGGTGACGCTTTCGCTGGTAAAAAACTTTTTCATGTAAAAAATCCTCTTTTTAACATAGTTGTATGCCGCGCTTGGGATTTGCGGCGTATTTATTATACCCCTTTTCTTTTCCTTTGTCAACTTATTCTCTATGCCGCTTTCACGCTTGCAAAAATTTTTCATTCGTGGTATAATAGACGGAAAAGGACGGAACGTTATGGACGAAATGCGCGACGAATTCGACGTCTTGCTCAAAAACTGCAAACTTTGCCCGCTCGAATGCGGCGCGGACCGTCTGACGGGCGTAGGCGCGTGCGGCGTATCGGGGCTGCATATCGCGAAATACTATCTGCACCCGTTCGAAGAACCTTGTATCTCCTTCGAAAAAGGGAGCGGCACGGTGTTCTTCACGGGCTGTAACTTACGCTGTCCGTACTGTCAGAACTTCGAAGTTTCCCGCGCGAAACGCGGCAAACCGCTCTCGCCCGCCGAGCTTGCGGACGTGTTCCGAAAACTCGAAGATTTGGGCGCGGAGAATATCTCTCTCGTCACTCCCTCTCATCTCGTCGCATACCTGGTGCGCGCGTTGCGTATCTACCGACCGAAGATCCCCGTCGTTTACAACACGGGCGGGTACGAAAAAGTCGAAACGCTCAAACGGATCGACGAATACGTGGATATCTATCTTCCCGACGTGAAATTTTACTCCCCCGCGCTTTCCAAACGGTATTTGGGGCGGGAGGACTACTTCGACGTCGCGAGCGAGGCGGTCGCGTTTATGTCGCGAAAACCGCTGAAAATGACCGAAAACGGAAAAATGCTGTCGGGGCTTATCGTGCGCCATCTCGTAATGCCCCTTTCGTCGGGGGATTCCAAAGCGATTGTGAAATGGTTCGCCCGCGAACTTCCCGAAACGGCGTATCTGAGCCTGATGAGCCAGTACACCCCGTTCGGCGAGATCGCGAACTTTCCCGAACTTTCCCGTAAGGTCACGGCGCGGGAATACGATTCCGTCGTGCAGACGGCTTTGGATCTGGGCGTAAAAAACCTGTTCGCGCAGGAACGGGATTCCGCCGAAAAAACGTATATCCCGCAATGGGATTTTTAAGCCCTATCGGATATCGTCGAACACGGTGGCTTTGAGCCGAACGATACGGCTCGTGAGCCTTGCGGCTCTTGCGGGCGTCGCGTAGGCGAGTTCCGCCTCCGAGCGCCGTATTTTGCGTAAAATTTTTCGCGTATCTTTGACTTCTTTCATCAATCTCAATTTGCCGCAGTTCGCGGCTGTTTATACCGTAAAGGACAAGTTTTATGTTGATATCTTCGGAAAACGTATCATTCGGATTTAACGGCGGTTCGCTCCTCGAAAACGTCGCATTTACGCTGTCCGAGGGCGAACGCGTAGGTCTTATCGGCGCGAACGGCGAGGGCAAAACCACCCTTATCCGCCTGATCCTCGGCGAGTTGGAACCCGAAAGCGGCGCTTTATTCCGCAAAAACGGTATCCGTATCGGGTATCTGGCGCAGAACGGCGGGTACGATTCGGAAAACACGGTGTACGGGGAAATGCGGGAGATATTCGCCGCGGATATCCGCGCGATCGAGAGTTTGCGCGAGGTCGAACGCAAGATCTCCCAAACGGACGAAAACTCGGACGAATACCGCGCTTTGAGCGGCAAATACGAACAGTTGAACAGGCAGATCGCCGCGCGCGACAGCTATCATTTCGACGTAAAGATACGCACCGTGCTCAACGGTATGGGGTTTTCCGAGGTATACGATCAACGCATTTCGACGATGTCGGGAGGAGAGAAAACGCGGCTCAAACTTTGCCGTCTGCTCCTCGAAGACCCCGAACTGCTCATTCTCGACGAGCCGACCAACCACCTCGATATGAAAACGCTGTTCTGGCTCGAAGACTATCTCGCCGCGTTCAAGGGCGCGATCCTCACCGTTTCGCACGATCGGTATTTCCTCGATCGGTTGGTCGCGCAGATATACGAGCTTGAACACAAAAAACTTTCCGTGTTCAAGGGCAACTATACCAAATACAAACAACTCAAAGCGGAAAAGGTCGCGCGGCTGACCAAGGAATACGAGAAACAACGGGAAGAACGCGCGCACATGCAGGAATACGTAGACAAAAACCTTGTCCGCGCCTCCACGACGAAAATGGCGCAGTCGCGGCGCAAGGCGCTCGAAAAAATGGAGCTTATCGAAAAGCCGCAGCTCCCCGCTCCCCCGCCCCGTTTCGTCTTTTCGTACGCCGAGAAATCTTACGAGAACGTACTCGAAGTCAACGATCTCACCCTAAAAGCGGGCGAAAAGACGTTGCTGGAACACGCGAATTTTGCTCTCTCCCGCGGCGAGAAATGCGCGATCGTCGGCGACAACGGCACGGGCAAATCCACCCTGCTCAAAGAGCTTGTCAAAAACAAGAACCAAGCCGTTAAATTCGGACGGTTCGTCAAGATCGCCTGTTACGACCAGGAGAACGCCAACCTCGACCCCGAAAACGACGTTTTGTCCGAGCTTTGGGGCAGACACGTATTATGGGAACAGACCAAAGTCCGCAACGTACTCGCGCAGGCGGGGCTGGTCGCCGAGGATATGGACAAAAAAGTGCGTATGCTTTCGGGCGGCGAACGCGCGAAACTCGCCCTCGCCGTATTCGAATGTGAAAACGGCAACACCCTCTTTTTGGACGAGCCGACCAACCACCTCGACCTGCCCGCGCGCGAAAGCCTGGAATCGGCGTTGAAAGCGTTCGACGGCACGGTGCTGTTCGTTTCGCACGATCGGTATTTTATCCGCGCCTTGGCGGGAAAGATCCTCGAACTGGAAAACGGCTCAACCTCTTTCTTTACGGGCAGTTACGACGAATACACGGCGTACAAGTCCGCGTTGAAAGCGGAACAAACGCCCGCTCAACGCGACCCTGCCCCCGTTCTTTCCCCGAAAAGCGAACAAAAAGAAAGCTACTATCGGAGCAAGGAAGAACGCGCCGCCGACGCCAAAAAACGTACGCGTATCAAAAAGATCGAGGACGAAATTTCCGCGCTCGAAACGGAAGAATCCAAGCTGGGCGACGATCTGTCCGATCCCGAGGTCACGGCAAACTTCCCCCTGCTCACGCAAAAATGCAACCGCCTCGAAGAGATCAAGACCTTGCTCGACAAGCTCTACGAGGAATACGAAACCCTCATCTGAATATATTTCCCCGAAACTTTTCCCAAAACGCTTGACAAACCCCGTAACGTATGATATCATTTTAATATCAATACTGTACGGAGGTATACTGTATAATGGAAGAGATCTTATTAGAGAACAAGAAGAAAGGTATGCAAACGCTGATCGTATGCGTGCTGATCGAGCTTATCGCAACGGCGGGCGTGATCGCAGGCGCGGTCGTGATGGAAACGGAAAGTCTTCCCTCCGCGCTCGGCGTAGCGTTGTTTATCGCGGGATTCGTCGTAATGTGCGTAGCGTGGATTCCGCTCGTGGGCTTACGTATCTTAAAACCGCAAGAGGCGTTGGCGCTCACTCTGTTCGGGAAATACATAGGCACGATCAAGGGCGAAGGTTTTTACGCGATCAATCCGTTCTGCGTGGCGGTCAACCCCGCGGCAAAGACCAAGCTCAACCAAAGCGGCGACGTCGGGCATAAGACGGGAACGAGCGCAGCGGCGGAAACGACCTTGAACGGCGAGCTTATCAATAAGAAGATCTCCTTGAAGATCATGACTTTGAACAACAACCGTCAGAAGATAAACGACTGTTTAGGCAACCCCGTGGAGATCGGGATCGCGGTCATCTGGCGGGTCGTGGACACGGCAAAAGCGGTGTTCAACGTGGATAACTACAAGGAATATTTATCCCTGCAATGCGACAGCGCGCTCCGTAACGTGGTACGGCTGTACCCCTACGACGTCGCGCCCAACGTGGACACGACGGGCGACGGCGTAGCGGACGACGGCAGTTTGCGCGGGTCGAGCGAGGTAGTCGCCTCCCGTATCCGCGACGAGATACAACAGCGGGTGAACGAGGCGGGTATCGAGATCATCGAGGCGCGCATCACCTATCTTGCGTACGCGCCCGAAATCGCGGCGGTGATGCTGCAACGCCAACAGGCGTCCGCGATCATCGACGCGAGAAAGATGATCGTAGACGGCGCGGTGGGTATGGTGGAAATGGCGCTCGAACGGTTGAGCGAGAACCAACTCGTACAGCTCGACGAAGAAAGAAAGGCGGCGATGGTGTCCAACCTTCTCGTCGTACTCTGCGGCAACCACGACGCGCAACCCGTCGTCAACGCGGGCAATTTATATTAACTAATTAAGACAGTTTGCGGCGTACGCCGCAACGCGTTCCGACAAGGAACGCGCGCAAATACACGAACAGGCAGGTAACGAAAAATGAGTGAAAACGGAAAAAAACAGATCCCCTTACGTTTGTCCCCGAAACTGTACAACGCGATCGCGGCATGGGCGGAGGACGATTTCCGTTCCGTAAACGGTCAGATCGAATACCTGCTGTCCGAATGTGTACGGCAACGCAAAAAGAACGGGAAATACGTTTCCGACGAGATCGACGTACCACCCGAACTGGATATCGAATAAGCGAACGAACATAAACCGAGCCGAGGAATTTCCCTCGGCTCGGTTTTTATTTCTCGATATCCCCCGTCGCGGGATTGTCGATGAGCTTTTTCTCCTCCGTGAACCTCGATCCGTGGCACGGGCAGTCCCAAGAACGTTCCTGCGGGTTGTATTTAAGCGCGCAGCCCATGTGCGGACAGCGCGGCACGGTGGGCGTGAGCAAGTTCAAGACCGCTTTCCCCGCGTTGACGAACAGTTGACTTCGGAGCATCGTCCGCGAGGGCGAGAACACCGACTCGTACGGATTCTCCCGCTCCAAGATCATATCCCGCAACAGTTCCGCGGCGACCATCGACGAACTCATACCCCATTTGTTAAACCCCGTCGCCACGTACAGATCGGTCGAGTTTTTGGAATACCGACCGATATACGGCGCGCCGTCCAAGGTCATACAGTCCTGCGTCGCCCATTGCCCGACCGTTTCCGCGTCGGGATAGTATTTTTCCTTGAATGCGGCAAGCTCTTTCCAGTTCCCGCCCTTTTCGCCCGTGCGGTGATCGCCGCCGCCGATGAAAAGAAGGTTTCCGTAGTTACGGAAGGACATTCCCTCGTCCGCCTCGTCCACGTACATACCGTTCACGTCGGGCGCGTTTTTGAGCGCGAGCACATACGAGCGGTGCTGATACATTTTCAGGAAATAAAAACCGTGTTTGTTGATAATGGGGAAATGGGTCGCGACGACGATCTTTTTCGCCTTGATCTTTCCCCCGCTCGTGATCGCCGTATGCGGCGCAAATTCGAGGACTTTGGTCTTTTCGTATATCCGCAGGTCTTTGGCTATCGCGTACGCGAATTTCAAGGGGTGGAACTGCGCTTGTCCTTCGAACCTGACCGCTCCCGCCGTCGGGAACGGCAACGGCAGGTTATCGGCATATTTCGCGGGATAGCCGATCCGTTCCAACGCGCGCAGTTCCTTTTCGATGAGCTTGGGCTTATGCAAAGAGTACGTGAACGCGTCCTTTTCCTCGAACCCGCAGTCTATATCTTTACATAATTTCCGATAGGTCTCGACCGCGTTTTCGTTCGCCTCCAAGTACAGCCGAGCCTTTTCCTCGCCGAAACGGCGTATAAGGGAATGGTATATCAGACCGTGTTGCGAAGTGATCTTCGCCGTCGTATTTTTCGTAATGCCGTCGCAGATACGTTCCGCCTCGACGAGCGCGTAGTCCACGCCCGCCCGATCGAGCATATATGCGCAGAGGATCCCCGCGATCCCGCCGCCGACGATCAAAACGTCCGTTTCGAGGTCCTCGCGTAAAGGCTCGAAAACGGACGTTTGCGTCGTTTGTTTCCAAATGGAAGTTACCGAATGCATTTTCATTACCTCTTTCCGCAGTATGTGGAAACGCGGAAGAGATTATGTTTATTCGGCGTAAGAATAGGCGTAAATATTTCTGCCCGAAGTGAATTTTCCGAAGATATACTTATTGCACGCGGACTCGTTCATGATATAAATTTTCCCGTTACGATACACGATCTCTTCGGACATGGGCGGCGCTTTCACCGTTTCCGCCAAGCTCCCGCCGTCAAGATAGTACCGCGTAAGCCCCTCGAACGCGAACGTCTCGCCGTCCTCCGTCGTTCCCGCCAAACGGTAGTTTTCTTCCTTGGGCAGGTCGCTCGTATCGTATATAAGCAGTTGCGAACTTCTAAGCCCGTACGACGTGGAAAGCACGACTTTCCCTTTCTCCGTCACGCACATGCCCTGCACAAGTCCGCCCGTGGATATAACCGCTCTCGGGGTCGGATCGATACCGAATTCTTTGCTCCCGTCGAGCTTAAACACGTTTATCGCCGAGGTGTTCCGATCTCCGTTCGGGGTCGTCACCCGTTCGCGTTCGGGCGTTTCGTAGGTCCCCTCGATATAGAACGAACCCGCCAAAAGATAGCCGTTATAGATATAGCAATATGCGGGATCGTTGTAGGTAGGCACTTCGCCGAGCTTTTTCGCGCTCGCGGCGTCCCCGACGATATCGGCGTACGCGAACACGTCCAAACCGTCGTCGGCGGTGATATACACGAACTCGCCGTTCCGCGCGATACCGCCCGTATGTCCGAGATAGTCGCTGCCGTCCGCATTTTTGAGTTCGGTATACGCAGCGTTCCCTCTCTCGTCCACCACGTACACGCGGGAGGCGGAATCGTTAGAGGTATACCCCGCCACGAGGAATATTTTGTCCTCTTCCACGTAGTCAAGCCCCTGTTGCACGAACCCGTCGTTCACGCCGGGCGTAGCGAACGCGACTTCCGCGTTCGAATAGAAAGAGCGGTAGGCGAGCTTGTCGATCAAATGCAACAACGCCAACGCGTTGCAAAGGAATACGACCGCGCAAATAAGAACAATTGTGATCACGGATAATGCTTTTTTCATTCGTTTTTCTCCGAAACGTTTATTCTGTTATCATTTTATCATATCCGCGCCCGTTTGTCAACCGTTCCGCTCGATTCCAAGCACGGCGTTATCCAGAAACCGCCAGCCTGCCTCTTTGGGACGGTATCGAGATCGTACGGTATTTTGAAGATAAATTCGCCATACCCACCCGTTTGCAGAACGACGCGAACGCTTGCGCCGTCGCCGAATGGAAATACGGCGCGGGGCGCGGTTGCGAAAATATGATCTTTTTGACCTTCGGCACGGGGCTTGGCGCGGGACTGGTCTTGAACGGAAAACTGTATTCGGGTACGAACGACAACGCGGGCGAGATCGGTCACGTACGGTTGAGAAACAGCGGTCCCGTCGGGTATCGCAAGGCAGGCTCGTGCGAGGGTTTTTGCAGCGGCAGCGGGATACGCCGTCTTGCGCTCTTGGAGCTGAAAAAAGCCGAAAAGAAAGGCTGTACGCCCTCTTTTTGGGAGAAGGTCGGCGGCGAAGAGAACGTTACGGCGAAAACGCTTGCGGAACATGCGCGCGAAGGCGACGAATTCGCCATGAAGATATTCAAAAAAAGCGGCGAGATGTTCGGTCAAACGCTGAGTATCCTGATCGATCTTTTCAACCCGCAAAAGATCGTAGTCGGCGGGGTGTTTATGAGAAGTCACGATCTTTTAATGCCGTACGCCGAAAAGGTCTTGAAAAAAGAATGTCTGCCCTTTTCGAGATCGGTGTGCGAGGTCGTACCCGCAAAACTTTATCCGCCCTGTTCTTATTATTCAGAATAATGTAGGAAACAAGCACAGCCCGACAACAATCATCGCACCGATCACGAGCATTCAAAAGAAAACCTATCTGCCGACTCATGTGTTTGTAAAAGCGGAGGTTCTTCCAAAGGACTCCTTCGTCCTTCTCGAACACATCAGAGCCATTGATAAAACCCGTCTTCGTGAATATGTCGGAACTTTAGAAGCACCAACGATGACGAGAGTAAACCGCGCCATTTGCGTGAGCTTGGAAATAAATCGGGAGGACAAATAAGATGACCGAAAGAACCTGCCTATCCATGTTAAAGAACGAACCCGAAGTCATGACCGTGATCGAAGTAGCAAAAGTTCTTCGTCTTGGCAAAAACAAAACCTATGACCTTATAAATATCGAGCCTCTTGTAAAAGAGTTTACTCACAACTTTGACGAGGTCGAGGGCTTTGGTGGCGTGACCGTTAACGGTGAGGATCGTAGACTCAACTATGGTACGCTCGAACTCAAGGAGGACGGCGTATATGAGGTCGGCGTTATCGTAAGCGGCAACACTTATCTCTTCAAGGTAACTGTAGACGGAACTGCTCCTACTATCACCCTTAACGGTGTAGAAAACGGCGGTTCTACCAAGGATGCGGTCACCATCGGAAATCCTTCCGAGAACGCAACTGTTAAGGTAACGCTTGACGGTGAACCTGTTGAGTATACTCTCGGTGACGAGATCACCGACCCCGGCGAGTACAAGGTAACCGTAACCGACGAGATCGGCAACACGGCTGAATACAACTTCACCATCGAAAAGAGCATCAGCGTAGGTGCGATTATCGGCATCATCCTCGGCATCTTGGGGGTTGTAGGCGTGATAGTTGTAATCATCCTCAAGAAGAAGGAAATTTTCTAAAAACCACGAGCTGACCGTGGGCTGAAAGGTCTGCACTCAGGAGTCGGAGGGCTGCTTTCGGGCAGTCCTTCGGCTCAATTTTTACATCTTTGACCGCCAAGGGATAAGTGTTTCTATTCGGTGACAGGCGGCACTTGTCAAGATGGTAGGAGAAGGTGAACTACCCACTCTAAAAGAAACGGCAGAAAAGAAAGAAGAACTCTATATAAAAGAAAGTGTTATAAAAGAATAGTTCATCGGGAATTGACGGCAAACAAAACCTCCCGCATGACGAATTCAACTTTATTCTATTGTATAAAATTTTCTTAAATAGTCTATTATTGAATTCTCAATATATGGATTTACACAAATTTTACCTACATCTAACCTTAGAATGATGGTAAACTTTTTTAATGAGAGTTATAATTATCAAAACCCAAAATTTGATTGGAGGATTGACTATTATGCAAGAGATTGCATTTAAAACAAAATTATCAAATATTATGTTAATTTTAGGAGCAATTCTATTCGCCCTATTTTCACTTTTATCCGTTACTATAAAACCAAATGGATGGATTGTTTATTTCCTTCTGTCAGTTGTTATGGTAATAATTTTTATTGGAGGTTTTTGCTATGAATTAAAAAGGCCAAATTGTTTAATAAAATTATCTAACGGTTTTTTGTGGATATATACCAAAGGAAAATGGGATAAAATTCACGTGACCGATATGGTAGCTATCAATTATCGAAAAACAAAAAGTAGGCGAATGGTTTTGAATAGTGGGACATTGAAAATAACAACCAAAGATTCCTCTTATACTTTATCAAATGTAAAGAATATAGAAGAGGTCGCATTCATGTTACAAAAAATAAAATAGAAGGAGTAAAAAATATGATTAAAAGAAAGTTTTCAATTCGTAGCATTAGTATGTGCTTGATGATTTGTCTAATGTTTATATTTTTCGGATTGGCAACTACAACTGTCGCATTTGCTGCTGAAGCAGAAACAACAATACAACAGACAATATGAAGAATATGTCTGCGTGGATGCGATGGGTAACCTCTTCAAGCCAAACTACGTAACGAACCACTTCGCTGTCTTACTGCGACAGCATGGACTCGACAAGATTCGATTCCATGACCTGCGACACTCCTGTGCAACCCTCATGCTTTCCAACGGTGAGGACATGAAGAAAATCCAAGCATGGCTCGGACACAGCACGATAGTGATCACCGCAGACACCTACGCTCACCTTGATGCACAGAGCAAGAGAGGAAGCGCATCCGTCATCGAAAACGCACTTGCAATCACCGCCTAACGAGTCAAAAAATGATACACAGTAAGCAAAGAAAAAAGCCTTGGAGCGTAATGCTCCAAGGCAAAGTGGCGGAGGGTGTGAGATTCGAACTCACGCGCCGTTGCCGGCAAACGGTTTTCAAGACTTTTGAACAACTTCCCAAATCGTCCCGAATAATCCCTAAACCTCCCCAATTTTCAGCCAAGTTTAGCCTTTTCCTCGCACCTTCCCGGAAATTTGCGAGAAAATTGCGAGAAAGATGCGAGAAACCGCTGAAAACCACATAGCTTCAAGTGCAAGCACAGTATAACATAGAAAATACAAT
>JBGVLV010000028.1:0-20485 GCA_045124465.1 Candidatus Scatosoma sp.
AATGCCGAAGCTTGGCTTGGTTGAAGCGGATGGAGATTTGGTGCTTCGTTTGAAGAGAAGCTTCATTGCAAAGCTTAAGCAGAGCGAAGACGACATCAAGACCTATTACAGCGTATTGAAGAACGCCTTGACGGAATACAATAAGATTAACTCGAACATCAGCTGGCACGGCGACAGATTCAACTTCGGTCGCGACACGATCGCGAAAGTGAATATCTGCGGTAAAACGTTATGTTTCTACCTTGCTCTCGATCCCGAAGATCCCGAGTATAAGACGACGGTATACCATCAGAAGAACGTAGGCGCGCAGAAAGCGTACGAGAACACGCCGTTTATGGTCAAGATCAAGAGCGACGCAGCGGCGAAGAAAGCGCTCCGACTCGTAGGTTTCCTTGCGGAAAAGCTCGGCACGACGAAAGAGGAAGGGTTCGAGGCGGTAAACTACGTGGACGAATTCGGTTACGAATCGACGAAACAGCTTTTCGACGAAGGCTATATCAAAGCCACGAAAGAGAAAAAGGTCGAGTTGGATTTCTGATATCCGCTCCGACGAAATGAAAGCGTAAGAAGAAACACATACGAATAATGAGAAGAGAGCTGATAATTCCATAATTTTCGGCTCTCTATTTTATGGGCGGAGAAATTCCGCCGAGGAGAACAAGAACAGCGTGAAGGAAAGAAAGGAAAAAGAAAAAGAAACTCGTAAAAACGAAGAAACGGTTGCGGGGGGAAAACCGCGAACAAGATCCAAAAGAAACCCTACGGGCACGGCGTTCGACGCGACGAGCGTAAACTACGACGCTCCCGCGGCAAACCAACAGCGTAAACAGCGCGCGCCCAAGCCCGCGCAAAGCGCAAAGAGCGAAAAACGCTCCCAACAAAAACGCGCCGACGCGCCCGTCGAACCGATCGCGGCGTATACCGCGGAAACGGGCGCGACCTATTTAAGACCGAACGAGAAAAAGAAATTGCGTATGCCCAAGGAAAAGACGGGCGGTAAGTCCCAAAACGGCAAACAGTCGGTCGGCAAAAAGAAAAGGCCCGTCAAGATCATCTTTCTCGGCGGCGTAGGCGAGATCGGCAAGAATATGACCGCGATCGAATACGGCAACGATATTCTCGTCATCGACGCGGGACTGACCTTCCCCAACGGCGAAGATATGCCGGGGATCGATTCGGTCGTACCCGACGTCACCTATTTGGCGCAGAACAAGGACAAGATCCGCGGCGTATTCCTTACGCACGGTCACGAAGACCATATCGGCGGCGTACCCTATCTTATGAAAGAACTCAACGCGGGAACGCCCATCTACGGCACGAAACTTACGTTGATGCTCACGGACAATAAATTGCAGGAACACCGTATCCAGAACGTAGTCGAACGGGTAGTCACCCCCGGCGACCGCGTTTCGGTCGGCGCGTTCGAGGTAGAGTTCATCAACGTGAACCATTCCATTTCGGGCGCGTGCGCCTTGGCGATACGCACGCCGAACGGTCTTATCTATCATAGCGGCGATTTCAAGATCGACCTCACGCCCGTCGCGGGCGAGCCGATCGATTTCAAGCGTATCGCCGAACTTGGAAAAGAGGGCGTGCTTTTGTATATGGGCGAATCGACGAATATCGAACGTCCGGGCTATACGATGAGCGAAACGGTCGTCGGTACGACCCTCGATCATCTGTTCTCGGAGAATATGACGAGAAGGCTCATCATCGCGACCTTCGCCTCCAACGTACACCGTCTGCAACAGATCATCGATCTGGCGGTGAAATACCGCCGTAAGGTGGCGCTGTCCGGTCGGAGTATGTTCAAGGTCGTGGACGCGGCGGTGAAGATCGGGGAATTGAAGATACCCGAAGGCGTGCTTATCGACGTAGAAAAGACGAAGAACCTGTTCGACGGGGAACTTCTGATCGTATCTACGGGTTCGCAGGGCGAGCCTATGAGCGCGTTGACGCGTATGGCGGCGGGAGAATTCAATAAGGTGACGGTCGGCGAAAACGATACCATCATTATTTCCGCCAACCCCATTCCCGGCAACGAAAAGATGATCTATCGGGTCATCAACAACCTGTATAAAAAGGGTGCGCGCGTCGTGTACGAAAGTTTGGAAAAGATACACGTTTCGGGACATGCCTGTCAGGAAGAGCATAAAATATTGCATACGCTGTTGAACCCGAAATTTTTCATACCCGTTCACGGCGAATACCGTCATTTAAAACGCCACGTGCAACTCGCGCAGTCGCTGGGTATGCCCGAACGCAACACCCTTATCACGGAGATAGGGAACTGCGTAGAGCTTACGGAAAACTCGATCTCTCTCGGCGAGAACGTTCCCGCGGGCACGCGGCTCATCGACGGCGAAGGGATAGAGGACTACGGCACGAGCGAAGTGATGAAAGACCGTTTGAAGATGTCCTCGGACGGCGTTTGCACGGTCGCGTTGGCGGTCACGGGGAATTACGTTATCAACGATCCCGTCATCAAGATGCATGGTTGCGTGTTCGCGGAGAACACGGCTACGGACGCGGAACTCCGCACCGTCGTGCAACGCGCGGTGGACGGTTACGATTACGAGAACGGGAATAAGGACGAGCTGTCCAACTTCGTGAAAAAATCCCTGAAAAACTATTTCTATAAAAAGACCAAACAATCCCCGCTCGTCGTCGTGTCCATACTCGACGTATAACGGGAAAAGCTTTGAGGCACACGAATGAAATACACGGCGTCGCTTGTAAAATTGCATATCGATGAAAAACTCGCCGCCCGCCGCTTAGCCGCGCTCGAACGCGGCATACCCGTCGCGGACGACGAAACGTTGCAATTTTTGCTCGTTACGCTGTCGATGAAAAAGCCCGAACGTATCCTCGAAATAGGTACGGCGGTCGGGCTTTCGGGCGTGGCGATGCTCGGTGCGTGTCCCGCGGCGAAATTGACGACCATCGAACTGGAAGAGGAACGCTATATCGAGGCGAAAGCGAATTTCGCGGAGTTCGGCGTTTCCGAACGGGTCACGGCGCACCTCGGCGACGCAGGCGAGATACTCGCGATGATGGACGGGAAGTTCGATTTCGTCTTTTTGGACGGACCGAAAGCGCAGTACGAAAAATATCTGTTCGATTTAAAACGCCTGATGAACGACGGCGCGGTGCTGTTTTCGGACGATGTTTTGTTGTACGGTTGGGTAAGCGGCGAACAGCCCACGCCGCAAAAACGCCGTTCTATCGTGGAAAAAATACGCGGTTATCTGGACGCGCTCACGTCGGATAACGATTTTATAACGTCCGTTCTCGACATCGGGGACGGCGTTGCGCTGTCCGTATATAAAGGAAACGCGAGCAAGGGAGAATAGAAAATGGCGGAACTGTTAGCCCCCGCGGGCAATTATTCGAAATTTTGCACGGCGCTGTATTTCGGCGCGGACGCGGTGTATCTCGGCGGCAAGCACTTTTCCTTGCGTACCTTTGCCGACAATTTCACGACGGAGGAATTATCGACCGCCGTCAAGCAAGCGCACGCGCTCGGCAAGAAAGTGTACGTGACGGCGAATATCTACGCGCGTAACCCCGATTTCGCTTTGCTTGGGGCCTATTTTCAAACGCTCGCGGCGATCGGCGCGGACGGCGCGATCGTAAGCGATCCCGGCGTCGTCTATCTTGCGAAAAAGGTCGCCCCGAATCTTTCTTTGCATATCTCCACGCAAGCGAATACGACGAATAAATACGCCGTGAAATTCTGGCAAGAACAGGGCGCGTCGCGGGTCGTGCTCGCCCGCGAACTCTCGATAGGGGAGATCGCGGAGATACACGGGTTCGTGCCCGAAATGGAACTCGAAGGGTTCGTGCACGGCGCTATGTGCATATCGTACAGCGGCAGATGTCTTTTGTCCGACTATCTGGACGGCAGATCGTCCAACCGCGGCGCGTGCGTGCAGTCCTGCCGTTGGCGGTACGAAGTCCGCGCGCTCAACGCTACGAACGGCAAGTCGGAATGGCTGCCGATCGAACAGGACGGAAAAGGCACGTATATTTTCAACAGCAAGGATCTGAATATGCTCTCGCGGATACGGGAAATGGAGGGGGCAGGTATTTGTTCATTCAAGATCGAGGGCAGAATGAAAAGCGGTTACTATCTCGCCACCGTCATCAATGCCTACCGCCGCGCGATGAACGGCGGGGAATTTTCCGTTTCCGAAGAGGAACTGCTCGGCGTGGCGCACCGCGCGTATACGCAGGCGTATGCGGACGGTAAGAACGCGGAAACGGTCAATTACACGGACAGTCAGTCCAAGGGCGACTATACGTATATCGCCGACGTGACGGGCTGTGAAAACGGCTACGTGTACGCGGAAATGCGGAACCGTTTTAAACGCGGAGAGGTCTTGGAAGTGCTTTCTCCCACCGATCATTTCCGTAAGACGTTCCGCGTGGAGAACGTGTACGATTCCAAAGGCGAAAGGACGGAAGATTGTAAGCTTGTGCAGGAAACGTATAAGATCGAATGTCCGTATACATTGCAAAAGGGCGACTATCTCCGTCGCAAAAACGGGTAAGGAAGAATGAAAAAGAAAATATTACTGATCGCAACGGGCGGCACGATCGCCTCCCACCTCGGCAAAGAGGGACTGATACCTGAAATCCAGGCAGACGCGCTTTTGAAATGCGTGCCCGAGATATTTGAATTTTGCGAGGCGGACGCCGTGCAGATATACAATATTGACAGCACCAACGTCACGCCAAAGCATTGGAAATTGCTCGCGCAGACGATAAAGGACAATTATGAGCGCTACGACGGGTTCGTCGTCTGCCACGGTACGGACACGATGTCGTATACGGCGGCTATGCTGTCCTATCTCGTGCAACATTCACCCAAACCCATCGTTTTGACGGGTTCGCAACAGCCCATCGACAAAGAGGATACGGACGGGCGTATCAATCTCCGCGACAGTTTTTTGTACGCCGCCTCCGATACGGCGAGCGACGTGGTGATCGTCTTTCAGGGCAAGGTCATCGCGGGTACGCGCGCGAAAAAGATCCGCACGAAAAGTTTCAACGCGTTTACGAGCGTGGATTTTCCCAACCTCGGCGTGATACGCGACGGAAAGGTGATACAGTATATCGTTCAGCCCAAAAAGGACAAGCCCGAGTTTTACTTGGAACTTGACGAACGGGTAGGGCTGTTCACGCTCACGCCCGGTCAGAAAGGGGATATTCTCGACGCGTATTTCAAACTCAACGACGCGGTGGTCGTGTCGGGCTACGGCACGGGCGGCGTTCCCGAAGGCGAGTACTACGGCTTTTACGAAGTAATGGAGAAATGGGAAAAGAAAGGCAAAACGCTCGTCGTCACGACGCAGGTGCAGCAAGAGGGCAGCGATATGAACGTGTATCGCGTGGGGCGGGGCTTGAAAAACCGTTTCGATCTTTTGGAAAGCTATTCGATGACCTACGAGAGTATCATTACCAAACTGATGTGGATACTCGCGATCACGAAAGAGGACGAGGAAGTGAAAAAATTGTTTTATAAGACGGTCAATTACGACCTTATCGGCTAAATCAAGGGGGCAGGTACGAGATGAATACTTTAAAAACGTTTAACGAACTGGAATACGTCCGCCCCGATTTCGAGGCGTTCAAGGAGTTTTATATTCGAATCAACGAGCGCGCGAAGTCGGCGAAAACGTATGAGGAACTCAAAGAATGTATCAAAGAGGAGGAAGAGTATTCCTCCCACGTAAACACGATGGCGACGATCGCGGAAATTCGGCACACCGTGGACACGAGCGACGAGTTTTACGAACAAGAGGACGAATACGTACACCGCAGCTATCCCGAGGTCATGCCATACGTGCAGGCGTTCAACAGAACGCTTTTGTCCTCGCCGTTCAAAGGACGTATCGACGGGGAATACGGCGCGCAGTTTTTGAAAACGATAAAACTGGACGCGGACAGTTTTTGCGAAAAGAATATCCCGCTTATGCAGGAGGAGAACGAACTCACCAACCGTTATCAGCGTATCACGGCGGCGTGCAAGATCCCTTTCCAAGGCGAAGAGTGCAATTTGTACGGGATATTGAAATACTTCTCCGATCCCGACCGCGAAGTGCGCAAACAAGCGGCGAAAAAATACGCCGAGTTCTTCGAGGCGCACGACAAAGAAATGGGCGAGATCTTCGACAGGCTCGTAAAGATCCGTCATCAAATGGGCGTGAATATGGGTTTTAAGAACTATATCCCGCTCGGATATATGCTGCAAGGTCGGCTCGACTACGACGAAAAGGACGTCGCGGCGTTTCGGGAACAGGTCCGAGAACTGCTCGTGCCGTTCTGCGAGAAATTATATAAAGCGCAGGCGAAACGTATCGGCGTGGAGAAGATAAGATTTTACGACGAACAGCTCATCTTCCCCGAAGGCAACGCCGTACCCGTCGGCGACCGCGCTTACCTCGTTTCTCAGGCGCAGAAAATGTACCGCGATATGAGCGCGGAAACGGGCGAGTTCATCGACTTTATGATCGAACACGAGCTTATGGACCTCGACAACAAACCCAACAAAGCGGCGACGGGGTATATGACCACGTTGAACGATTATAAAGCGCCGTTCGTGTATTCGTGCTTTAACGGCACGACGGGCGACGTGGACGTGCTTACGCACGAAATGGGTCACGCGTTCGCGGGCTACGCGGCTATGCGTACCCAGCCCTTGCAAGCGCTTTGGAGCGAACCGACGGATATTGCGGAAATACACTCGATGTCGATGGAACAGTTCGCCTATCCGTACGCCGAGTTGTTCTTCGGCGAAAACGCGGAAAAATACCGTTTCCAGCACTTGCAGGAGGCGATCACGTTCGTACCGTTCGGCGTTGCGGTGGACGAGTTCCAACATATCGTTTACGAAAGACCCGAAATGACCCCCGACGAGCGTACGGCGGTCTGGCACGAACTGGAAAAGAAATATATCCCGTGGCGGGACTACGGCGAGGACAACGCGTTTTTCGACCGCGGCGGCTGGTGGTATCATAAACTGCATATCTTCCACTACCCGTTCTATTATATCAATTACACGCTTACGACGATGGGCGCGATGGAGTTCAAGAAGAAACAGGCGGAAGATAAAGAGGGATGTTGGAAGGATTATCTCGCCCTTTGTAAGGTGGGCGGATCGCTCGGATATCTCGATACGCTCAAAGCCGCGAACCTCGCCGTGCCGTTCGAGGCGGGCGGCGTGAAACGCGCGACGGAGTATGCGCTGAGCATTTTGGAAAAACAAACGGAGAAATAAAGAATATGAAAAAAACGCAATTACAAAGATACGCGAAACTGCTCGCGAAAACGGGTCTGAACGTTAAAAAAGGTCAAACGGTATTTATCGCCGCGGGACTGGATCAGCCCGAATTCGTGACGATGGTCGAGGAAGAATGTTATAAGGCGGGCGCGAGCGAGGTGTTCGTGGAATGGAGCTATCAGCCCGCGGAAAAGGTATCCGCCAAATACAGAACGCTCGCCTCTCTTTCGGAAATGAAACCCTGGATAAAGGCGAAATGGGAGTTCAAGGCGGAAAACTATTCCTGCCGTCTATTCATCGAGTCGGAAGATCCCGACGGTATGAACGGGGTCGATCAGGAAAAGATGAGCGCCGCGCGCCGCGCGTTGTTCCCGCAGGTCAAGCCCTTCCGTTTGGCGATGGAGAACCGCCATCAATGGTGTATCGCCGCCGTGCCGGGTAAGGCTTGGGCGAAAAAGGTGTTCCCCGCGCTTTCGGAAAAGAAAGCGGTGGAAGAAATGTGGAAGGTGATCTTGCACACCGCCCGCGCGGACGGGAAAAACCCCGTCAAGGCGTGGAAAGAGCATAACGCGGACTTGGATAAGCGTTGCGCGTATCTCAACGGTTTGAGGTTGCAATATCTGGAATATAAGAGCGCGAACGGCACCGATCTCAAAGTAGAACTCAACGAGGACGGGTTGTTCTGCGGCGGGAAAGAGAAAACGCTGAGCGGCAGGATTTTCAATCCGAATATCCCGACGGAGGAGGTGTTCACCTCGCCCAAAGCGGGCAAGGCGGAGGGGATCGTGTATTCCACCAAACCGCTTTCGTATATGGGCGAGCTTATCGAGAACTTTTCCGTGCGGTTCGAAAACGGCAAGGTCGTCGAAGTCAAAGCGGAAAAGGGCGAGGAACTGCTCAAAAAAATGGTGTCGATGGACGAGGGCGCGGGACGGCTCGGCGAGTGCGCGCTCATTCCCTACGATTCCCCGATAAACGATTCCGGCGTGTTGTTCTATAACACCCTTTTCGACGAGAACGCAAGCTGTCATCTCGCACTCGGTCACGGGTTCAACGAGTGTTTGAAAGGCTATGAAAAATATACGGACGGGGAATGTAAAAAACGGGGGATCAACGACAGTATGATCCACGTGGATTTTATGATCGGTTCGCGGGATATGAATATTGTCGGCGTTACGAAAACGGGCGAACGCGTGCAGATATTCCAAAACGGGAACTGGGCGTTCTGAGGTTTAAAACCGAGAAAAACGGTTATATATTTACTAATAAAGAATAAAGAGGTAAAACAAATGACGAAAATCGATATTTTTTCGGGATTTTTGGGCGCGGGAAAGACCACCCTTATCAAAAAACTCATCAAAGAGGCGTATGCGGGAGAAAAGGTCGTTCTGATCGAGAACGAATTCGGCGAGATCGGTATCGACGGCGGATTTTTGCAGGACGCGGGTATCAATATCACCGAAATGAATTCGGGCTGTATCTGTTGCTCTCTCGTCGGCGATTTCTCCAAAGCTCTGCAACAGGTCTCGGCGCAGTACGCGCCCGACCGTATCGTCATCGAACCTTCGGGGGTAGGTAAGCTCTCCGACGTCATCAAAGCGGTGGCGAACGCAAAACTCGAAAACGCCGTCCTCAACGCCTTCTGCACGGTTGTGGACGCGTCCAAGTGCAAAATGTATATGAAAAACTTCGGCGAGTTCTTCGGCGATCAGGTCGAAAACGCAAGCTGTATCATTCTTTCGCACACGGACAAGACCTCGGAGGAAAAACTCGCGGCGGCGGTCGCGCTCCTGAAAGAAAAGAACGCGACGGCGAATATCGTAACGGCGGTCTGGGATACCCTCGAAGGCAAGACCATTCTCGCGGCGATGGAACGCAAAGACTCCCTGCAAGCCGAACTCGACCGCTTGGCGCAAGAGGTGGAACACGAGCACGAACACCATCATCACCATCATCACGACGGCGAGGAGTGCGACGACGAGCATTGCTGTTGCCATCATCACTACCACGATCACGACCACGACTATGACCACGGTCACGAGGATCATCATCACGACCATGGGCGCTGCGAACACGATCACGAGCACGAGCATCACCACGAACATCATCACCATCACGCCGACGAAGTGTTCACGAGCTGGGGCAAGGAAACGACGAGAAAGTATACGAAAGAGGAACTCGTCGCCGCGCTCCGAGAGATCGGGAACGAGGAAAAGTACGGTAAGGTACTCCGTGCGAAAGGTATCGTTGCGGGCGAAGGGGTATGGCTGCACTTCGATTACGTGCCGGGCGAGCCGGACGTGCGCGAGGGCGCGGCGGGCGTAACGGGTCGGCTTTGCGTGATCGGTTGCGAACTGAACGAAGAGAATTTACAAGGATTATTTAAATTATAAGGAACGGCTATGGCACAAAAACTTCCCAACGAAACGCCCGTCTATCTCTTTTTGGGATTTCTCGAATCGGGCAAAACGAAATTCATACAGGAAACAATGGAAGACCCGCGTTTTTCTTCGGGCGAAAAGACCCTTCTTCTCGTGACCGAGGAGGGCGAAGAGGAATACGAAACGATCAAATTCGCGAGCGCGGAAAACGTCGATCTCGTCGTGTTAGAGGACAAAGAACAATTGACGGAGGAATATCTCGCGCAGTTGCAGACGAAATACGGTTCGGAACGCGTAGTCGTGGAATATAACGGCACGTGGATGCTCGAAGATTTCTTTAACGCTATGCCCGAGGGGTGGATGGTCAATCAGATTATGACCTTCTTCGACTCGAACACGTTCTTGAACTATAACGCGAATATGCGGCAATTCACGTTCGATAAGATACAGAACACCCAACTCGTCGTGTTCAACCGTTTCGACGATAAAATGGATAGAATGGAGTTTCATAAGATCGTCCGCGGTATCAGCCGCCGTTGCGATATCGTCTACGAACACGCCGACGGTAAAGCGGATTTCGACGATATCGAAGACCCGTTGCCGTTCGATATCGACGCGCCCGTCATCGAGATAGAGGATAAGGACTACGCGTTCTTCTACCGCGATCTGACCGAAAATCTCGAATCGTATATCGGTAAAACGGTAAAATTCAAAGGACTGGTCGCGACGGACAAACGGCTGTCTCCGCAGGATATCGTCGTCGGACGGCACGTGATGACCTGTTGCGAGGCGGATATCCAGTATTGCGGTCTTGCCTGCGTTCTGCCCGAACCGATGGGACTGCAAACGCGGGACTGGATAAGCGTAACGGCGAAAGTGCAATTCCAAAAACACCGTATCTACAAAGGAAAAGGACCCGTCTTGGTCGCCGAACGCGTCATCGTCGGCGAACCGCCCGAACAACAACTCGCGACGTTTTATTAAGATATAACGTTTATAAAAGGATAGGGGCAGGTATGCGTTGAAACGTATGCCTGCCCCTAAATTATATTTTATGTTTTTTTATCAGACGATACCGTGTGCCATCATCGCGTCGGCTACTTTTTCAAAGCCCGCAATGTTCGCGCCCATTACGTAATTGCCCGCGAATCCGTACTTCTTCGCCGCGTTGTCGATGTTGTGATAGATGTTGACCATAATGTTTTTAAGTTTTGCGTCAACTTCTTCGCGCGACCAGTACAGTCTGCCGGAGGATTGCGCCATTTCCAAAGCGGAGGTAGCAACGCCGCCCGCATTCGCCGCTTTCGCGGGAAGGAATACGACGCCGTCCGCTTTCTGGAAGGTTTCGATCGCTTCGAGGTTGGAGGGCATATTCGCGCCTTCCGCAACGTATTTCACGCCGTTCTTGACGAGGATCGCCGCGCTCTCGCCGTCGATCTCGTTCTGCGTAGCGCAGGGCAGAGCAACGTCGCAGGGAATGGTCCAAATGCCTTTGCAGCCTTCCACGTACTTCGAACCGGGTACTCTCGCCGCATATTCTTTAATACGCGCGCGTTCGACTTCCTTGATCTGTTTCACGACGTCGAGATGAATACCGTTCGGATCGTAAATATAACCGTTGGAGTCGTACATAGCTACGACCTTCGCGCCGAGCTGTTGCGCTTTCTGGCAAGCGTAGATGGCTACGTTACCGCTGCCGGAAACGATCGTTACTTTGTCCTTGAAGGAATCTCCGCGTTCTTTCATCGCCTCTTCGGTCATATAGATAAGACCGTAACCCGTAGCCTCGGTACGGATAAGCGAACCGCCGTAGGAAAGACCGCGACCGGTCAGAACGCCGACGTGTTCGTCGCGGATACGCTTGTACTGACCGAACAGGAAACCGATCTCGCGACCGCCGACGCCGATATCGCCTGCGGGAACGTCGGTGTCCGCGCCGATATGGCGGAACAATTCGGTCATAAAGCTTTGGCAGAACGCCATGATTTCACGGTCGGACTTGCCCTTCGGGTCGAAGTCGGAACCGCCCTTGCCGCCGCCGATAGGCAGACCGGTCAAGCTGTTTTTGAGGATCTGTTCAAGACCGAGGAATTTGATAACGGAAAGGTTGACGGAGGGGTGGAAACGAAGACCTCCCTTGTAAGGACCGATCGCGCTGTTGAACTGTACGCGGTAGCCTTTGTTTACGTGAACGTTGCCGTTGTCGTCGACCCAAGGCACGCGGAACATAATAACGCGTTCGGGTTCGGTAAAGCGTTCCAAAAGGGCGGCTTTTTCATACTCGGGGTGCGCGTTGATAACGGGTTCCAAAGTCAACAGGATTTCCGTTGCGGCTTGGTGGAATTCCTTCTCACCGGGGTTGCGCGTTTTGAGGTCGTCTAACACTCTTTCTACATAAGTCATAAAATTTTTCTCCTCGAAAAAATAGATTTTAAATCGTATATCAATCGAAAAACTTGATATAACAACATCTTATCATCTTTTTAACGAATTTGCAAGGATTTCGCATACGAAAAATAAGAAAAAGTTAAAGAAATCAGAGATTTTTTACGGTAAAATAAGCGAAGATTATAGCGTATATAACAAATATTTATAGTTTAACGAAAATGGAGGCATTTGAGCGGGTAAGAAAAGAAAATAGGACAAGCGCGCGAAAAACAATTGCAATTTCACAAAAAAAGGAGTATAATAAAAACGTTAAAGTCAAATAAGCTTCCGTAGTTAAATGGATATAACAGTCCCCTCCTAAGGGACAATTATGAGTTCGATTCTCGTCGGGAGTACCAAAGGCGGTGATAAATCGCCTTTTTTTTTATTATTAAAATAAGGAAGAAGTAGGCAAGAAAAAACGCATTTGGAACGCGATAGGTAAAAATTACGTATATGTCAAGCGTTTATGCGAAAAAACTAAAAAAATTTTAAATTGAAGATAAACAAGCGTTAAAAAGTTCGTTTGGGGTGGCAAAATCTAAAATTTGACGAGGATAATCGTTCAACCAATTCTCAACGTCTTGAATATCCTGTGCGCTGTATTTTGTCAAATCAGAGCCTTTCGGGATCTTACGCCGAATTTCTCTATTCAATCGCTCATTTGTGCCGCGCTCATAACTACTGTACGGATGACAATAGTAAATCTCCGTACGCTGACCGTTATATATGGATTTTTCCATTCCTTTACGATCGGAAAATTCCGTCCCGTTATCAACCGTTATACTCTTGAAAATTTTACGAAAGTGTTTTCCGTACCGCCGTTCAAGTGAATTTAAAGCTTTTACAACGCTCGTTGTGGTTTTATCGGGAATCTTAATCACGATTTCCCGTCTTGTCAAGCGTTCCGATAAAGCCAAAATCGTTTCCTTTTTCTTCTTTTTACCCTCAACACAGTCCATTTCCCAATGCCCGAACTCCGTCCTGTCGTTAATAACGGCAGGGCGTTTTTCTATGCTTGTACCTCTGGACGGTTTAGCCGCAATTTTTACTTTTCGGTTATGTTTTTTCCGCTTACCTTTTAGAGGTAAATGTTTTAAATCCAGACGGAGGAATACGCCTTTCTCGATATAATTATACAAAGTACGTATACAAATACTTGTGCGAAAGGGTATAACGTTACGTTTGATTTCACCGAGTACGGCAAGCGGAGTCAAACCACCGTCCACGATTCTATTTTCAATACTCGACTATGAGCACGGCGGGTTCGATTACGCGGATATGTCGCGAATGATCATGACGGCGCGGCTGTGCGGACTGGAAGTGATCGTACGACTTCCGAATAACGGAAGAAAGGATATCGTGAAACTGATGGATATGGGGGCGGACGGCTTGTTGCTCCCGATGACGAACACGGCGGAGGATATCCGACAGGTGGTGAGATACGCGAAATACCAACCGATCGGCGAACGCGGAATATCGACGATGCGGGCGCATACGTTCTACGCTCCGCCCTCGATCCTCGAATATATGCCGCAGGCGAACGCGAGGACGAAGGTATTTGCGCAAGCGGAAACGGCGGCGGGAGTAGAGAATATCGAGGAGATATTGCAGGTTAAAGGCGTAGACGGCGTATTGATCGGACCGAACGACTTGTCTGCGGACTGCGGCTGTCTTGGGAACGACGAGGCGAGCGCGGTTTTGTCGGCGATAGAAAGGGTCGGCTCGGCGGCGAAAAAACAGGGAAAGCTTTCGGGGATCATCACGGGCAATAAGAATTATATAGCCAAAGCGAAGGCTTGCGGACTGGAAATGTTTTGTAAGGGCAGCGAGCTGAACGCCATCGCGGAGTATTGCAAAAAGGTGGCGAAAGAGTTTCAATAAACGCGAATATATAAAAAACGCATCAAAGATTGCTATACGCAACTGACGGACGTACAACTTATTATAGTTTTGTAAACGGGTTGGTATTAAAACGTTTCTTTTGGGTATACTTTGTTTATCCGAATAAAACCAAAGGAGATATCAGATGAATCCGTTTAAAGAAAAACCGACGACCGTTGAAAAATGCTTGCAGAACTGGCAACAAATGTACCCCAAGCCTTACGACAAACGCGAGGTCGATCCCTACACCAAGACTCGTATCATTTTGATGAACGGTACGGAATTCGAGGCGAACTGGTTCTTGCACCAGTTTTCCCGTCACGTTCAAGACAACGATCTGCGCCGCGATCTGGCGCTTGCCCGCGAGATAGAAAAACAGCAACAGCTGAAAATTTCCCTTTTGAAACCCGAGGACGAAACGTTGCTCGAACACACCATCGGCTACGAACAACTCGCCGTCGATCTCACCGCGGAACTTGCCAAGCGCGAACCCGATTGCAACGTAAAGACCGCGCTCGACTTCGCGCTCCTCGAAGACTTCGACCATTTATACCGTTACGCCAATCGGCTCGAAACGGAACAGGGCGTGCATGCGGAAACGCTCGTGGGTCGGTATACCGAGGTCATGCCCGGCAGACCTACCATCGCGCACCATCGCTACCCGATGGACGACGTGAAACGTTCGATCAACGCCAAGAAAGCGGACTTGCAGACGGTTCTGAATACGATGATCATCACCGCCGCCGAACAACAGACGATGAATTATTATATGAACGTAACGACGTTCGCGGCCACGGAGCCGACGCGGAAACTGTATCAGGAGATCGCGCTCGTCGAAGAGGATCACGTTACGCAATACGGTTCTCTTATGGATCCGAACGGTACGTGGCTGGAAATGTTGCTTTGGCACGAGTACTGCGAATGTTATTTGTACTGGTCCTGTTATAAGACGGAAACGGACGCCCGTATCAAAAAGCTTTGGAACGAGAACCTCGAATTCGAGATCGCGCACCTGCACAAAGCCGCGGAACTTCTCAAAAAGTACGAAAAGAAGGACTGGCAGGAAGTCATCAAAGACGGCGAATTTCCTCAACCCGTTTCTCTGCACGAAAATATCGACTACGTGCGGAAGATCCTCGGCGAAACCGTTCAGTTCACCTCGGATAAAGAGGACTACAAAAACGTCAACGAACTGCCCGAAAACGCCGACTTCTTCCGCTATCAGGCGATCGTCAACCCGTCCCCGCGCAGCGTGCCTTCCCATTGCGTGATCGATTCCTTTATAAAACAAAACGGCACGGACTACCGCTACGAGGTCGCGCCCGATCCCGTCGCAGAACTTCGAGACCGTAAAAAGGACAACACCTGCGTCGGCAGAAAACCCAACGCCGCCGACTCCAAAGGTTTTTTCTGTAATAAAGCGTAAAAAAAGAACTGCTCCCTTTTAATAGGGGGCAGTTTTTATCCGCTGTCTTTATTTTTTCTTTTTTCTGTCGTTCGGCACTTCGGTGAGCGTGAACGAATAGTCGATGTTCGGGTTTATTTCGAGCATTTTCCGCACGAGTTTTTCGTTCCATTCGGGATCGACGGAAAGGGTCATATACTGTTCCCCGAAAGATACCGTCAGTTTTTTCAGATCGGTGTCGTATACGATGGAAGTGACGTCTTTCACGGCGAACTTGCTCTTGACGAACCCGTATTGCGTGGTCAGATGTTTTTCGTCTAAGACGTATTGCGATTTTGCGAGGATCGAGGCTACGAGTACGATACAGAACACGCAAACGGCGATGAGGAAAGGATATTTGAGCACGTCGTTGAACCCGTGTATCCCGAACTCGACGATCCGCCACACGGACAGACCGATACCCACGCCGCAAAGCGCGAAGACCGCTACGCACAGCCAAAGTACGGTATTTGAAAATCTGATCTTGAAACAGGTCGTTTCCTGAGAATGTTTCTGCGCTTTCATAATCTCATTATAACACGCGCCGAAGAAAAAAGCAAGCGGGTAATGCGTGAAATTTCCGCGAAAATTATTTCGCCTCCGTTCGACGGATTTTTTCACGTATTTTTTACGTACGCCCGCGTGAGGGGACTTGCTTTTTTACACGCGAACCGTTATAATAGTATAACGGAAGTATACGATGCCCGCGTTCCCGTCGGGGGTCAAACTTTCTTACTATCTGATAACGTTCGGGATAACCCTCGTCGGCGTTTCGTTGCTTACCTGGTTTAGCGGAATGAAGACGGTGAGGAATAAACCCGCTGTATTGCTTACGCCCAAAGCGCCGAAATCGGGGAAGAAAGTTTTGATCGAAAGGATACCGTTTATCTGGAAACGGTTGAGTTTCAAATACAAATCGACGATGCGGAACGTGTTGCTGTTCAAAAGTCGGTTTTTTATGACGGTTGTCTCCGTGATCGGTTCGACGGTACTCGTGTTTGCGGGTATGGGGCTTTTGGATTGCGCTATGCTCAGGGAGAACGCGACTTCGTTGGTCGCGATCTCTATCGCGTTGCTCGTGTTCTCGGCGGCGTTGTGCGCGTTGGTCATTTATAACCTCACGAATATCAACGTAAGCGAACGGAACAGAGAGATCGCGACGTTGACGGTGCTCGGGTATCACGATAACGAGGTCACGGGGTATATTTTCCGAGAGATCTATATTATGAGCTTTATCGGCGCGATACTGGGTATCCCGTTCGGGATCGTGTTCATCGACTTCGTGTTCGGGCTGATAGACTTCGGCAGTCTTGCGGACATCAACTGGTGGACGTACGTACTGACGCCGTTTATCACGATGCTGTTCAGTTTCATCTCGACGCGGCTGCTCCGAAAGAAGATCACGAAAACGGACATGAACGCGTCTTTGAAGACTTTGGAATGATATAAAACGTAAAACACAAACAGGCAGAGCGACGACCTCCGCCTGTTTTTTATTTACGGAATATATTTGTAAAGTGTTGGAAAATACAACCTTTGTGTCAAATAATAAATTTACCATCTTCGCCGAAAATGTTATAATTTGGTTGGATAAGCTATGAGGAGGTTTATATGGCAATCAAACACACGGCGGTAAGCTATTACGGGTTTAATTACGTCGAACACGCGGAGAAGGATTTTATCGAGATGAAAGAACACGGTTGCGATACCGTGATCCTTGCAATTACCGAGTTCGATATGGATTTTTGGTTCCCGAATATAGAGTTTTATTCCGATTATTACACAAAGACCGAATTGACGGCGATGATCGACGAATTCGAGAAGAACGCGAATTTTGCGGGCTTAAAATATCTCAATTCGAAAAAAACTTCTACGGTGTCGAGCGTCATCAACAGTTGGCGTACGAAGTTGTAAAGTGAAGTTGCAAAGTTTTTCTTAATAAAATAAACGATCCCCCGACGTAGCGTTCACGCTCATCATCGGGGGATTTGTTTTGGTATTTTTGCTGGAATTTCATTTTATTTTGAACAACAATTATGACAATCCTCACAAGTAGGGAACAAGCTTTTATCGTATTCGATACCGTTTTTATCATAATAGTCTTTTAACGCTTTTTTTATTGCCTCCTCCGCTAAAACGGAGCAATGAATTTTATGCGGCGGCAACCCGTCTAATGCCTCGACAACCGCTTTGTTGGTCAAAGTCAATACTTCCGATACGGGCTTTCCTTTGATCAATTCGGTAGCCATAGAACTCGAGGCGATTGCGCTGCCGCAACCGAAAGTTTCAAATTTTACGTCGGAAACGATACCGTCGTCGATTTTCAAATATATTTTCATTATATCGCCGCATTTTGCATTGCCGACCTCGCCAACGCCGTCCGCATTTTCAATGATACCTACGTTTCGCGGATTGCGGAAATGATCCATAACTTTTTCGCTGTATAATGCCATTTTTAACCTCACTTCAATATAAATTCTTTCTTTCCGTTCGTTAAATCTCGCCAAATAGGGGAAATGTTTCGTAAATATGCGACAACCTCTTTTACGGCTTTTATCACATATTCGATTTCATCTTCCGTATTTTCTTCCGAAAGAGTAAGCCGCAAAGAACCGTGCGCGACGTCGTGTTTTCTCCCGATCGCAAGAAGAACGTGGCTCGGATCGAGAGAACCCGAAGTACAAGCCGACCCGGACGACGCGCAAATTCCCTTATCGTCCAACAAAAGCAACAACGATTCTCCCTCGATTCCCTCAAAACAAAAACTCACGTTGGACGGTAAGCGCCGTTCCTTATCGCCGTTGAGCGCGGAATGCGGTATCTCCGAAAGTCCTTCGATCAAACGGTTCCGGAGTTTTAACACTTTGTCTTCGTACTTCGTCCTGTTTTCGAGTGATTCTTTCAATGCGGCTGCCATCGCAACGATAGCGGGAATATTTTCCGTTCCCGCTCGCTTATTACGTTCTTGCGCTCCGCCTTCTATGATCGACGTAAGCGGGATTCCCGTTTTTGCATATAACACACCGATTCCTTTCGGGCCGTGAAATTTATGCGCCGAAAGCGATAACATATCTATATTTTGTTCTCGCACGTCGATCGGAATATGCCCAACGGCTTGTACGGCGTCCGTATGGAAAATCACGTTTTTTTCACGGCATACAGCCCCGATCTCCTTTATCGGTTGAATCGTTCCTATCTCGTTGTTTGCATACATAACGGTTACAAGACAAGTATCGGGACGAATCGCATTTTTTACCTGTTCAGCCGTGATAATTCCGTTTTCGTGTACGTCTAACAGCGTTATTTCAAAACCGTTCTTTTCCAACTTTTTCAACGTATGCAAAACGGCGTGATGCTCAAATGCGGTAGAGATAATATGTTTTTTACCTTTTTTCTCTCCAAAATAAGCAGCGGAAAGAATTGCTTGATTATCCGCTTCGCTTCCGCACGAAGTAAAAATAATTTCCTTTTCCGTACAGCCTATACAATCGGCTATTTTTTTTCGTGCCACAGAGAGCGCTTCCGACGCTTTTTGTCCGACTGAATGAAGGCTGGACGGGTTGCCGTATATTTCGTCCATATACGGCAACATAGCCTTTATCGCCGTTTCGCTCATTTTCGTCGTTGCGGCATTGTCTAAATAAATTTGCATTTTTTTACCTTTTTAAAATTTCTTCTCTGTCTTCGCAAGTTCGGGCAACGGCGTTTTCCCGATAAGCTCGTCAACGGATTTGTATATATTCGCCATTTCAATTCTCCTTTATGGCATTGAATCCGTTCTCCAAATCCGCGATGATATCGTCGATATGTTCCGTACCGATGGAAAGACGGATCGTGTTGGGTTTTATGTCTTGCTCCGCAAGCTCGCTTTCGGATAACTGACTGTGCGTTGTAGTAGCGGGGTGGATCACAAGACTTTTCACGTCGGCTACGTTCGCCAAAAGCGAAAATATCTTTAAATTATCAATAAATTTATGAGCCTCTTTTACGCCGCCTTTGATTTCAAACGTGAATATCGAAGCTCCGCCGTTCGGGAAATATTTTTTATACAACGTATGATTCGGGTGTTCGGGCAAAGACGGGTGGTTGACTTTTTCCACCAACGGGTGCTTTGCAAGATATGTAACTACTTTCTTTGTATTCTCCGCGTGGCGTTCCAACCGCAAGGACAGCGTTTCCGTTCCTTGCAACAATAAAAACGCCGCAAAGGGGG
Organism: Candidatus Scatosoma sp.; assembly: GCA_045124465.1. Taxonomy (GTDB): domain Bacteria; phylum Bacillota; class Clostridia; order Christensenellales; family Borkfalkiaceae; genus Scatosoma. Next base: position 19,635 of record JBGVLV010000028.1, read on the forward strand.
AAATGCACGCGCCTGTATCGCGCAACAGTACCGCGCGAATATACGTTACAAACGCCGCCTTTCCCACGGCTTGCGTAAACGAAACGCCGTGATAGCTTGGATTCGGAGCGGATATTGCGGGATAATTTCCCGATTTTTCCCAATCGAAATTGCCCGAATCGACGATCACGCCGCCGAGCGTCGTACCGTGTCCGCCGATGAATTTCGTTGCGGAATGTACGACGATATCCGCGCCGTGTTCTATCGGACGGATCAAATAAGGCGTTCCGAACGTATTGTCCACAACGAGGGGTAAACCGTGCTTATGCGCAAGCGCTGCAAGCTCGTCTATATCGGGTATATCGCTGTTCGGATTTCCGAGCGTTTCTATATAGATCGCGCGCGTATTCGGTTTGATTTCCTTTTCTACTTCCGCAAGATCGTGGATATTTACGAACGTGGCGGTAATGCCGAAATTCGGAAGGGTATGCGCCAAAAGATTATAACTTCCGCCGTAAATCGTCTTTTGCGCGACGATATGTCCGCCGTTTTGCGCCAACGCTTGTAAGGTATAAGTAATAGCCGCCGCACCCGAGGCAAGCGCCAACGCCGCCACACCCTTTTCCAAAGCCGCTATTCTCTTTTCAAACACTTCTTGCGTGGTATTTGTCAGCCGACCGTAGATATTTCCCGCGTCGGTAAGCCCGAAACGCGCCGCCGCGTGTTCGCAATTATGAAATACATACGAAGTCGTGGCGTAAATGGGTACGGCGCGAGCGTCCGTCGCGCTATCGGGCGTTTCCTGCCCGACGTGAAGTTGCAAAGTTTCAAATTTATATTCAGACATAATAGTTTTCTCCTTTTTTTATTTT
>JBGVLV010000029.1:0-6031 GCA_045124465.1 Candidatus Scatosoma sp.
GTTGAGGACGAGCTACCCGTTAAGAAAAGCATTGACAATGCTTTTTAGGGGCGAGATGAGCGAGGACATAGTTCGTCCGAGCGGTGACCGAGGGCAAAGTTTACCTTGCTTTGCCCGAGAAAAGCCCTCGCATAAAGCCCCAAGTAAAGCGACCGCAGGTCGCGCCCCCACGCCGACAGGCGTACCCGCAACAGAGTTGCGTTTCAGCCCCCTCCGTCATTCTGAGCGCAGCGAAGAATCTCTGCCTCCCTCCCCGAGGGAGGTGGCGGCGCCAGCCGTCGGAAGGAGTAGTTATAGATCTCCCCGCTCCACTCTCAACCATTGCCGCTCGTTTTTCGAGATCCCGCGGTCGCGCCCCTCGCATACGAATTTGTATATCTTCTTGAAAATATCCAACCCCGCATACTCTCTTTCAAACACTTCCTGCGTGACCCCGACCCCTTCCAGCATCGCGCCCACCTTTTCGGATAAACGGTTCTGCCGACGGAAATACTTCCGCTCACTCCATACGTTCGCGTACTTCTCCCCGTTCCTCTTTCGGTCGGCAAGCTCCCGCTTTATCTTCCGTTCTTTCCCGAAATATCGTATCGCGACCAACGTCCGCTCGACCTCGCTCAATTTCCCCAGCACTCTCTCGATCCGCTCTTTCAGCCATTCCAACTTCTCCTTTTGCAAGATCTCTTCCGCAAGATACAGCGCGAGCCGCTCGGCGGTGTACCCGCTCCGATAGGACAATATCGCTTTGTTCTCGATATGCTCGGCATACTCCCTCCCCACGTTCTTTAAAAACGGGTACGCGTATAACGCCGCTTTTACGTAATTTTTCAAACTTTCTTCACCTCCCGCAACGACTTCCCGCCGCCTTCTCTCTTTTCCATCTCTCCCCGCTCGCCCTTCCCTCGCCCGAAAGCGCACTCATTATGCCACGCTTTTCCGATTTTGCAAGACCTTACTGCCACCTTTTTTCTTAAAATCCGAACATTTGTTCGTATTTGACCGTATTATAACACATTAAACTTGACAGACGTACGCCTGATTTTTCAAATTTTTCAAAAAATTACCAAATATTTTCCGCTTTTTCCCCCAACCCTTGCCAAACGCGAAAAAAAATGGTATACTGTTTTTGTAACTTTTACAAATATTTAACGTTTTGAAAACCTTTCGTAAACGCGGAAAGAATATACTTGACGTAAGAGGTGATAAGGTATGATAAAGATCTTGGTTGCGGAAGACGATAAGGCGTTGAACGATCTCGTTTGTTCCTATCTTCGGGCGAGCGGTTACGAAACGACGGCTTGTTACGACGGCGAACAGGCGCTCGCGGAAATGGAGAAAGGCTCGTTTTCTTTGCTCGTCACCGATATTATGATGCCGAAAACGGACGGATTCGCGCTCGCCGAGGCGGTGCGCGCTTTCGACGAACGGATACCCATTCTGTTTATGTCCGCCCGCGACGACAAACCCTCCAAGCTCCTTAGCTATAAGCTCGGCGTGGACGATTACGTAGTCAAACCCTTCGATCTCGACGAATTCGTTTTGAAGATCGGCGCGCTCCTCCGCCGCGCGCGTATTCACGCCGACCGCAAACTGACGGCGGGCAATTTCACGATGAACGCCGAAGAACGCGCCGCGTATATCGACGGGGAAGAACTTCCCCTCACCGCGCGCGAATTCGACCTTTTGTTCAAGCTCCTTTCCTATCCCAAAAAGACTTTCACCCGCTCCGCGCTCATGAACGAGTTCTGGGACTACGACTCGTCGGCGACCTCGCGCACGGTGGACGTGTATATGGCGAAACTTCGGGAAAAGACTTCCGCCTGCGACGGGTTCGAGATCGTCACCGTACACGGGCTTGGCTATAAGGCGGTGCTCAAATGAACGGCGGTAAAAAACGGGGCGGTGCGAAATTTTCCGTCGCGGGCGCGCTCCTGTTCTTCGTCACCGTCGCGCTGATGACGACGGTCGTTATGCTCGTCTACGGCTTGGTTGACGAAAAATGCGACGGCGACAGACCGACGGTCGCGCTCGTAATGTTCCTCGTGATCCTGTTCTTCTCCGTCCTTTGCACGGCGCTCGACCTGTTGCGCCGTCGGCTGATGATCGACCGACCGGTGGAAAAGATCCTCGCCGCCACCGAACGGATCGCAAAAGGCGACTTTTCCGTGCGGCTCGAACCCGCCCACCCTTACGGCAAGTACGACGAGTACGACCGTATTATGGAAAATATCAATCTCCTCGCCGAAGAACTCGGCAAATCGGAGATCCTCAAAACGGACTTTGTTTCCAACGTTTCGCACGAACTGAAAACCCCGCTCGCCGTCATACGCAACTACGCCGACTGCCTCGCGCGGGAAGATTTAAGCGAGGCGGACCGCCGCACCCACGCGGCGACCCTTTCCGCCGCCGCCAAACGGCTGACCGATCTCGTAACGAACATTCTCAAACTCAATAAACTCGAAAACAGCAAGACCAGACCCGAAAAGGAATGGATTCGGCTGGACGAACAGCTCGCGGAGGCGACCCTCCGACTGGAATCGCAGATCGAGGAAAAAGAACTGCGCCTCGAAATCGATATGGACGAAATTTCCGCGTTCACTTCCCCCTCTCTTTTGGAACTGGTGTGGAACAATCTCCTGTCCAACGCCGTCAAATTCACCGATAAAGGGGGTACGATCGGCGTTTCCTTGAAACGGAAAGAGGGCAACGCCCTCGTCCGCATACGGGATACGGGTTGCGGTATCTCCCCCGAAACGGGCAAACGCATTTTCGACAAATTCTACCAAGGCGACACTTCCCACGCCTCCGAGGGCAACGGGTTGGGACTTGCGCTCGTCAAAAAGGTCATCGATATCCTCGGCGGGGAGATCTCCGTCGAGAGCCGCCCCCAACAGGGCAGTACGTTCACCGTCCTGCTCAAAGAACGGATCTTGTAACGCCTATGGATAAAAAACGCTTTCTCGAACAACTCAAACGCCCGACGGGTTGGCTGCTGGCGACCGTCTATATTCTCACGACCGTTTTTATCGCGGGCGCGATCGCCGTACTTTTCGTCGATTACGTAGGCACTCCCTTAGAGATCGTCGCCTACTGCCTGTTCGCGCTCGCCGCTTGCGGCTTGGGCTATTCCGTATATACGTTGGTCTTGTACCTGCCCCCCTTGAAACGCAAACTCACGGCGTGGATGCACACCGTCCCCTTCTTGCATAAACTTATGCAAAATTACGGTTTCCGCACCGTCCTCTTTTCGGCGTTCTCCCTGTTTTTCTCCGTCGCTTACGCCGTGTATAACGGGGTGATCGCGATATTGCTCCTCTCCGTTTGGTACGGCGCGCTCGCGGGGTATTATATCCTCTTGGTAAGTATTCGCGGCGGTATCGCCCTCTATCACGGCAAGAACCGCGGGAAAGAACGCAGCGAGATCACGGAAATAAAAAAATACCGCACCTGCGGCGTTCTGCTCATCGTCACCATTCTCGCGCTGTCCGCGGCGATCTTGCAAATGGTCGTGGAGAACGCGGGTTTCCAACGTCTGGGACTGACGATCTACGCCTCCGCGGCGTACACCTTTTATAAGGGAACGATGGCGATACTCAATATTTTCAAGACCAAACGCAAGAAATCGGGCTACACCGTCCGCGCCCTGCGGAACGTAAACCTCGCCGACGCGGCGGTGTCCGTTCTCGCCTTGCAGACGGCGATGTTCCACGCGTTCACGCCCGAACCCTCGTCCGGCACGCGTATCGCCAACGCGCTCACGGGCGGCGCGGTGTGCCTGCTCGTCCTCGTCGTCGGGATCGTAATGATCGTCAACGCAAATAAAGCTCTGAAAGAAAAACGCGCGGAATTCTCCGCGGAGGAAGGATACGAAATATGAATACGAACGAAGAACAAAACGAAAGATTCGAATACACCTACGCCGCCCCCACCGAACGGGAACGCAAAAAAATAGAACAGATCCGCAAGACCTATTTGCCGCAGGAAAAGAAACGGACCGACCTCGAACGCTTGCAGGAGCTGGACAGAAAAGTGCAACAGCCCCCCACGCTGCTCGCCCTCACGCTCGGCGTCGTCGGCACGCTCGTGTTCGGGCTCGGCTTGACCTGTATTCTCGAATGGCAAAAGCTCGCTTTGGGCGCGGTCTTGTCCCTCGTCGGGATCGTACCCGTCGCGCTCGCTTATCCCCTCTATCGGCTCTGGCTGGAAAAGCGCAAGCGCAAATACTCTGCGGAGATACTTTCGCTGAGCGAAAAAATGCTCCACCGTTGATTTGCATAAAATATGGTAAGACCGCGCGATTTTTTTCGCGCGGTTTTATTGCTTTTTTTCGGGAATGGTGGTATAATAAATACGTATGAGAAAAAATACCGTTAAGATTTTCATATCCGCGCTCTGTTCCGCCCTTGTCCTTTCGACGGCGGCGGGGTTTTTCGCGCTCGAAAAAACGACCGCGAACGCGGAAACGGCGAACGCCGCGAGTCAAACGGACGCGCTCGTTCTGCCTGAAAATTACGAAAATTATCTCGATCTCACCGCGCCGTCCGACGTGGCGGTGAGCGCGTATTATACGGCGATCGCGGACGGAAACGTCATCTATCTTTACGACCGCAAAAACGACGTCTACGAAAAATACGTACACGAAACGGGTAGCGGCGAAACGCAGGACATCATCAAAAAATTGCAGTTCAGCGAAAACGGGTATCTGTACTACGCCGACAATTCGACGGGCGCGAACTTCTACGAGCTTGACGTGCGTTCTTACGAAAAACGGAAGATAGACGCCATCGCTTGCAGTACGTTCATCATTCACGGCGAGGATCTGTATTTCGCCAACAGCACGGGCACGCTGTACAGCGCCGTCCTCGAAGAAGGCGCGATGCAAATTTCCGCTTTGCCCCTCTCCGAACAACCCAAAAAACCGACGCTCGCCTTTTGGAACGACGAGCTGTATTTCACCGACAACGGCACTATGCAAACGCTGTATAGGCTCAATCCCAAAACGGAAAGCCTTATCCCCGTCGCCTCGTTCGACGAACGTATCGAACATATGACCGTCGGCGGAAACGTGTTTGCCTGCACCACTTCCAAAGGCAATTTCTACGCCTATTCCCTCCCCCGCGTGGAGGAGTCCTCCCTTTTGCAATGCGCCGAAGGCAGTTACACCTCTCTCGCCGCGTTCGGCGAATACGTCTACGCCGTCAACGGCAAGACCGTACGGCAATACTCCATTCAAGACAACGCGTTCACCGACTACGAGATCTGCTCGCAGTCGAACGCTTTCAACCGTCTAAGCGGCGCGGCGGACGTCGTGCTTGCGGGCGACAAACTGTACGTCGCCGACAACGGCAACCAACGTATCTCCGTCTATAACACGGCGGACGGCTCGTTCGGAACGCCCGTCGTCTCTACCCTGTCCCCCTCCTTTTTGAGCGGCGACGAACAAACGCTCTTTGCCGCGAACGCGGAAACGGCGGTCCTGTACGATCTTTCCGAAGAAAATTACGGAGCGGCGATCGCTCTTCTCGACGGCTTGGAAGGCGAGATCAAAGGGGTCGCGAGCGTTTACGGCAAACACTACGCTGTCACAGAAGGATTCGTTTATACCCTCTCGCAAAACCTCGAATCGGGCGAGTGGCAGACTTTAACGACCCAGAGAAATTCTTTCTATCCCGAACTGTTCGCGGCGGACGTTTACGGCAATTTGTACGTCCTGCAAAATAACGGCGTTTATGCGTTCACGGAATCGGAGCTTACCGACGCGGAAAAGGCGGGTCGGCTCGTCTGCCCGCTTTCCCTCGCGCACGCGGAAAAGCTCGCCGTCGATTATCATCGGAACGTATACGCGCTCGCAAACGGCAAGATCTATAAAAACGGCGATACGCAAAACGCCGTCGATTTCAACGTTCCGCTCGTGTACGCGGACGGCGTTTCCGTCACGGCATTCACCTTCGGCGTAGAGGAAAACCAAACCTATCTCTTGTGCGACGGGAACTATCTTATCCGCTCCGAGCGGTTGGAACTTCCCACCGTCAAA
>JBGVLV010000030.1:0-14360 GCA_045124465.1 Candidatus Scatosoma sp.
CTTTTCTTCTGCCCGTATAAAACATAAAAGTAAATAATGCGTGGTAGGTTGGATCGGTTATATTTGATATAAACTTATCGAACTGTTCTCTCGTCCAAAACTGCATTTCTCTTTTAGGTTGGCGGCGTTTGGGCTTTGTTAGTAATCCTTTCTCGCGTTTTCTGTGAAAAAATCGAATTTCAGCTTTTCCCAACGTTGCTCCGCCAAAGTTATGCTCATCGTGCCACCGAGCACCGTTTTTCCTGATCCCGGCGCGCCGATCAGCGTCACGCTACGCCCTTTTCCGAGGTAGTTTTCCTTTTGCTCTTGAAATTTTCCCGCATAATAACGACATTCGAACCCGTTCCGGACGTGTTCTTTCAGCACGAAAAACAAGGAAAGACGGATCGCGTACAATACCGCGTTCACGATCGCCCAGATCAGGCTGGCTTTCGTCGCAGTGATCGCGATCGCGCCGATGAGCGGCAGGGAAAAGACGTTATACAGCACCCCATACAGCGTGCAGGGACGGATATTTTTGATCCGTCTGATCGTTAAAAACAGCCAAAGCGATTGTAAACCGTGCAACGCGACGAAGATTCCTACGGAAAGCGCCGTCGGGAGCCATTCGTTTAGTCGCGAAAAGCCTTTTGCCGTGCCGTAATAGTCGTACGTCAGCACAAATGCCAGTACATAAACCGTCAATGCGATATAAAACGGCTTTCGGTAGTATTTCAGCGTATTGTCGATCGGCTCGGCAATCAGGCGTTCGTTCGCCTCGAACCATTCGTCGTTATGAATCTTCGCCTTTTTCTCCTTCACTCCCGTATTCCTCCTCTTTCTCGCGGAATTGTCCTTTCAATCTTCGGTCCACAAGCCGCACCGCCGCGCAATACGCTTTGATCTCGTCCGATTTCGCTAAGGCGCAACTACATATATGCCCGTCTTTCGTGACCCCTTTCCCCTCGCACTCCGTGCAGATAACGGGATCGAGCAACGATATATTTACTTTCAACCCGTTTAATATCGCCTTTTTCTTTGCCGCGATCTCGTTGATACGCTTTTCTATCGCCGTCGCGCGGTCGTCGTTCCCGGCGAGCGATCTCGTCCAGTCCGTCGCGAGCTTTTTCTCCTCTGCCAACAGGGCTTGATATTCTTTTTCGTCTTTGAGTTTCGCCGTTGTTTCGCGTTTTTGTTTGTTCCGCTCTTTTGTCGTCGAAGTATAATACTGGATCACTTCCTCCGTTGTCAACGGAAGTTCCGTATCCTCGCCTTGCTCGATCTCCTGTACCTGCTTGGAGCTTTTCAAGAGGTACGCCAAGCGTTGCAGGGGCATTTCGCGCAGCGTTTCTCCCGCCGCGCTGGTGACGGCGATCAGGTACGACTGCTCACCGTCCGTATATCTCGCGCCAAGGATCTGATAAAGTACGTTTCCCGTCCCGGTATCCACGAGCCAGCTCGCACCGATACCGTACGTAAAGTAATATCTGCCGTCCGCGCCGATCTTCGGTTGCTGTTTTGCGTTCATCAGATCACCCCGCAACTTCGCAATACGTACAAGATTCCGAACAAGATCCCGCCCAGTATCGAAATTTTCAATAATTTTTCTAAAATTTGCAAAAATTTTAGCATTTTCTATTGACTTCTCCTCGATTTTAGCGTATACATAATAATGTAATCGAAAGGTTATGAAATTGAGTTGGCACGTATGTTCGTTGACGGATCGTAGACCGTGGGCCTTCTCAATTTTTTTTTATTTTTTTGTTCTTTTTTATAATGCCGAATTTTGCTCTTTTCGCGTAGATTTCCGCTTGAGCATAGTCCTTTATATGCATAGCCGTTCTGTTCACTACCGTCTAAGTAAAAGTAATAGGATTGATAGATCTTATTGCTATCGTCAAAGATCTCACACAATGCCATTCCGATCGTCCCGATCGCTTTGCTTATAAGCCCTTTCGTCGTCATCTGCCCGAAAAATTCGTACAACGCAGAACCGTCTACTTGCCGTTCACTAAATCCCCGGTAACGTGCCTAACCCGATCAATATGCGGCTTGCGCGACTATTATTATGAGAGATACCCGCACGAATTTTCGGGCGGTCAACGTCAGCGTATCTGTATTGCCCGCGCGCTCGTGGTAAACCCCAACTTCGTCGTTTGCGACGAACCCGTTTCCGCGCTCGACGTGTCCATTCAGGCGCAGATCATTAACCTTTTGAAGAAAATTCAGACCGAAAGAGGGCTTACGTACCTGTTCATTTCGCACGATCTTTCCGTCGTTAAGTATATTTCCGACAAGATCGGGGTAATGTATTTGGGCTCGATGGTGGAATTCGGCGGCAAAGAGGATATTTTCAACAATCCTCTGCACCCGTACACGAACGCGCTGTTCTCGGCAGTTCCCAATCCCGACCCCGACGTAAAGGTAGACAGGGTGATCTTGAAAGGGGATATCCCTTCGCCTGCCAACCCGCCGATGGGTTGTAAATTTCACCCCCGTTGTCCGAAGGCAATGGAGATTTGTAAGCACGTTGCGCCCAAGTATAAGGAATACGAAGAAGGGCATTTCGTGGCTTGCCATTGCTATTCGTAGGAGGATTGATGTCAAAGCCCAAAAAGAAAAAGTAATTTATTACGACGACGGTTCGACGATCAGCGATATGTCGCGCGTCAACCGAACGGGGCAGCCGCGGCAATCCAAGCCGCAACAAGCCCCTTCGTCGTTGCGCCCCGTAGACCCGCGTAACGCTTCCAAATCTAAATGGAAAACCTACTGGTCGGCGGTGCGTATGATGCTCTTGCCGATGTTCGTCGTGTTAGGCGTTCTCGCACTTCTGTTCTTAATAATGTTGGGAGTAGGGCAATGCGCGTCGTAATTTAAAATTGCGGAATAAAACCCGCTTGGATTTGCTTATAAGTAAATCCAAGCGGGTTTTTCTTTTTTTGAAAAATTTTTCCAATCAATAAAAATATTTATTTTGTCCACTTTTTCGTTTATTTTGTTACTTGTAATGAATGGATATAGGTGATATAATAAAAAAGCTTTTAAGAAGTTTACGTATAGTTTCTGAAAGAGGACGGGGTTTTTTTAAAGGTCTTTTTGAAGAGTCTCGAAAAATATTGCGGATCGGGGATATTGATTTCTTCGGCGATCTCGCGCACATTGAGGTCGGAATACATCAAAAGCTCGATGGCTTTGTTCATTTTGCAGTTGATCACGTATTGGTGAATGGGCATACCTGTTTGCTTGACGATCAAAGCGTTGATATAGTTGGGGTGATATCCGAAGATCTCGCCGATCGACGTGTTGGTGGGGTTGTTCTTATATTCCTCCTGAATATAGGACAAAATTTTGTCCGTTAAGTCCTTCGTCCTTGAATGGGTTTCGTTTTCCGCAAGACGGGTGGCTTGCAAAAGCACGTCGCACAAAAGGGCGTTCATACGCGCTTCGTTGTATTTAAGTTTGTTTTTGTATTCTTCGCACAGAGCCTTCATTCCCGTACGGAGAGAGGACGCGCCAGGGAGATAGACCACTCCGTTTAGTTCGGACGCGTTGTCAAAGACGGCTTTTTCGCTGACGATCTTGCTCGCGTTAAATACGTGCCGAGGCGCGGGAGGAATGGGGAGATTGTATTTTTTGGCGGTCTGCGTAAAATCGAAATTGCAGGTAGCGACTTCCATCGGCTCGGAAATATCATTTGCCGAATAGGTATACGGCGTACCCGCCCGCCAAAGGATAAAGGTATTGGGCGCAAGCTCGTACTTTTTGCCACCGACGTTGATCGTTCCGAAGTTTTTAAGGCAGAAATAGATACGGTGATCGTACGCGACCATATTTTTCTGACCGTGTGAAAAAATCTGTTTTGCCGCAAATCGCGCAAAGGGTTGAATTTGTTCTACGTTCATTAGTACACCTCTTACGGAAATTTACTACGTTTTCAATATAGCATAAAACGTTTGAAGAAGTCAAACGAAAAAAGATAAATTTTTTGAAAGGAGAAAGAACTGTTATGAAAAATACGAAGATTTACGCGTATTATTTCCCCAACTGGCACGTAGACAAGCGTAACGACGTTTGGCACGGCAAGGGTTGGACGGAATGGGAAGTTACGAAATGCGCTCGTCCCCGTTTTGAAGGACATCATCAGCCGCTCAAACCCGTTTGGGGCTACGAGGACGAATCCGATTCCAAGGTAATGGAGAAGAAGATCGCCGTCGCAAAGGAATACGGGATCGACGGATTTATTTTCGACACTTATTATTACGACGACGGTCCGTACCGTGAAAAATGTTTGGACGAGGGCTTTTTGAAGGCGAAGAACAACCGCGAAATGGAATTTGCGGTGATGTGGTGCAACCACGACGCGATCTACGCGCACCCTTCTCCCCGTCTGATCGTTTCGCCTGTTTTAAAGAGCGGCGCGGTGACGGAAGAAGCTTTCGTCAATATCACCAACGACTTTATCAAAAAGTATTTTTGTCAGCCCAACTATATGAAGATCGACGGAAAGATCTTTTTCATCATCTACAACGTAGGCAAGCTGATCAAGGAATTCGGCGGCGAAGAGGAAACCAAACGTATTTTTGAAGAATTCCGTCAAAGAGTACGCGACGCGGGGCTTGGCGAAATGCACTTGGGTTGCGTTCCCGACATTATTGAAGATCTTTTGGAGCAACCCGAAGAACTCAACAGACTGCTCAAAAATTTGGGCATAGATCAAGGGATACGGTACTGGTGGCCCGTCAAGTATAATGATGCCCGTTTGACCGTCGATTATAAGGATTTCGTAGACGCGGGCATTACGACCTTTGAAGGCGACCTCAACTTTTATGATATTCCTTGCGCGGTGCATTTGATGACGGGGCTCGATCAATCCCCCCGCACGATACAGTCGGAAATGTACGAAAATATGAACCTGTATCCTTGGTACGCGATCGTGGACAGATGCACGCCCCAAGAATACGCAAGGGCGGCGGAAGCGGCGAAAGAGTTTGTCAAAAAGGACGAATTCAAAGGCAATTTTATCTCCGTTATCTGGAACGAATGGACGGAGGGCAACTACCTCGAACCAGAGGAAAAATATGGATATCAATATTTGGAAGTAATTAAGAAGGTGAAAGAAGAATTATGATTGAAAGAACGATTAAAAGACAGGCAAAAATCGGCGTATTCGCCGTTGTACACGGTATTTATTTTGAACAATTCCCCGGGCTTTATGAAAGCTTGACCAAGCTGCACGCCGATCTTTGCGAGAAGATCAAAAGCAACGAAGGCGTCGAGCTGATCGACTTCGGTATGGTGGACAGCAGCGAAAAGGGCTTTGAAACGGCGGAAAAGATCAAGGCGGCGAACGTCAACCTTATTTTCTGCAATATGATTACCTACGCGACCTCGTCGGTGTTCGCGCCCGTTTTACAGGCGGCGGACGTGCCCGTGGTACTCGTGGCGTTGCAACCCAGAAAAGCAATGGATTATACGCAGGCGAATACCTTTATGCAGCTTGAAAACGACAGTATTTGCGCCGTTCCCGAATTCTGTATGGTCGCGGAGCGCTACGGAAAGCCCGTCAGCGACGTGATCTTGGGCACGCTGTACGAGGACGAAAAAGCGGATAAAGAAATTGCCGACTGGTGCGACGTAGCCAAGGTCCTGAACGGTTTGAAGGGCGCGCGGCTCGGCTTGATGGGACGGGTTCTCGAAGCTATGTACGATATGCACGCAGATCCCACGGCGGTAGCGGCGGCGTTCGGCGTACACGTACCCCTGATCGAGATCAGTGACTTAATGGAAGCGTATCACGAAGTGACGGAAGAGGAGATCGCCGAAAAGAGCAAGCTGATTTTGGAAGAATTTGAAACCCCCGAGCCTGTTTCTGACCCCGTGACGAGAAAGCTGACGGACGCCGATCTTCGTCAGGCGGCGAAATCTGCCGTTGCACTCGATAAGCTTGTTAAGAAGTTCAACCTCGACGGTATGGCGTATTATTACGAAGGTAAGGAGGGGACGGAGGACAGAACGGTGGCGACCTCGCTTATCGTCGGCAACTCTATCCTCAACGCGCAAGGCGTGCCTATGTGCGGCGAATTCGATATCAAGACCAACGTCGCTATGTTTATTATGGACAGGTTGGATATGGGCGGTAGCTTTGCCGAGCTTCACCCCTTCGATTTTAACGACAACGTGATCTTGATCGGACACGACGGCCCGCACCATTTGAAGATCGCAAACGGAAAGCCCGTCTTGCGCTCCCTCATTAAATATCACGGAAAACCTGGTTCGGGCGCGTCCGTTGAGTTCAAGCTCAAAGAAGGACCGATCACGATGCTCGGCGTTACGCAGACGAGAAACGGTAAGTTCAAGTTCGTGATCGGGGAAGGGTACTCGAAGGCAGGTCCGATCCCGCCTACGGGCAATACCAACACGCGCGGCTACTTCCCGCCCGACACGAAAGACTTTATCAAGCGTTGGGTAATGGAAGGACCTACCCATCACTACGCGCTCGGGATCGGGCACAGAGCGGACGTTATCAAGAAGATTGCCGACGCGTTGGGGATTGAAAGCGTGATCGTCCGTTGACGAAGCACAGGGAGAAAATTATGGAAAACAAGCAAGAAAAAGTTTCTTCGATCGCAAAAAACACCGTATCGTCCAAAGGACAGGTGAAGGAATACGATATCGTCCGCCCCGTAGATAGGGGCGGGAAGGTGAACGTTTTGTTCGTCGGGAATTCTATCACTCGGCACGCACCCGCCGAGGAGATCGGTTGGCTGCCCGACTGGGGTATGGCGGCAAGCGCGGAGGAAAACGATTACGTACACGTCGCCGTTTCCCTGCTTGATCAAAAGTATGGAAAGGTCAACTATTGCACCGCTTGTTGCGGCGACTGGGAACGGGAATATTTCAACGACGAAAAAATTCCCCGTTGGGAAAAGGCGAGAGAGTTCGGGGCGGATATCCTGATCATAAGGTTGGGCGAAAACATCTGGGGACCTCTTCGTGAAAATCTTGACGCCGTACCGCTTTATCCCCACCTTGAAAAGTTTATTGAATTTTTCAAGAGCAAAGAGGATATGAAAGTGGTGGTGACCGACCTGTTCTGGGCGTACGAGGAGATCGACAAGATCTTGCGCGAGATCGCGGAGAAGAAGGGATATTCCTTCGTACATATTAGCGATTTGGGCGAACAGGACGAATATAAAGCGATCGGGAAGTTTTGGCACGACGGCGTGGCGCAGCATCCCAATGATCTCGGAATGAGGACGATCGCCGAGCGTATCGTAGAAAAATTATAAGGAGGCGGAAATGAAACAACCTTTAACGACCAAGAAAAAGAACTTAATTTCGTTGATCCTTCTTTCCGCCGTCGTCGTGCTCACGATCCTGCTTTGCGCGATTTTCGGCAACCTTCAACCGAAAAACAACGGAGAAACGAATATCAACCTTCTCAACAGCGGCAAAATGGATATCGTGATGAGCGTGGCAAAGTCGGATATCCCGAACGAAGCGAAGGACGACGTAGAGGGGTATATTTCCGCTTATCTTTCGTCTATCAGTAGTCAATCGGGGGATAACGACTTTTTCGACCTTAAAAAAGTGAGCGAAAAGGACGGAAAGTACGAGGTTCGGTTATCCACCCGCCGTATGGATAAGATCAAGGGCGTGGGTATGATGGATTACGGGAAAGGCGAGGCGTTTTCCGCTTTGAGCGGGAAGCTGAAACTCATTCAAGAATATTCGCAAGGCACGATCCGAGAACAGTTTACGAAGGTGTATCCTTCGACAACGGACGAGGATCTCCGCGCTTTGATCCAGCTTAAAAAAGGGGACAACGACGTCACCTTAAAGGCTTTGGACGTAAAGACGGGCAAAACGCTTTCGTATAACGATTTTTCCTCGTATTTGGAAGAAACCTCGGACAAGATCGCGGTGTTCCGTTTGGTCGATCTCAACTTTATCGACAAGATCACGGTGAACGTGAACGGTAGGATCAAATACGTTTCGTCCGAAAACATTACCCTCGTCGATAAGGACACCGTCGAGATCACGCCTATGAAGCTCAATGCGCTCGTGGACGGAAACCAAACGACGATAGACGCAATGATCGGGTATATCGTTTTTGACGAAAATCTTTCCCCGCTCGCAATCGGCGCGATCTTGGTGGCGGCGGAAATACTTGCGTGGTTTATCGCCTGCGGCGTCTTGTTCGGCTGGTTCAAGACCTTCTTTAAGAGCGCGACTTTCCGTAAGATTTTGAAGTATAAGTCGGTGTATCTGATGATGATCCCCGGGCTTGCGCTCCTCGTGATCTTCCATTACGCGCCTATGTTCGGGCTAACGACCGCCTTCCAAGATTACGACCTTTTGGAGGGGATTTCCAGCGAACGGGTAGGAATGAAATATTTCGAGCGTATCTTTATGGCGAATACCGACCGTATGTATCGGATATTCCGAAACACGATCTTTATTTCGCTTCTTCGTATCGGAACGAACTTCCCCATCATTTTGATGTTCGCGTTGTTTGTCAACTCCCTTAAAAACACTCGCGTAAAGTCGATCGTACAGACGGTTTCCTTTATTCCGTACTTCCTCTCTTGGGCGGCGGTCGCGGGGCTGTTATACGCGATCATTTCCGACTACGGACTTCTCAACACCGTTCTCGTCAAGCTCGGCTTGGAGCGGGTGAGCTGGTACGGCGAAGTAGACGCGTGGTGGACGATCCTATCCGTGACCTCGCTATGGAAAGGGATGGGATGGGGTACGCTTATTTATATCTCGGCAATGTGTAACATTGACGAAGAGCTGTACGAAGCGTGCGCCCTCGACGGCGGCGGCGCGCTCCGCAAAATGATCACCGTCACCCTGCCCGGCATTATGCCTATGATTTGTATGCAGCTTATTTTGGATTCCAGTTCCATTATGAAGGACAACTACGAGCAGATCCTCGCCCTCACGAACGGCGCGACGGGCTTGAAGGATAGGTTGGAAGTAATCGGGCAGGTTTCCTACGACGCTTTGCGGTCGGGTAGCGGGTTCGGTTCAGCGACGGCGATCGGTATGATTCAAGGTGTGATCGGTCTTATTCTCGTATTCGTGACGAATAAGATCGTCAAAAAGACGGATAATCCCGGAATTATTTAAGGAGGTGGAGTATGGTTGGCGATAAGAAAAATTATCCTATGATGGCGATGAAAGTGTTGATTATTGCGCTGCTTGCCGTGTTCTTCCTCGTACCTTTTTGGCTCGTGATCACGGGCTCGTTCACCGAAGAATTTACCTTTATCAAGGACGGGTATTCCTTCGGGGTCGGTAAGTTCAGTTTGGACGCGTACAAATTTATCTTCGCGAACGAACACGTAATGCGCGCGCTTTTAAATTCCGTACTCGTCTGCGTGGCGATGGTGACGATCTCGATCGTCGTCAACACGGTGACGGCGTACACGCTTGCCGAACGCGATATGCCGGGACATACCTTTTTTAATCTGTTTTTTGTGTTCACAATGTTTTTCAGCGCGGGTATGGTGCCCACCTTCCTCGTTATACAGGGGATCGGACTGTACGATTCGCTTTGGGCGCTTATCCTGCCCGGTGCGCTCGCCGTGTATAATATTCTGCTTATCCGCAGTTATTTTTACGGCGTTTCCCCCTCCCTCAAAGAGGCGGCGTATATCGACGGCGCGACCCACGTGCAGATCCTTTTGAAGGTAATGCTTCCCATCTCAATGCCCATTATCATTACGACGGGATTGATCAGTTTAGTGACCAAGTGGAATAGCTGGATGGACGTTTTGATTTATCTCGACGCGTCCTCCAAGGACAAATGGACGCTTCAATACGTCGTAAGACAGATTTTGACGGAATTCTCGTCTTTCAGCGCGGACGAAACCGCGCCGTCCAACACCGTGAAGAACGCGATCGTTATCATTACGGTAATGCCGCTGTTGATTCCTTTCCCCTTCTTCCAAAAATACTTTGCGAGCGGGATCACGATAGGCTCGGTGAAAGGTTAAAGAAACAAAACGACTTATCAAGCTGTAAGTAAAAAAAGGAGAAAAGAAATGAGATTGAAAAGATTTATCACGGGAATACTTTGCGCGGCGTTCGCCGTCGGTTGTCTGCCTATGGCAACCTCTTGTACCCAAAACCCTTCGACGAGCGGCGGCGGGGATAACCAAGCGAAGAGCGAAACCACGCCCGTCTATTCGGCGGTCGATCTGACGGGGTACAAGACCTATTATTTCGATTCGGTAAACGGTTCGGACGGCAACGACGGATTGAGCGAACAAGCCCCGAAAGCGACCCTCGGCGCGGCGGAAGCGCTTGCTGCAACGGCGACGGCGGAAAATCCCGTTCGGTTGCTGTTTAAACGGGGGAGCACGTTCGACGGAAATTCCGTGTTTGAGGGGTACGAAAGTACCGCGGAAAAGCCTCTTTTGATCGACGCGTACGGCGAGAGTGGCTTCCCGAAATTTATCGGCTACGGCTCGGATACGGAGATCACGCCCGTGATGCGGGTCAAGGACGACAATATCCGTATTACGAACCTTGAAATTACCGGTCCTACGGCGTATCAGGCGATCCTAGTCCAAGCCGACGAGGGCGGCGCGATGGAAAATATCGTGATCGCGGGCAACTACGTGCACGATATCAACTTCGTGTGGAATTACGATACCAAGCCTTCGGAAACCAGCCCCGACGATATCGACGTGGAAAGCGTTTGTCCGCAAAAGAGAATGCCGCAAGGGGATAACTACGGAAGATACGTGTACAGAGCGTATTCGGCGATCTGTTTGGACAATGACGTTCTGACCGCGCCGAGCTGGTACGAAAACGCTTGGATTATGAACAACCGCGTGGAAAACGTAGGCAAGATCGGGATCAACGTGTATAACCATTGGAATAACCAAGTCGGCTTCGGTTACGGCTACAACCGCTACGTGAGCGACGACACCTCTCTCAACAACGCCGAAAAGCGTTTAGGGCGTTGGCCGCACAAGAATATTTACGTGACGGGAAATTATCTTTCCTGTTGCGGTGCGGACGGTTTGGTCGTTTCGGGCGCGGAAGGCGGTTTCGTGGAAAATAACGTGAGTTATTACGCAAACTACTTGGGGCGTTCGGGTTATTGGAACGCGTCTATCTGGATTTTCGGTAGCCGCGATATCGTATTCCAGTACAACGAAGCGGCGTACACGTATATGCGAAACGGCGGGCAAGACGCGCAAGGCTTCGATATCGACAACGCTTGCAGCAATATCACCTTCCGTTATAACTATGCGCACCACAACGAGGGCGGCGGCTTACTCCTTTGCAACAGCATCACCTCGCTTTCCCGTTACGATTCGGACGGTAAAAAGGTGGAAACGCTGAAAGGGGAAGGCAAATGGGAAAACAACCGAATTTATAACAACGTATTCGCCTACAACGGCAACACGATTACGCCTACCCGTTCAGCGTTCATTACGATCGCAAGGCAGGCAAACCACGCGTATATCTATAACAATACGGTAATTTTGAGGGACGACATTATCGGACAATCGGTGATCAATACCGAGGACAAGAGTGCGAACGCCGCTTGCCACGATCAGTATTATTACAACAATATTTTCTGGTCGGAAAACGACAATTTGGCAAAGTTCACGATCACTATGATGTACGATTATAAGTTCGAGAACAACCTCTTTTATAACGTATCTACGGACGGGATCACGACGTGCGAAAAGGCGATCACCGACCTTGACCCGCAGTTCGAGCTTCCTCAAAACGTGGACGGTTGGGAAAAATTGAGCGCGTTTACGCCCAAGAATTCCGAGGTGTTCTCCAAGGGGCTTTCCCTCAAAGCCGTGAACGGCGTAGAGATCGCGATCGAGGATATCCTCAAAACCCAAACGAACGGTAAAAATTATCTCGGAGCGATCCAAGGCTGAACGTATAAGGAGAAAGAATGGAAAACTATAAAAATAACGTCAACCCCCAGATCGAAGAAGGCGAGTTGTATTCCTTCTTCGAGATCGACACCCCCGTGTACGAGGACGTGGTCTACGCGCCCAACTACCCCGCCGTGGATAAAACGAAATACGTCACCTACTATTTCGACGGCGGGGCGGGTGACGATCAAAACGACGGGCTGACGGAAGCTACTCCCAAACGCACGCTGAAAGAGGCGGCGAAAATTGCCAAAATTTCGGACGATACACACGCGGTCAAGATCTTGTTCAAAGCAGGCGAAAGATACGAAGGAAACCTCGTTTTAGGCGGCTTTCACGCAAACGAAAAAACGCCGCTTATTGTAGGCAGGTATCCGACGAACGCGACCGAATTCCCCGTTTTGGAAGGCGAAGGGAACGTGTTGACGATCGGGGTGGGAAACGTTCGTATCTACGATTTGGAGATCACGGGGAAGAACGCCTATCGCGGGGTATGGTGCACTCCCGAACAATGCGGCGCGCTCAAAAACGTGGTGGTGGAAGGGTGCTTCGTGCACGATCTTAACTTCCGTTGGACGGACGAGCGCGAGGCGAAGGACGTAAGCCCCGACGAGCTAGATCTTGAAGCGATCTGTCCCGAATACGAGGAGGACGGCGTGACCAAGGGTCGGTATTTTTACCGCTATCACGGCGGGATCATCTTTCTCAACTACACTTCCTTCGAGCAGGGCGCGAGCTGGTTTGAAAACGTATGGATCGTCAACAACCGCGTAGAGCGGGTGGCGCGTACGGGGATCACCATGTACAGCAGATGGTCGAACAAGGGCGGCGTCGGGTACGGCTTCAATAAGACGGTGGACGAAACCCAACGCTATAACGTTCCCGAAAAGGGGATCGGCTACTACGTTCATAAAAAGATCGTTTTCAAGGGCAATTATATGGATTGCGTAGGCGGCGACGGTATGGTGCTTTCGTCGGCGGAGGATAGCTTCGTGGAAGAGAACGTGTGCTATCGCGCCAACTATCTGGGCAGAACGGGTTACTGGAACGCGGCGATTTGGGTGTACAACGCGAAGAACTGTTATTTTCAGTTCAACGAAGCGGGCTACACCTATATGCGGAACAACAGCAACGACGCACAGGGATTCGACCTCGACAACGTGTGCGAAGGGGTGCGTTTCCAGTACAATTACGCGCACCATAACGAAGGCGGCGGACTTCTGATGTGTAACCTCTGTACTCCGATCGTACTGCACGACGAAGAAGGCAACCCTTTGGCGGTGGACGAAAACGGCGAGCCGGTTAAAACTTCCGTCATGGGCAGGTGGTTTGGGAATTATATCCGTAACAACGTATTCGTGGACAACGGCAACCCCTTCGACCCTACCCGATCGGCGTTTATCACGATCGCAAGGCGCGTTGATAACGCGTATCTTACCCACAATACCGTGATCTTGTCCGATCGGATCAAAGGACAAAGTATCGTTAATACCGAGGACGAATCGCAGGAATGTTATTGCAACTATTATGGGAACAACGTGTTTTACGCAAAGGGAAAGACGGGCGCGAAGTTCACCGTGAAGATGATGAAAAATTCGGTGTTCGACAGCAATTTGTACTACAACGTGGAAAAGGAAGAGATCGCCGCCGTAGGCGACAAAACCCCTTACCTTTTCAATCCCGATTTCGTTTATACAGAAGGAGATACGGGGTACGAAAGCGTATTCAAGCTTTGCCCGAAGAACAAAAAACTTTTCGATAACGGCAGAGAATACCGCGTAATGGCGAAAAAGGATATCCAAATGAACGAAGTGGGGCGCGGATACTTGGGCGCGTTCTCGCGGAAAACAACAGAGCTTCTTAAATAAAACTTATTTTAACCGAATATCACGATCAAAAGATCGGATAAATAAAATTTTTTGGAGGAAAACCATGAAAAAACTTATTGCATTGTTGATCGCAGCGGCTCTTTCGACCTCTTGCGTAGCAACGCTGGCTTCCTGCGGCGGAGATGATCCTTCACCCACGAAGCCGACCCCGGACACAAGCGTACCCGACGTACCCACGAAGCCGACCCCGGACACAAGCGTACCCGACGTACCCCCGCAGCCCGATGGCCCGGACACGCCCGTAGAGCTTGAAGACTACTACGAATACGGTTGGGACGATATGGTAATCGCGAAAGGCACGCTTACTTACGTGAAAGCGGAAGCGGAAACGTACGGCAAAGCGGAAGTGGGCGAACTCAACGTTCAAGGCTGGAACGGCGAAATTCACGCAAAGCAAACCACTCACCTTGGCGAAAATGCGCCCTATCTTACGGCGGCGGATGTTCACGCGGCAATGGCAACGACGGGTTATAAATACGTAGCGGTTGAATTTGCTGTTTCTGAAGGTGCGCAAATCGGTTTCTATTCGGCTGTTCCTATGACTAGCCCTAATTTTAAAGCAGAGCTT
>JBGVLV010000031.1:0-30758 GCA_045124465.1 Candidatus Scatosoma sp.
GAATTGTTGTTGCTGGCAAGCTTGGTGAGTATCTTCGCTATGTCGCTCTACTATACGGAAAACGCGAAAACGACAAGACCCGAAATCGTTATTCTGTTTATCCTGTTCTGCGGGCTTGCGCTGACGATCTGGTGGCGGAAACATATCACCAACGTTTACGTTCAACACGTTACCGAACGAAATACGCAGATACTCGAAAGCGCGAATTCTATACTGGCGAAAGACTATCAAAACTCCGAAAGCGACCGTATCCGGCTCGCGAGTATCGTTCATCGCGATAACAAGATCGTACCCGCTATGCTCGAAACGGTAGAAACGGTCGCGGCGGAATCCCTCGGTGCGAAAACCGACGTTTTATTGAAAGCCTTACGGGAAATGTCCGCGGAGCGGAAAGGCTTGCTCGCGGACTGTAACGCGCGATCCGACCGACCGCAAACGGGCGACGGAATGCTCGACGGTATGTTGTTGTTCCTGCAAAACAGCGCGCAAAAACGCCGCGTGCGGTTTACGTTCGCGTTACGCGGCGATATGCAAATCCTCGACGGGCGGATAGAACGCACGCAATTCAACACGATCTTCACCGACCTCGGTGAAAACGCGTTTATCGCGGCGGGCGAGAACGGGAACGCGTTCGCGGAAATAGATCTCGAAGGCGACTGCCCTCTTATCCGTTTCTACGACGACGGCGCGCACTTCGCCGCAAACGTGATCGCGGGGCTTGGCAAAAAGCGTATCACCACCCACCGCGAAACGGGCGGGAGCGGAATCGGTATGTTTACGCTGTTCGAGATATTACGCAAATACAACGCGAGTTTCCGCTTGGACGAAAAGCCGGACAAGCTGCCGTATACGAAATGTATCACGATCGCGTTCGACGGTCTTAACGAATGTAAGATACGCACCGAGCGCGAGGAGATAAAAGCCCTCCGCAAAACGCGCGAAGATATTGTTTTCGAATAAAAAAACGCCCCCTGCGCTCATGAAGTGAACCCAAAAAGTTGGACAAAAAATTTAATTAAATTACTTGTGAATGAGTTCTGTACTCTACAGGACTCATTCCTTTTAATTTACGAGATATTCTCTCGTTGTTGTAGTAGTAAATATATTCGTGTAAATTCTCAATGAAAGCGTCAACGCTTTCAAATTTTTCACCGTAAAACATTTCTACCTTTAACCGTCCGAAAAAGTTTTCCATTGCTCCGTTATCCATACAATTTCCTTTTCGCGACATACTTTGCGTTATGTTATGCTCTTTTAACAGTCTTTGATATTCAGCGTGTTGGTATTGCCAACCTTGGTCTGAATGAAACAATGGTCTTGCATCTTGGGGAAGTTTTTCAAACAAGCCGTTTAACATTTCCCGTATTTGTTCCAAGTTCGGACTTAACGAAATAGAATAGGAAACGATTTCTCGGTTATACAAATCCAACGTAGGGGATAAGTACACCTTTTCCCCACAAACATTAAATTGGGTTACGTCCGTTGTCAGTTTCTCAAAGGGTTTTTCTGACGTAAAATCTCTTTGCAAGAGATTTTCTGCAACTTTTCCTACTTCGCCCTTATAAGAATGATACTTTCCGTTTTTACGCTGTTTCCCTTTAAGATTAAGGCTTTTCATTAGCTTTAATACCGTTTTATGGTTTATGATATAGCCTTTTGCTCTCATCTCATCCGTTATTCGGCGATATCCATATCGTTGTTTGTGGTAATTGAAAAGCTCTATTATTTCTTCTTTCTCAACAGTGTATTTATCTACTTTGCCTTTCTTTTCGTTGTAGTAATACGTACTTCTTTTTACCTTTGAGATTTTTAACAGGATGTCAAGCGGATATTTTCGCCTTAATTGCGTAACTATTTCTGCTTTTTGCTTTTCTTTTGTTCTTCCGCTGCAATTAAGGCACTCAATTTTTTTATGTATTCGTTCTCCGCTCTCAAGTATTGATTTTCTTCTTTGAGCTTTTGCAATTCTGCAATTAAGTCGTTTTCCACTTGCTTGTCTAATGGTTTCTTTCTCGGTCTACCTTTCTTGGAATTATCCATCTTTGTTGTTCTGCCACGCCTTTCTACGTAAAAGCCGGCTTCTCCTTCTTCCAAATATATGCGTTCCCAATTCTTAACTTGTGAACGATAATTACTTGTTTCAGCTTTACTTTTTGTGTGCCAATATTTTCTTACCGTTTCACTATAACTTAAATTGTTCTCACGCATATCCATTATAACAGATATTTTGTATTCTGGCGAGTATTTTGTGTTCCATTCCTTCTTCCTTTTCATAAAAAATGCACCTCCAAAAGTTTGTCTAACTTTTGGGGTGCATATCATAAAGACCGCAGGGGGCTTATCTTATATTTTAAAAGGTAAACGTAAATACGTTCGTTCCTTGTTTGGGTATCTCGTATTCCGCGGGAAGTTCGGGTCCGCAAGAATACGAACCCACGCCGCGCATAGCGAGGTCTACGCAAATATTCACGAACCCGTTTTCGGGCAATTCGAACGCGTGCGCCGTATCGCGGAGCTGCGCCGTCGTGTACGGGTTCACCGAGAACGAGAACTGCTTTTCGGCGGTCAGTTTAAACAGGTCTTTCACGCAAAGGTATTCGCTTGCGTAATGACTGCCCGATTCCTGCGGCCGAACGTAGTTTTTATTGTAATTCGTCTGCGCGTCGCCCTCGAACAGACCGTACCCGCAAGCCGCTTTCTTGTCCGCGTAACTCTCGGTCGGTCCGAATCCCACGTACGAGAACGCCGAATATTCTTTTGCCACGGCGAACTCCAACCCGAATCTCGGCAGGTCCTTAACCCAGTCGGCGACCTTATACGAAAGTTCTACAATCAGGCTACCGCCCGAAACGGCGTATTTCAAAGTAAAGTCCGCGACGGGCATGCGGCAATTCGCCGCCAACGAGCCTTGGAATACGTAGCCGTTTTCCGTCTTTTCGCAAGCGTAGATCTGCGGTCTGCATTCGTTCAAACGGTAATGCCCGTTCCAACGCCAAAGCAGGTTGCGGTCGTTGTCCGTATAACGGGTGATATTCAGTTCCACGGGGTTTTTAAGCACCTCTTTCCCGTCCGCTCTGAGGGAAACGAGCGCACCCGTATATTCGTTCACCGAAATTTCGAGGCGGTTTGCGGTCGGTTTGACGGCGGGTATCGCCACGGGCAAAAGCTCCGATTTTGTTTTACCGCCGTATACCGCTTGCATTTCCAAAGCGGCGGATTTGAGTTTTCTGTCGGGGGTCAAAAGCCCGTCGCAACAGAAGTTGCCGTCGTGTTCGCCCTCCTTTTCGCCGAAGTCGCCGCCGTACAAAAAGCCTTTTTTGGTCTTGATACCGTGATCTGCCCATTCCCAGACGAATCCGCCCATACATTGTTCGTTGTTATAAATGATATCCCAGTATGCGGCGATATCCCCGCAGGAATTTCCCATCGCGTGCGTGTACTCGCAAAGCACGTACGGCCGCGTTTCTTTCGGGTTTTCGAGCACGTCCTTTTTCATTCGCTCCAAACTCGGATACATCATACTCACCATATCCACGAGCTTGGAATAGTAGTACTTCTTATCCGCCACTTGCAAATTCTCGTAATGCACGGGTCGCGTCTTGTCCCATTTGCGGATATACTTCGCGCCCGCGAAAAACGCTTTCCCGAACGAACTCTCGTTCCCGAGCGACCAAATGATAACGCACGGACGGTTTTTGTCCCGTTCCACAAGCGCGGTATGACGGTCGGTAATACCCTTTTCGAAGAAGGTATTTTCCGCGTACTCCGACCAAAGTTTAAGGTCGTATCCCCCGTCGCGGGCGCACGCGCCGTGCATTTCGAGATCCGCCTCGTCCATCACGTACAGACCGAACCTGTCGCAGAGCTGATAAAACTCGGGCATATTCGGATAGTGCGAGGTCCTGACCGCGTTCACGTTGAGTTCTTTCATCAACCGCAAGTCGCAAACAAGGTCTTTGAGCGTGACCGTCGCGCCCGTCTTGCAGTTGAAATCGTGACGGTTTACGCCCTTTAACTTCGTACCTGCCCCGTTGATCTTGAAAACCTTGCCGTCGATCCGCACTTCGCGGAATCCTACTTTTTCCACGATCTTTTCGCCCGCGGCGTACAGTTCGAGCGTGTATAAAACGGGCGTTTCCGCCGTCCATTTTTTTGCGTTCTCAACGCAAAGCTCCACCCGCTTGCCCGCTTTCACGAACGCCGTTTTCCGACCGAATACGAGCCGTATGTCCACTTCGCCCTCGTTGGCGAAGGTCAGGATCCCGTCGCCGCCGTGGAACGAGGTCGTAACGCGGTAGTCGGTGATATGCGCCGTCGGACGGGTCAAAAGATATACGCTGCGGAATATGCCCGAAAAACGGAGTTTGTCCTGACATTCGAGATAGGTCGAAACGCACCATTTCAGAACGACGACGTCGAGTACGTTCTCGCCGCTTTGGACAAGCTCGGTGACGTCGAACTCGCTCGTCGCGTGGGAAATCTGCGAATACCCTTTGTATTCGCCGTTGACATAGAGATAGAACGCGCTGTCTACGCCTTCGAAGTCGAGGTAGTACCGCTCCCCCGCTTTCTTATCGAGCGAGAACTTGCGGCGGTAGTGCCAGCAGGGGTTATCCAAAGGCACGTGCGGCAACGTTACGGGCATCGGGTACTGAACGTTTATGTATTGCAGACGGTCGTAGCCGTGCATTTGCACGCACGCGGGAACGGGTATGTTTTCTACGAGTTCCTCGTTTACGTCCACTTCCTTTACGTTTTTGTGTTGTCTGATCTGCCAAACGCCGTCAAGAGAGGTAAAACGGGAGCTTGAATTTCTGTCCACGATCCCGTAACGGTATTTGACCTTGTCCGTTTCCAAGAACGGGATATAGTAGCTCCTATGCGGTTCGACCCCGACGCGCTCGAAACTTTCGTATTCTTTCCTTGTTTGCATGGCTTTACTCCTCGCTGTTTCTTGCTTTTATTATATCCCATCCCGCCCGAAAAATCAATACCTATCCGTAAAAAAACCGATAGACTTTATCAATGCGAATATGGATAAAATGATAGTAAATACTTGCAAAATGCCCGTTATTTATATATAATATAATCATACAACGTTTAAAAGGAGCAACGTATGTACGCGAACGTCGCCTATTTGCATAACTCTATGACCCCGATCAAGGACGAGCGTTCACCGCTCGTCGTCACCAGTTGCGGGTACTATCGCGTGGACAGCGGTCCGATCATTCGGACGAACAGACCGAACGGCAGAAAGGATTATCAGCTTTTATACATAGCCGAGGGCAAGGCAAAGTTCCGTTTCCGCGGCGCGGTACGGATCGTGAAACGCGGGGAGATGGTCCTGTTCCGTCCGTACGAGCCGCAATTATATACCTATTTTCCCGAGGATAAATGCCGCGTGTACTGGGTGCATTTCACGGGCGGCGAGGTGGAAAACGTTCTCGAACGGTACGGCTTACCCAAGTGCGGGAACGTGTTCTTTTCGGGGACTTCTCCCGACTATCAATGGCTGTTCGAACAGATGATACGCGAGTTACAGCTCTGCCGCGAGAACTATTCCGAACTCCTCACCATTCTGTTACGGCACAATTTCCTTCTTATCGACCGTTACTTGAAAGAGGGCAACCGCGCGGGCGCGAACGCTTTGAACGAGATCGAGCGCGCAACGCATTATTTCAACGAAAATTACGCCGAAAACATTCGGATCGAGGAATATGCCAAGTCTTTGCATATCAGCCCGTGTTGGTTCATTCGGCGGTTTAAAGAAATCGTAAAGGTCACGCCTATGCAGTATATCCTGTCCCTGCGTATGGCGAATGCGAAAACGTTGCTCGAAACGAAAAACTACAACGTAGCCGAAACAGCCAACGCCGTGGGCTACGACGACCCGTTGTATTTCAGTCGGTTATTTAAAAAGTACGTGGGCGTTTCCCCGTCCGAGTATAAAAGATCCGCTTACGGAGTTCAAACTCCGTAAGCGGATCGCTCTTTTTTATTTTGTTATTCTTCCGTAGCAGGAACGTCTAACGTGACGGTAACGCTCAATTCCGCGCTCGTCGTGTTCTTGATCTGGAAATGTATGAACGTTCTTCCCGCGTCAATGTTCGTGCCCTCTACTTCCAAAACTACCGTAAGCACGCCGTTTACCGCCTCTTGCCACTCGCTTTGAGCGGACAGTTTTACTTGCACGCTCTCGCTCTCGATCACCAGTTTCGCGCCCTCTTGATAACGTACTATATAATAGTATTCCGCGTTCGCGGCTAACGTCACCGTCGAGTTCCCGTCGTCGTTCACCACGAGCGTGAACGGTTTTAATTCCGAGCCGTCGGGCGTGGTATCTTCCAAAACGATCTCCAACGCATCGTCCGTGCCGTCGATCTTCACGTCCTCCCAAAGATACGCGTCGGGGAAATGCTGCGCGGGCAGGGAGGCGCTGTTCAATTTCACGTAGTACATAGCGTAATCGAGGCGCACCGTCGCCTTACCCTCGGCGTTCGTTTTCAAGTCCGCGACTTTCGCGTCTGTCGCGCTCGAATATACGGCAAATTCCACGTCCGCAACCGCCGCGCCTTTATCGTCTTTTACCGTTATGACAAAATCCCCTTTCAAAGTCGCGGGCGTTTGCGGTTGCTCGGTTTCGGGTTCGTCGTCGCACGCCGCAAGCGCGCCGACCGCGCCGAAACACATACAAAGCGACAAGACCGCCGCCGCAAATCTCTTGAATTTGTTCATACTTTCTCCTCCCGTAATAGCTACTGTTTTTATTATAGCATATTTATTTCCCAAAATCAACACTATTTCAAAAGCGGGAAATAATTTATTATAAATTTTCCGCGCTTTCTTTCGGGGGATTCTTCACTTCGTTCAGAATGACGGGGAGAGCCAGAATGACGGGGAAGGTCGCAATAAAGGCAAAACAAGAATTATACGTTTACGAAATAGGTCTGCGTATACAAATATACGCCGTTTGCGTTATAACGGGATACGAGATAGTAACCGCCGAGCGTTTTCTTCGAATAGAAGATCTCGCCCGTCACCGTCTTTTCCTCGCCCGCGTACGTTGTGAGCGTAAGTTCCGTTTCGTCCCCGATCGCAAACGTTTCGGCTTTTCCGCCTTTTATGAAACGCACCTCGTCCTTCCACGTTTCGGCAACGTTATTCGTAAGCCCGACAAAACCGAGCTTTTTGCCGATCTCCAACGCGCTCTCGTCTTTAAAGGTCCAGTACCAACCCGCCATTCCTCTGTCCTTTAAATACCGATCGAAAGAACTCGTCGTGCCTTGTTCGTAGTTTTTATCCGCGACCGCGTTATATTCCCCGAGCGTCTGCAAAAATTCGGACAAAGTGTTCACGTTGACGGCGGAAGAATTTTCCAAATATGCGGCGGGCGTTTCCGGCAACGCGTCGCGCAACGCCGCGAGAATGTTCTTATCGAACGTGATCGCTACGCAATTATCCGTTGCGCCGTAAGTTTCCAACAATTCCTTGACCTTTTGCACGATCGCCGTCTTCGCCGATTTTATTTCGAGCACCAACACGACGTCCGTATCCGCTATCTCGTCGAGCACTTCGTTCAACGTAGGGATCTTTTCATACGGTTCGAACAGATCGAGATCGAACTCTTTGAGCTGTGCGAGCGAATAGCTCTCCACCCTGCCCTCGCCGTTCGTCGTACGGGAAATATCGGAATCGTGCATCATAACGACTTCGCCGTCGGTCGTAAGATATGCGTCCAGTTCCAAATGCGTAGCGCCGTTTTCCAAAGCGTACCGCACGCCGCTAAGCGAGTTTTCGTTCGCTACGGTCGGACAGCCTCTGTGCGCCACGTTATACGGCGTTCGCGTAATACTGTCGCTCTCGTACGCGGAAAACAGTTCGTATACGTCCTCGGTATACTGCGAAACGATACCGAACGCGCCGCTGTTGATCGCGTAATAAACGTCCGCCGCGCGGTAACCGTCCACGTTCACCCATACCGATTTAAATCGCGCCTATATATAATTCACGGTTTCGAGCGTGGCGTCTTTTTGATCGATCATCACCGTCGCGGCATAGCTTTTATTCGCCGTAGCTACCGCCTGCGCGACGTCGGTCGCGTTTTCCAATCGAAGGATCCCGCGTACCCAAGTAGCCGCCGTGCGTATCTTTTTGAGCAACGCCGCGTCGCCGCTCATTACGGACATATCCAGCAACGCGAATTCCTCCGTAAGCGCAATGAACTTATCCGCCGCCCCTTCGTCCTCTATCCGCAAAACGGGGATACACTTGTTCCGAAGATAGGTACGCCATACGTTTTCAAACGAACCGATGACGTCGCCGTTCGCGGCGACGATATTCCCGTCCCCGTCAAAACGCAGAATGATATTAGAAGGCTTTTCCGTCGCTTGCACCGCCGCCGCGATCGTTTTCTCGTCCACGCCGTCGAGCACGACGGTAGGCTGATTTCTTATCGCGCTATCCATCTGATAGTACGTATTGACGAGTTCCCCGTCCGAAAATTCCGCTCTCGAACTTGTTTCTTCCGCAACCGTCGCCGTCGGCGTTTGTTCCGAAAGCGCCGCTTGCGCGGGCGCGGACGAGGCGTAGCCGAAACCGTTTGCCAACAGGCATAAAACCGTTACCGCCGTCGCACATTTTTTACATACGTTTTTCATCATTTTTTATTCACCGAAAATTCCTTTAACGTTACCCAACCCGAACTTGTCACGTTAAGTCTGATATATCTCGCGTTCACGCTCTCGTCGAGCGTTATCTCGAACTTACCGTCCCCGTCGTAATCGCCGAGCTTTTCGTACGCTATGCCGTCCTCGGAATAGTATATCTCCATCGCGGAGATCGCGTCTCCCCACGTTCCGCCGGAAAGCACGAAAATATCTTTTACCTCGACGACCTCTTTCAGATCCAACGTGATCGTGCGCTCGCCGCCGTCCGCCGTTTCCAAATCGAGATAGGTATCCTCGTCGCCGTCCGCCGCGTATTCGATATTCGTCGATACCTCGCCCGCGACCTGCGCGTCCACGTTCCAACGCACCTCTTTCAACGCCGCCCACGTAGCGTTCTTTTCATCCGTTTCGCGGATACGGATATATCTTGCGAGGGTGGGTTCTTGTAAGAAACAGAGCGTTTTCTCGCCGCCGATCTCGCCCGCGAGCGAGGGCAAAGAACCGTACGTCGCGTTCTTCGGCGCAAAAGAAAAGGACGGCGCCTTCGTCCCCGTGTCCGTCACCGGCGTAGCCCGTCAGCCCGTGGAAACGGACGTGAAACGTTTCACCGTATACACGCCGCAAGCCGTGTATTACGTAACGGAAACGCCTGAGATCGTTTACGCGCTCCGCGCTTTCGTGTCCAAGGATAAAAAAGCCGTGTTCTCGCTGTGCGCGCTCAACGTTTCGGATAACCCCGCGAAAGTACAGCTCTCCGCGTTCTTTAACTGCCTTCTTATGCACCAGGCGGGCGAAAACGTGGAAACAAAATGGTTCAAACAATGCAAAAGCACCGATTGCGGTTTTCTCTTCGAAAGCGTAGAGGATCTCGACCGAACCACCCATCTCACTAATTTCGGTATCGTTAACCGCTCCGTAAAAGCTAATACGGTGTACGCCGAGCATACCTGCTCCCGCTCCGATTTCACGGGCGGGTACGTGACCCCTCTTTGTTGCGCGACGCCGCTGTTTAGCGGTCATTTCGAAAAACAGGCGAAGATCTGTAAATTCGACGACACCGCCGCGGCGGGCGATATATACGTCGTCGACCTCGAAAAAGACGGGTTCGCCGTTATCGATTACGTGGCGGAATACGCGTTCGACCCCAAAACGGCGGAAAGCCTCGTCGCTCCCCCCGCCGCGGAATACGCCGATACCTGCGTAAACGAGGCGAAAATAGCGGACGAACGCAAATTCGGCTCCGACGAAATGCTGAATATGCAGTTCGGCGACTGGACGAACGACGGTCTGAACGGAACGACTTTCACCAAATTCGTCAAAAACGTGGAACGGCAGGTCGAATTCGCCGCGCTCGCGAAAAACAGCGGCGTTTCGCTGTTGGGCGTGCGCGACGTGGTGCAACAGATCGAGGCGGCTTTGATGTGGAACCCCCGCGACAGTCGGAAAAAATTGCTCGAACTTTTCGATTTCATCGACCCCAGCGGCAGACCGCCCAGACAGTACTCCATTCCCGCCAAAGGCGCTTTGCCGCAAATGGATACCCGCGCGTTTATCGATCAGGGCAACTGGATCGTATCTACCGTATATACATATCTCGCCTTTACGGGCGACTATTCCATACTCGACGAAGTATGCGGGTATTATAAGATCGTCGGCAGAAACCGCGTAGAGGCAGTCGAAGAACGTAACTCCGTCGCCGAACACCTCTGCCGTATCGTCGATTATCTCATCGTCAATATCGATCCCAAAACCAAATGCCTGCGCGCGCTGTACGGCGACTGGAACGACGCTCTGGACGGACTGGGCGTGTCCGCCGATCCCGAACGGGAATTCGGTTCGGGCGTTTCCGTGATGGCGTCGCTGCACTTGTATAAAAACCTCGGGGAAATGCTCGAAATCGTCGGAAAATACGGCGATAGATTCAAGCAAAAAGACCGCTACCTCAAAGTAGCGGCAGAGCTGAAAAACGGACTGCAAACGTACGCCGTCGAAACGGACGGGAACGGCAACAGAAAGATATTGCACGGCTGGGGCGATGAACGCGCCTATAAGGTCGGCAGTTATTCCGACGTAGACGGACGATCCCGCGACGGTCTTGCCGCAAACGCCTTTTGGGTCATTTCGGGTATGTATAAACACGACGAGAGTATCGGGCGGGATATACTCGCCGCATACCAAAGACTGGACGGCAAATACGGCTTAAAGACCTTCGAACCCTACTTCGCGCCCGGCACGAAAGGCGTGGGCAGGATCGTCAATCTGCCCAAAGGCACGGCGGAAAACGCCGCTACGTACGTACACGCGACCATGTTCGGGATTTGGTCTTTGTTCGGTATGAACGAGAGCAAACTCGCTTTCGCTCAACTGAAAAAAGTCCTCCCGCTCACCCACTCTCTTATTACGACTACGCCGTTTATAATGAGCAACAGTTATTCGTATAACGAAGAACTCGGTCTGGACGGCGGTTCGATGAGCGACTGGTTCACGGGCAGCGCGAACGTACTTATAAAAACGCTCGTTTGGTACGTGTTCGGTATCCGTCCCGACCTGAACGGTCTGACGGTATCCCCGTCCAAATATATGCCCTTTGCCAACGCGGAGATCAGCCTCAAAGTAAAGAACAGCGTGATCCGTCTGCGCTACGAGAACATAGGCGCGGGCAAAAGAACGTTCACGGTAAACGGTGAAAAAACGGATAGAGCGTTATATCTCTCCAACGATCGTCTGATTAAAACCCTTGACGTCGTCGTGACCGATTAAAATTCAAAAAACATAATTCCCGCCCCTGTCATTCTGACAGGGGCGTTTTTCCGTCATTACGAACAACGCCTCCCCCGTCCCACCGTCATTACGAGCGGAGCGAAGTAATCTCAATAATTTGTAAAAATATAAAAATTTTTTTAAAATAGGTTGATTTTTAGCTATAATACTGGTATAATAAAGATAGGAGGTATTATTATGTTAATAGATACGAAACAAATCTTATCGGTGTCTGAAACGAATCAGAACTTCTCTAAGGCTACACGCATAGCGGATAAACAGGGTAGCGTTGTTATTTTCAAAAATAATAGACCTAAATATATGCTCGTCAACCTCGACGAAAACCCCGTCCTCGAACTGACGGACGACGAAAAGATCGATATTGTGGCAAAACGTGTGTTAGACCGTCACCGCAAAGCTTTTGAGGAACTCGCAAAATGATCAAATTTCAATCGGATAAAGTACTGCTGTTACACCAACTTCTCATCGAACAAACGGGCGGTGAGGACGGCATACGCGACTTCGGATTGCTCGATTCCGCGCTGAATGCCTGTTATGCCACGTTCGACGGCAAAGAACTTTTCCCCACCAAGGAAGAAAAAGCCGCAAGACTCACCTGCGGTCTTATTTCTAATCACGCGTTCGTCGACGGGAATAAACGTATCGGTATGTACGTATTACTCGCCTTTTTGGAAATCAACGGTATTTACTTGGAAATTACGGACGAAGATATTATTTCCGTCGGCTTAAAACTTGCCCAAGGCGAAATGGAATACCAAGAACTCTTACAATGGATACTCGACCACGAGAATTTATAACTTATATTCAAGCCGCGCTATACCCGCCCCTGTCAGAATGACGGGGGCGTTTTTCCGTCATTACGAGCAACGCCTCCCCCGTCCCACCGTCATTACGAGCGGAGCGAAGTAATCTCAAAGATTGCCACGCCTACGGCTCGCAATGACCAAAGCCCGCCCCCTTTTTTTGCATGAAAAAAGCTGTCCGAGGGGACCTCGGACAGCTTTTTTTCAGTTCGCTTTGTTTAATCGATCAAACAATCTAACCGATTATTCGTACCACGTCAATTCGATTTCCGTTTCCGTACCGTCAAGCACCAACGTAAGCGATATTACGTTGTTTACGTAAAGACTACCAAGCGTAATCGAACAATCCGTCTTCTCTACGTCGAATTCCGCACAATCAACACCGCTATCCAACGTGAACGTAACCGCATAACCGTCAGCCGTTTCCGCCAACGTATACATAAAGATCGCGGAGGCATTCGTCGTCCAACTCAAATTAGCAAACGTTTGTCTCGCATACGAACCCGTTCCGTCCGCATTCAAGACAAGAAGATAACGAGGATCGCTCGTGCTGGTATATTTTCTGTACGTCGCCATAGTGTTCGTTCCCAAAACAGGGTCTGTTTCTTCAAGCATACCCTCTTCATAATAATACGAGTAAATTTCATCATAGTACCACTTTATCATCAAATTGTAGTCTTCATCGAAAGAAAGCATAAAATGAGAGTTGCTTGCATTCGTAAGAACGATACTATCATACTCTGCATTATAAGAATACGAAGCGCTTACCGTTTCCTCGTACGTGGTCATAGAGTAATTATCTTCAAAGTATCCATAAAGGACAACCGTACCGCTGGTCGCGCCCGCGCTTTCAGGCGTAAACGTTGCCGCCATAATTGCCCCATAGTTGGATAAAGCCGTTTTATATCCGTTCAGGATCTCATCGATCTTAGGTGCAGGCACGACCGTAACCGTCATCGTCTCCGTAACCGTCGTATCGTTATCCGCCGTAAACGTAAGCGTGTAAGTACCCTCTGCACTTGCCGTGAACAAATAGTCGATATCGTCTGCCTCTAACGTATAAGCGTTATCGTTTGCCGAGTCGGTTGCCGCAGCCGTCACCGTATATTTACGTTCCGCGCCACTGTTTACCGTTGCGGTAACTCTCAAAGGCGAACCCACAAACGCCTTCGCCGTCGTTGCAGGATAATAACTGCTATCCACACAAGGCGTGATCGAAGTTACCGCCTTATACGTTGCAACCACTTCGAACGAAA
The DNA here is from genome assembly GCA_045124465.1 of Candidatus Scatosoma sp. Classification (GTDB taxonomy): domain Bacteria; phylum Bacillota; class Clostridia; order Christensenellales; family Borkfalkiaceae; genus Scatosoma. The sequence goes on from JBGVLV010000031.1 coordinate 13,507, forward strand.
CGGAGCATCTATCCCCTTCGACCGTTACCGTATACGTACCGCCTTTCAATGCTATGTACGAGAAGTCATACGTATTCGTCGTCGAGTTATAGCTTATACCCGTCCAACTACCAAATTGATAATCTTGATAAGCCGAACCGGTACTCGTAACCTCTACCGTGTTATAAGTCTGATAGTCGTTATACTTTTCATCAAAGCTGACCGTAAATACCGAACTATCCGACGCCTCAACGGTCACCGTACCGCCTTCTTCAACAGTATTACCCTTGCTATCTTTCACCGTCAAACTGTCAAAAAGATAGGTATCTACGGAATAAGGATTTTTCGCCGTTCTCGTTGCGATAGTCTGTTTAATGGTATAACGATAGAAACAATATCCCGTCGCTCTGTCGGTAAAGTAGTACGAAGATACTACGCCGTCTTTTTGGTTGACAACAAGTTCATTGCTACCGTATTCGACAATTTTTATCGTTACTTCCGAAATAGCGTCGTCGCTCGTTTTGAATTCAACCACGTATTTTTGATTATAGCTACCGAAATACAGGAAACTCATCCAGTACGTACCGTTTTTACAGCCGTCCGAATATTCAAATACGCTACCGTTTTCTCCGCTTACGGCATCATAAAGCGCAGAAATCAACTCCTCCGCACCATAAGCGTTTGGCCCTAATACGCTGAGAGAGTAGCCTACACCGTTCGCCTCGTCAAGATTCGGATCCGCATCACGGGTTACGTTACCGCTATCATCAACATTCATTACAAATCCCTTTGTTTCGCTCAACATGGTGTAATGTTTCGTCGTGCCGTATGCGCCGTTCACGATTTTGGTATAATTATCGCTACCATACTCATAGGAGCTGGTTACTTTACTTTGTAAATTATAAGTCCAGTCAAGGTATTCGTAGGTAGAAGAACCGCTTGCGACTTTGGCTTTTGCCGTGGAGGACGTAACCGTGGAAATAACGTTCGAAAGATCGGTATACAGATCGTAGCCGCAAACGTCGCACATATTATTTCCGTCCGCGTCTACGTGGTCTTCTTTCTCATACGCGTGACCGCAAGTCGTTGCGAGCCAGTGTTGCGTTTCGCTCGTCGCATATTCCGTCGCGTATTCGCATACGTGACCTTTGTCGAACAGACAAACGTCGCATCTGCCGTCGTTGTCTTCGTCCACGTGTTCCGCTTTATCCTTGGTCACGCTGTGCGTGCAAGTCGCCGCGTACCAGTGATGGGTTTGGCTGATCGTCCATTCGGTTTCGTATTCGTGCGTATGCGAGCCGTCATAGCCGCAAACGTCACAAACGCCGTCGTTGTCCGCGTCTTTATGGGGTTCTTGATCGCCCTTCACGTCCGTATGTTCACAGGTAGCCGCGTACCAGTGATACTGGGAATCCGAAGAAAGCGTGTCTGCGAAGTCATGGTCACAGTCATCTTCGCAAGCTGCAAACCCGCCGAGCGCGAACGAGAACGGAATGCAAAAGAGTAACATTAAGCTTTTCTTTTTCATAAAAGCCTCCTTAAAAAAATTTTTTTGTCGATCTATTTCAAAGTTCATTGAAACCGTAAGTAGTAATCGCGAGTTTAACTCGCTTTTTTATAGTACCCGCAAACGAACAGCCATTGCGACTCCTCGTCCGAATATACCGAGATCCTATCGCTCGTTTCCACAAATCCCTCGCCGTCCATAAAGTATCTTTGGGAATTGCTCAACGCCTGCAAGAAAAGTTGGAGTTCTTTGGTTACGGGATACACGCCGTCGGAATTACAAAAATCGGCGTAGCCGTAGCTTGTGAGAACTTTGGGATCTACGTTGCGGCATTGTTCGTGGCAGTTGGTACAACCGAGCGCGCAAGCACCGATACAATTACCCGCTCTCATACACGGGCAATAGACTGAGCCGAACACATCCCATACGCAGAAGTAGCTGTTTCCTTTGGCAAAACTGCCCCTGCCCTCGATGAAGAATTTATAGTTTTCGCCGTTGACCGTCAGCATTTTATTGCCTTGATATTCAACGGTCGACAAAGGGAGATCGATAAATCGGCAAGCTTGCGAGATCTTCGCATACAGGATCGGACCCGTGGGCTGACCGTCTTCGAGCTTGTGATACCAACCGTCTTCGGGATTGAGACCGTACAAGCTTTGATCGAATACGTTGAACGTTACGCCCGCGTTATTCTTGCGGACTTCTTCCGCTCCGACGAACGTATAGCCGACGTATTCGTGCGTACCGTATTTTTCGCGTTTACCCACGAAGTCTTCGGTGGGGATAACGAGGTCGGTGCTCTTGTCTTCGTTATCGAAGTCGCCGTTTCGCAAAACGGCAAAAAGCATCGTTACGGGCCATTCGTCTTTACGGGATTCGGCTTTGATACCGACGGTAAATTCCTGTCCGACATAATTATCGTTTTTGATCTCTATTTCGAACTTAAAATTCTTGGTATACGCGCCCTCAGCGCCGCCGTCGTCAAGCTCGTATGCGAACCTGAACCCCGTTTGTATCATACCGTAATAATAATCAAGTTTCGGATTTATTTCCGCTTTATTGATATCTGCCCAGGACACGATAGAATATACGCCCGCCGCTTTCGGTTCATAACAGAAATATCTGATATCCTCCACGCTTGAAAGCTCGATTTGATATACGCCCGTTCTCGTAATGTTATAACTGTTATATACAGACGTTCCTTTATCGGGATCGTCAACGACCGTGATCGTACGGAGATCGATGGTGATATGACGGTTATAATTGTCCGTCGCCTGACCGTTGGGGTCGTAGGCGTAGCCGTCGGGAAGGGCGGTCAACGTGACGGTATAGTCGCCGTCAAGTCCGTCCACGAACGCGATACCGTTGTCGCCGACGGTGGCTTTATGCAAGCTCTGACCGTCGTCGCGGGTCCACACCGCCTCGATCGTAAGACCGTCGGTGGGAACGTAGTCGCCGCCGTTCATTTTCAGCGTTACGCTGAACAGGTCCTCGTCGGTGTAGTCGATCACGGGGTCGTCGGAAGTTCCGCCCGAAGTTCCGCCCGAGTTGCCGCCGCCGAACCAGCCGCCCGTGGCGGGGTTATACGTGCCGCAGGAGCAGAGCGCGAGGAGAAGACTCAAAAGGACGGTTACAAAGAGAGTGAAACGTTTTTTATGTTTTATCATTTCGCACCTCCCTTTTTCTTACGTTTAAAGAGGTTGGTTATATCTTTCCAACGGAGCTTACGCACGATGACGTCGAGAACGAACAGCGCGACTGCCGCGATCATCAGCGCGGGGGTCAGGTTTTGTTCGTAGGTCGCGACTTCCTTTTCGTTATTTTCGAGGGAAGGCACGGCGTCTTCGGTGACGGTGCCGCGGTCGCGAATGGTCGAGTACAGAGAGCCTGCGTTATAGGTCGCAAAACTGTCGTATTCGGGGGAATAAGAGATATTGAAAGATTTTTGGGAAGTATATATCTTATCCTCGTACGTATACGTTATTTTGACGGTATATTTGCCGCAATCGTGCGTTTCGAATTTATAGAAGTATTTCGTGGAATCGAAGGTAAGTTTTTGCGTGGTCGTCGTGCCGTCGGGCGAGGTTATCTCCGCAGTAGCTACGCCGTCGGGTTTGAGGGTCGCGGGGGCGACTTCGACGGTCGCGTACGTGCCGTCGGAATCGATGGTCATCATATACGGATAGTTGACCTTTTCATCGGGGGTAGTCGCCGAGAACACGTTCTTAAAGAACGTTCTGCCGCTACTGTCGGTAGCCGTCCAGCCCATTGTCCATTGACCTGTGAGCGTGGACGTGAACGAGGCGACCGTGCCGTTGCCGTACGAGTGGTACGCGTACAGGGGCATTTCCGCGGTCGTGCCGCTTTTACGGGTATACGTTGCGGAAAGGACGACGGTGGCGTCGGATTTTTCCGTGGAGCTTACGAAACCGTAGACGGCGGGTAGGCTTGTCAAGCCTTTTGCCGTAGCGTCTTTACGGGTCTTGATCTCGACGGGGGAGTATTCCTCGATGACCGTTTCGGTGATCTCGTTCGCGATCTCGCCGAACACGAGTTCGGACACGGAGTCGTTCGCGCCCAAGTAGTAATATTTAGGGCCTTCGCCGTCGGGTACGCCCGCCGCCGCTATGGCTTGGAGCGCCGCCGCGCCGTCGTTACGGAACACGTTGATGGCGGAGGTCACTACGCCGTCCGCTTGCATTTGTTTCGTGACGGTCACGGGGTTATAGTCCTCGAATGCGAAGGATTTGCCGTCGCTGATGAGAACTACCTGTCTTTCCTTTTTTTGATAGTGTTCGCCGAGCAGGGTCTCTTTTATCGTCGCGAGCATTTTGCCGATCGCCGTGCCCTGCATAGGTTCAAGAGCGTTGATCTCGTCGATGAGTTTGGTACGGTTGGTTTTGACTGTACCGGAGTTTTCGCATTTTGCGATCCTATCGGAGAAGTAATAAACGAACACTTCGTCTTCGGGAGCAAGGAGGTTGACGAGCTGAACGGCGATCTGTTTGGCTTTTATCAAACGGGAGACGTTATCCATACTGCGGGAGCAGTCGATGGCGATGGCGAATACCTTTTCGTCCTGTTTGGAATTGCCGAACTCGACGGGGAGCAGGCTTTCGAATTTGGCGAGTTTATCGTCTTCTTTTTCCTGGATCTTGGTATCGCCGAACGTGACGAGGCTTTTGCCGAATTTAGAAACGGCTTTATCGAGCGCGTCGACGAACGAGGTAACGTTCGAAATATCTTCGAGGATATTCACGTTCGAAAGCACGATCTCGTCGTATTCGCAAAGGTCCTCCACCACGCAAGGCACGGCGGATTTATTGATATACGCGTCGATCTCCGCCGTATCGCCGTAAAGTTCCTCGATGAACGCGAGGTCGTCGGCGTTGGAGCTGATCAAAAGCACGTTCATTTTGCCGCTTACGGTCTGGGTGAATTTATAAACGTTATTATACGAGGAAGAATCCGCCGTCTTATCCGCGGTATCGACGCGGAGTTCGTAATCGAATTCCCCTTCCGTATCGGTGGGAAGGTCGAAATTGACCACGTTATAGCCTTTGGTGAGGCGTTGGGTCTTCTTTTTGATTTGTTTTTCGCCCTGATACAACGTCAGCGTTACGGGCGTTTCCGTTTCGTTATTCGACTGAATAAGGGCGTCCGCGGTCGCGGCGTGGTCCACGTAGGTGGAGGTTTTGAAGGTCACGCCCGTGATCTGGACTTCCTGTGTGTCCGTTTTGATATTATCGTCCACGTACACGGCGTCGAGATAGATATTCTGCGCGTACAGGCTTTCGACGGAGGCGATGAGTTTCGCGGTCGCGTCGCTCGCCGTTTCTTTACCGTCGGTTATGAGGACGATACGTTTGATGGTATCGCGGCCGAACAGGGTCGCCGCGTAGTCGAGGGCGGAAGAGATGTCCGTCGCGCCGTTATCGACGTTAGCGGCCGAAACGCTTTTGAGCGTGCCGCCGAGGGGGGTGACGAGTTCGTAGTCGCCGCCGAAACAGACAAGACCGATCGAGGAGTTTTTAGGCGCGTTTTTGCGTACGCCGTCGATATAGCCGTCGATCGTGGAGAGATTTTCCTGTGCGGAATAGGAGATGTCGGCTACGACGACGATCTCCGTTTGGGTGATGACGGTCGTTTGGGTCGGACCCGCCAACGCCACCGACGCGCAAGCCGCGATAAGGATATGCAAAACCAAGGACGCGATCGTGCCTTTGCCTTTATGCGCTTTGCGGAACGCGAGTACGAACGGTACGACGATCGCAAGCAGCAAAGGTATGAATACGAGCATTAAATACGGATTATTGAAGCTGATGTTTTTCATAACAATACACCCCCCAATCCGCAATAAATATCAGCGCGAGCAGTATGAACAGTACGGTCATCAGATCGTACGTGCCGTCAAAGCCGTTTTTGGTCGGCATACCCTGCAAACGGATCTCGCCCTCTACGGTGACGACGGGTACGCGTTCGGCTACCGTCATTGCTGAGTAGAGATAGACCGTGCGTTGGCGGTCGCCTATGTTAAGCGTGACGGTATACGTGCCGACTTCGGTCAAAGTAAGTCTTGCCGTCGCGTTATTTGTATCCAAATAAGAGATACTGCCGCTCGGAGATTCCACGCGAATACTTTCGCAGTTCGCGACCACGTTCACGTCCGCTATCTCGCCGCAAATATAGTCCGTTTTATCCACGAGATCGGGGAAGGAATATTTGACGAAGTTTTGAAAGAGCGGGATATAGTTATACAGCATCGTGATATTAGAGTCGTGAAAACTGAACGCGAACACCGTCTGGCGGTTACCGTACGTATTCATGCCCGTAAAGATGACGGGGTGGCTCTGATAGGAATACAACGTGGTATAGCTCGTAAACGGCGAGCATTGCAAATATTTTTTCACGTAGATATATTCGCTTTCCTGCAAGTTTTCTTTGAGTTTTTGCACCGCCGACGAGGTGGACGTGGAAAGCGTGAGTTTATCGGAAGATTCCAGTTCTTCCTGGTTTTGAACGGTAAAGCCCGCGGCTTTGGAATTTTTCAGATCGGCGGGATTGATAAGCCAGATCGCGCCGTCCGTGGGGTATTCCATCGGGCTATACGAATCGAATATGTACAGACCGTAACCGGAGGTCCGTTCCGAATACTCGTCGGGGTCGACCGTGTTTATCTCCGACGTGACGACCGTTCGCAAAGCCTGTTTGATGAGGTACGGCGTCTTGCTTACGATCAAGGTCCTATACGTATTTTCGTCGCTCGTCGCGTCGTAGATCACGTATTCGCTATCCTGCGACAGCGCGTCCGTTTCCGCTACCTCTACCCGCAACGAGGAAAAGCCGTCGACAGAACAGGTCACGGTGAAAGGAGTAAGCTCCTCTTTCTTCGTTTCCACGCTCTGCGTACCTTTGACGTTTATGCTGTCGCCGTTGGTATACACGTTCACCGTCAAAGTCGTACCTTTATCGTAGGATATGACGTTACCGCTGACGGTCAGATACCCGTCCACGATAGTATGCGTGATGTCCGAGACCGCGTAATTGCTCTCGCCCGCGGAGACGTTGATGACGTTGATATTTTTCGTTTTTTCGAATTTGGTATCGGTTACGAGGTACGCTTGCAAAGCCTTATTATTATCGTAATAGCCCTGCGCGATACCGATCGCGTCGGTATATTCCGCGGTATCGTAGGACACTTCCGTTTCGTCGAGAATGGAAAGCGCCTGTTCTTTATCCGCCAACTGCTCGAACAGGATATTCGTACCGTTACCCAGATACACGAGCGTGAACACGCTCCCGTCCACGGAGTTCTCTATCAGATCCGCGATCGCCGCTTTGCCGCGTTCGAATCTCGTCACGCCGTCCTTTTGCATATTCATACTGCCCGACGCGTCGAGGATAAAGCAATACTCGTACGCCGCGTTGGCAAGCACGACGGAGGGGTGCGCGATCGCGAGCGAAATACATACGACCGCTAAAATCTGCAAGATAAGACTGATGATACCCGTCAGCTTGCTGATGGGATTTTTCCGTTTTAAAAATTTGTTGGAAAGCGTCCACAAATACGTCGAGGAGACCGTCTGTTCGAGGTATTTGTTTTTGATGATATAAATAATAACGAGAATGGGTACGCCGATAAGTCCCAAAAGCCCGAGAGGATATAAAAAGTTCATTTCAATACCCCCTTGGCAATGAGTTTATCGAACAGTATCTTATGCAGATTTTCTTCCGCTCCTATCTGCATATACTCCGCGCCGCGCGCAAGGCAATAGTTCCTGATGCGGTCGACGGTATATTCGAGAGCGCGGCGATACGCGCGCGCGATCTCTCTGTCTATATTCTTACGGTACGTTTTTTCGTTATCTTCCGAGTCGAAGAAATGCACTTTGCCGCGAACGGTCGGTTCGACCTCCTCGCGGGAGAGTATCTGTACGCAGAACGCGTCGCGTTTCTTGCTCGCCAAAAGATCGATCGCGGATTCGTAATCGTCGTCCGTCAAAAAGTCGGAAAGAATGAGCGAAAGCCCGTCGCCGTAACCGACCTTGGAAGGTACGATACAATCGCTTATACAACATTCCCCGTCGAACGTCAGCTCGTTGAGTTTGTGGATAGAAGAAATATACGCCTCTTTGCCCACCATACCGCCGATGACTTCGATGAGTTGTTTGTCTTTCATCAGGTAAACGGACACTTTGTCCATTTCGCAAACGGACAGATACGCGAAAGTAGCGGCAAGCTTTATCGCCTGTTCCGCTTTCTTACCTCCGCCGTATTCCATCGAACGGCTACCGTCTATATAGATGCGCGTGTGCATCTGCCGTTCGTCCAAAAAGAGTTTGAGATACAGCTTGTCAAATCTCGCAAACGCATTCCAATCGATCTTCGTAACGTCGTCGCCCGCCACGTAATCGCGGTAATCCGCGAACTCGCACGACGAACCGTAGGTCTTGCTCTTGTGATTTCCGCCGAACAGACCCGCTACGTTATTCTTGATCAGCATTTGCAAGGTTTCCACCTGTTGCAAAAACTCTTCGTTGATCGCCCATTTGCCTGCCATAACTTACTTAACTTCGCTTTCTTCCTTACTCTCGTCTTTTCCCGCGCCTTTCGCTTTCTTCGCCGCTTTCGCCGCTTTCAACGCAGCTTTTTGCGCTTTCTTGTCCACGACCTCTTCCGTCGTTTCTTCCGCCGTCGCGACCTCTTCGACCGTTTCCGCGCTTTCGCCCATCACGGGTACGTTCTTGATTGCGGGTCTGCCCTTGCCGAAACGTCCCGACGTTTCCTTGATAAGCAAATCGATCACGTCGTCTATGCCGAGTTTATCGTTGACCGCGTTATAATTGATCTTGACCCTGTGACGGAGTACCGCATGCGCGAGTGCGTCGATATCGTCATACGAAACGTTATAATTGCCGTTCATCAACGCGCGTACTTTCGCACATGTGACGAGCGCCTGCGCCGCACGGGGCGACGCGCCGTATTTTATGTACTTGGACGCCGTAGCGGACGCGTTTTCCAGTTCGGGATGGGTATTCGCGACAAGGCGGATCGCATAATCCAGCACCTCGTCGATCACGGGTACGGTCGCCGCCAACGCGCGCATTTCGAGTATATCGCTGCCGCCCACGACCGCGTTCGCCGTTTCGTCCATCGTGATCTGCGTCATCTTGACGATATCCACGAGTTCGTCGTTTTTCGGGAACTCCATAATGAGCTTGAACATAAAGCGGTCCATCTGCGCCTCGGGCAAAGGATACGTACCGTCCTGTTCGATCGGGTTTTCCGTTGCGAGCACGAAGAAAGGTTCTTCCAGTCTATACGTTTGGTTCGCGACGGTCACTTTATGCTCCTGCATAACTTCGAGCATAGCCGATTGCGTTTTCGGGGTCGCACGGTTGATCTCGTCGGCAAGTACGAGGTTCGCAAAGATAGGGCCTTTACGGAATACCGTATTCAACTTCCCCTTCTCGTCCTTTTCCACGATATTCGTACCCGTAACGTCCGACGGCATAAGGTCGGGCGTAAACTGGATACGCGAGAACGGCAAACTGAGTACTTTCCCCAAGGAACGTACCAAACGCGTTTTGCCAACGCCCGGAACGCCTTCCAAAAGCACGTTACCACCCGCGATGATCGCTATGATCACCTTTTCGACGATATCTTCCTGACCTACGACGTCTTTACGCAATTCGTTTTTTACGTTCTCGATCGCCGCGTTGAATTTCTTCACTCTTTCCGTATTTTCCATACTGTCCTTCCTGTATCCGATTGTTTTTATTTGATCTTTACGAATAGACTGTTTTTGCTTGTCAAGGACAAGCAAATAAGAGCGCGCTCTTATCTCCGTTCGTTTCGTTTTTATTTTTCCGAGCTTTGCAAACTGTTAAAATACGCGCGGATCAGATCCTGCATTTCTTCCGAAAAGCCGTCCGCAACGTTGTACGCCTTATTCATAAGCTCACTGTACACTTCGCCGTACTTTACGTATTTTTCCCCGTCGGGATAATAAATCGTATCATCGCTGCCGTAATCGACTATGGAGTTCGGCCCGCCGCCGCTTTCGCTTTCCTTATCGTCCGTAGGATCGCTGAAACTGTCGCCGGGATTCGTCGTCGTTCCGCTTTGTAAAATGCCGGCAAGATCGCTCGACGTAAGCCCGAATATATCCATCAGCTCGGCAACGACCATATCCGCCGTTTCCTTGTTGTCGTACTGTTGCAACAACGCGAGATCGGAGGCTTGCGAAACGGTATAAAACGCCTCGTCCACCGCCTTCTGCCAACTCTCGTCCGTCGTCTGCGTCGTCGTATATATACCCTGTACTTCGTTTACGAACGCTTTGAGCGCCTCGTACAAAGGATCGTTCGCGCGAATCACGGTCATTTGATTCAACGCAAGCCGTAAAGCCTCTTCGTACGGTTGAACGTTCACCGCATTCTCCCCGATCAACTCGTCGCGGCGCGCGTTCCATTCTTCCGCGAGCGTTTCGATATTCACCGAGCCGATCGCCGCGCCGAGGCTTTGCACCTGTTCGTTCTCGCTTGCATTAAGCGCGGAGGATATTTCGTCGTATGTATTCACCGCTCTTTCGAGCGTGACCGTATTCGCGATCACCTGTTTGACGTTCTCTTTCATTTCCCGTTCATAGGAAACGAGTTCGAGCTTTTTCACAAGCCCTTCCAGATCTTCCACGATCAGCAATTTCGGCGCGCTTTCCATATCCGAGGCTTTGACGTTTTCGATAAGCTCTTCCAAACGCGTTCTGTCAAAATCGCTGAACGAGTACGGCGGGTCTTCCTCGCCCGTCGGTTCGATCACTTTCATCGGCACGAGTATCGCCGTAAGCAACATTGCGAACGCGATCACGGGACAAAAGAAGTTTTTCCAAAGCCTGCCCGTTTTCACCGCTTTTGTCGGCGTAACGGCAAGCCGTGCGTCGGCGTCCGTACGCTGTAACCGCGCCATATCCTCCTGCGAGGCTTGGAACTCGACCATGGTTTGCGCCTTTTCGCCAAAACGCAGATCTTTGTCCAGTTTTTTCGCCACCTTCTTTTCGGTCGGTCTGCATACGAGCCAACAAAGCCCGAACGTAGCGGCGGCGACTCCCAACCCTATAAGTATATACCAAATAACCCCGAATGTGACCGCGCGAAGTTTGAGAACGAGCCACAGCGCGGAAACGGCGAATATACCGCAAGACAAGCCAAACACCGCGCTTTTTATCAGCGCGTATCTTTGGAATTTTTTCTCGAATTTACGGAAACCTTGCATATATCACCTATGGTCAAACGGGTACATTGACCCAATATCTTCATTTTATTTTATCACCTTCGCATAAATAAGTCAATACAAAAGAACGCCCAAATCGAAAAAAAGCAAGATTTTCGTCAATTTTTTCGGCTTGTTTTTCCATTAATTAACAATTTAAACGCATTTTTCCAAAATAATATCCCCCAAACTCCGATCGTTTGGAGGATACCGATGATCCGCTTAAAAATCCCGTTTACGGCTTTTGAACGTTCAGACTTTTCTTTGGAAATTCCCGAATACTTCGTTCACTTTTTCAAAGCTCGCGAACGCGTCGGGGTGGCTCTTTATAATTTTCATCATCGCGCCGATCTGCCGTTTATTCACTATGCAAACGAGCATATATTTGTCGGTGTCCGAATACATTCCGTGCACTTTTATCTCCGTTACGCCGTGTTTGAGTTTGGAAATCAACTCCGCGGACAATTCGTTCGGCGAACTTGTTACGATCTCGAATTTATAACCGTTTTTGATACCGCTCAATCCGTTATCCACCACTATATTCGCGATAAACAGGTTGATCAGGGTACAGATAACGGGCGTTATTTTCATACCGTACACGAAAAACGCGATCGCCACGACGCTTGTATCCATTATAAACGAAACATAAGCGATATTGATCTCGGGTCTGACCTTTTTGATCAGTGCGGAAATCCCGTACGTTCCGCCGCTCGCGCCGAACCGTCTTAACATCAAGGAAAATCCGAACCCCGAAATAACGCCCGTCGCCACGCAGGCAAATACGATATTAAAATCGTCGCCGTTATTCGCCAAGCAATACGGCAACGCGCCGACCGCGTCGTAAAACCGAGGCGTAAACGATTGCACGACCATATAAACGCTCAACATCAAGCCCAGTTTTTTGTTTACGAAAACGCTGACCAAAACAAAGATCGGCAAATTGAACGCCATCATCAAGATAGACCAACTTATTTTGCCCTCGATAAAATGATAGGTAATGGTCGCGAGACCGCCTACCCCTCCGGGCGCAAAACCGTTGCTGTTCTGAAAAAAATGGTATGCCGTACCGACGACCACGCCCGCGACGATCGCGCAGAGTATATCCAAGACCAGTTCTTTGACGGGTATCTTTTTCCGCATAATCTTCCCTTTTTTCTTTAAATTTCTTTTGCATATATTTGACTTTCAATGTGTTTAAAAGCCTTACATACAATTTTTGTCCCGTCGACGAAAAACTACCTGTTCTTCGGACGGGGAATAAAATCCGAATCTCAAAAGTTACGCCTTATATCAGCCGTATCTTTTACCGTCTAATTTTGTACCGTTTGAAAGATCTTCTCTTTCCGTTCCGTCATACGTTTTTTTATGAGAAAGCAACCATTGAAACACTTCGCGGTTTGCATAAGTAGCGCTCCAAGCGTCGTGACCGGTATTCGGATAAATCGTAAGACGGGCATTGCCGCCGCGCGCTTTAACGGCGTTTACCATTTTTATCGATTCTTCCGTAAATACCGCGGTATCGTTTTCGCCGTGAAAAGCCCAAACGGGAACGTGTAACAGCCGTGCGGCGTTCCAGTATACCCCGCCGCCGCAGATCGGTACTATCGCGGCAAAATATTCGGGTAGGCTCATCGCAAGCTGCCAAGTAGCATAGCCGCCCATACTCGCTCCCATCAGATAGACTCTTTCCCTATCCGTAAAAGGTTCGTTCACAATTTTTCCGACCAGTCCTTTTAACCGTTCGAAAACGTCAAACCAAAAATCAGCAGAGCATTGCGGAGCAACCGTGATAAACGGGAAATCCTCGTGCTTTTCCGTAATTTTAAAATACGCATTATTGATCAAAGCGTTTATATCCGTTCCTCTTGTTCCCGCGCCGTGGAGAAAAATGATCACAGGATATTTCCCGCCCTCTTTATAATCCGCGGGATAGCGAATCAAGTATTGCAGACCTTGAAAATTGAAAAGATATGTATTTGGCATAATGTCCTCCTTTAAAACTCGGCGAGATGGTCAAGGCTCTTTTTTACTTTATTGCTGTAAATGAAACTATCGAGTTTTGTTGAAAAAACTATTTAGGAATCAACCCCGATTATTTTTTCTCGTCAGACAAACGATAGTTTCCACGTGGGGCAAGACTCCAAAAGGTCTCATTTTGAGCGAAAAATGGGGGTTGTAACTCCAAAAGGTCTCATTTTTCACATGAGTGCGAGTTAAACATCTGCTCGATAAATTGGAATTTGTCGTTTCATTCAAAACGCAAGCTCATCAACCGCCTTTTGAATATTGTTAAAGGCATCGGCAAGCGGCTTGCCGTCAACAAAAGCGTGGCTAATTTTCATATGTATCGACATTTTATATCTTCCGTTCTCATCAACATATTTACCCCAACCGATGCAAGGAACGATATTATAGGTTTGGTCGTCGCTGCCATAAGGCGTTGTAATAACGGGGAGCGTCATGGATTGATAATCAACCCACGGAATACACGAAAAATATAATAAGTCGGTACGATTCAAATCCGAATTTTCGGGATGCGTGCTCTTTTCTGTTTTTGCCTTTTCGATAATGGCAAGAACATTTTTATAGAATTCATTATACGGAACATATTCGGTACTTCTGTTTACAAAATAACCGTAGTCATTGGCAACCGTAAAGCTACAATCAACCTTATCGTAAATATACGGCTCTCCGTCGTGAATACGCATTCTGAATTCGGGAATGGCGTTCAGCTCTCTCAATGCCAAATATAAAAAATTTGCAAAGAAGGATTGCTTCGTTTCGTGGCAGTAATTCACGAGATTCGTTACATCCATTCTTACGGTCATATCGTATATGGAGGTTCTCATATTGATAAACTCTTGAAATAGCTCGTATCTGTTCCAAGCTGTAATATCTATTTTCTTTCGATTGTTCATTCCCATTCTCCAACAAGTTCTTATTTATCGATTATTTTCGTGTGAGACAAACCAAACTTTCGACGTGGGTCAAGATTCCAAAAGGTATAAAAATCGGCTAAAAATGGGGGTTGTAAATCCAAAAGGTATATTTAAATCGCAAATATATTCAATATTCCCGATTTCTTCGATAAATATTTCCGCACGAATAAAAAGCGAATTGGAATAAATTTGCAACATTTTTCTTTTTGCAACTTTCGCAATCATTCTGCAATTATTTTTTGCGGAGCAATTTTTCCTTTTCTAAATCTTCCAAAACGATTTTACGCTCTTTATAATAATATTCTTTATCATGCTCGTTGATTTCCCGCAATACTTTACAGGGATTACCCACTGCAACAACATTTGCGGGAATGTCGCTTACAACAACTGAACCCGCTCAAATAGTCGTACCTTTGCCGATATGAACGCCGGGACAAATCGTAACTCCCGCGCCTATCCAACAATCGTCTTCAATCACTACGGGATCGGTATACATATATTCTCTCATAGAAGGATCTAACGGATGTCCAACCGTTGCTATCGTAACGTTTGCGCCAAACATAACTCTTTCGCCTATAATAATTTCACCGTCGTCGATAAAATTACAATTAAAATTTATATACGACATTTTGCCGATTTTTATATTATAACCGTAACAACAGTAAAACGGCGGCTCTATCCAAGCGAAAAATTTTTTATCTCTGAAAAGTTTTCTCTGCAATAAAAATCTTGTCAGTATTCTTTTGGGTCCCCTTTTATTTATTTTTAAAAGTAAAGATTTACATCTTCTTCTGTCCTTGGGCAAGCCCTCGCAATTATCGGTGAATAATTTCCCCTCTTTGATTCTGTCTCTCATCGTTTCACTCATAATGAACTCCTCCTTTTTACTCTCGTAACGATTAATCTATTCGCTACCAATATAGAATTATTATAACACAATCGCCGACGGACTGCAACAAAATGGGACAAAAAATGTTTTAGGTTAAATCGCTTATTTTAGCGAGAGACAAACCAAGGTTTCCACTCCACCTTCTCCTTCCCATATAACTTGGTGAGCATCGTTATCCTCATTATAATATACAGGGAAATTAAAGATTACTTTTCGCAACAACGTTCTTTTATTGGAATCGTTCGCATTGATATGTACCTCTTTTACCAATGCCGCAACAACCGCTTTCTGTTCGCTTTCATCCATTATATCATAAACTTCATCAAAAGTCACTAATATTTCGCGTATTTTCCCCAAAGTCATTTTTTCTTCTTCAAATGCCTTTTTCCTTAAAAGCGCGTCTTCAATGGCTTCTTCGATTTCGTATACGGTTTCATATAAGCCATTTAACCGAGCCGTCAAATCTTGAATCTTTCTCTCCCTAAACTTGGCATCCACGGGCATATTATCTATCTCCATTTCCAAGCGCACTTTGTTAATTTCAATCTCTTTCAGCTTCGCACGGTAATTTTGAATTTCTTGCTCAACCTTGCCACCGTCAATTCTATCATCAATTCTCAAGTTAACAGCTTCGCATAAAGATTTGTTTTTTACCAATTCTCTAATCAATTCTACCACTACAGGTTCTATATCTGTGGTTTTTAATTTAGCCTTGTATCCACAGCGACTACCGCGTTGATAATGACTATTTCCGCAATAGTAGTAATATACGTCTTTTTTCGTACCATCCTTTTTCGTCCAAGTATTTCGATTGCAATACATCAATCCCCCACATTTTGGACAACGCAAAATACCACTAAGTAAATGAACTTTTGGTGCTCCCGCCCTCGGCTGTTGTAAAACACCTGTTTGCTGACGTTTCTTTTTTGCTCTCTCCCAAATTTCCATATCGATGATGGGTTCATGTTTTCCGTCTTGCAAAATGTAATCCTTGGAACGAATAACTCGGTATTCTTCCTTTTTACCCTTTACCTTTTCACGTACTCTTCTCCCGTATGCAATCTTACCTGCGTAAACGGGATTATCCAAAAGAGCTTTTATACAGTGCGCACTCCAAACGGCTAAAGCAGATTTTGTATTTTTCGCTTTGGGTACACCTTGAAGATTTAACGATTTTGCGATACCGCCACAGCCCTTATTCGTATTAATAAATTGCTCGAAAATTTGACGAACAATTTCCGCCTCTTCTTCCTTAATAACCAACTGATTATCTTTTAAATAATAGCCGTATGGAGCGGGACCGCCATTCCAACCGCCTTGTCTTGCTTTTTCTTTTCTTCCGTTCATCGTTTGTTCAAGAATGTTTTCACGTTCAATTTCCGCGACTGCCGACAAAACCGAAATGAGAAGTTTACCGCTTGTTTGCGAAGAATCGATTCCTTCTTCAACGCAAATCAAATCCACCCCAAACGCTTGAATGTGTGCCAATGAGTTAAGGATATCCGCCGCATTTCTACCAAAACGAGAAAGTTTGTACACCAAAACATAGTCAACCTGTAAGCCGTTTTCAATATCTGCAAGCATACGCTTAAAGTCTGGACGTCCTTCTATAGATTTACCTGATTTACCTGCGTCTTCATATTTTCCAACGCATACCATTTCCTCACGTTCGCCAAAATGCGCAATCCTATTGATTTGCCCATCCAAGCTAAAACCATCAACCTGCATTTCCGTACTTACGCGTACATAAGAAATATACTTTTTGCCTTCTCGATTCATAAAAAAAACCTCCAATAAATTATTTTTTTAAAACTTTATAACCATACTTTTTGATAAGTATTGCTATCAAATCTACAAAAGCTTCACGCTTTCTTTCTTCCTCCGCTTTTTCCTTGGGAGATAATTCCGTCCATTTCAGAAAAGAAACTTTTATCCTACCATTATTAGGCGTGGTTTGCGGTGCCACACTACTATTGTAACTCGGCATATTATCCCCTTCCAAGAAAAATTTTTCACTTTTTTCGGTTTTAGCTAAATTTTTTTTGATATTCTTTTGTTCCATTATTTCCTCCTGATAAAATAGTAATTTTTTTTCCTAAAATAGCTATTTGACAGTTAGGCGTGTGCTTGTCTTGATACAAGTGGCGGGGGGGGCGGCGCCCCCCCC
>JBGVLV010000032.1:0-74465 GCA_045124465.1 Candidatus Scatosoma sp.
ACTGTGACGAAAGAAAAATTTCGTTCTTTTATTCTATTATACACGAAAGAAAAAAAATAATAAAGCGTTTTTTAGAGGTAAATCATGAAGAACATAATCGACGAGATCAAAAACAAAGCGAAAGCTCTGCAAAAACGTATCGTTCTTTGCGAGGGCGAGGATCAAAGAGTGGTGAAAGCCGCGGCGGACGCGACGAAAGAGGGGATCGCGAAGATCGTACTGCTCGGAAACGAGGCGGAGATCAAGGCGGCGAACCCCGACGTCGACCTGACGGGCGTTGAGATCGTAGACCCGCTTACTTCGGACAAATTGCCCGAATATAACGCAAAACTTTGCGAACTCCGCGCCTCCAAGGGTATGACCCCCGAACAGGCGGCGAAATTACTCACGGACGGCACGTATTTCGGCGCGATGATGCTGAAAATGGGCGACGTGGACGGTTTGGTGTCGGGCGCGTGCCATTCGACGGCGAACACGCTCCGTCCCGGTTTGCAGATCATCAAAACGGCGAAAGGCGTTTCCTCCGTTTCGAGCTTTAACCTTATGATATGTCCTCCGCAGGGCAACCAGTATTGCCCCGACGGACTCGTTATCTTCGCGGACTGTGGTTTGAATCCCACGTATACGAGCGAAGGTCTTGCCGATTGCGCCATTGCAACGGCGAACTCCGCGAAAGCGATCGCGGGTATCGATCCGAAAGTGGCGATGCTTTCTTTCTCGACGAAAGGCAGCGCGAAACACGACAACGTGACCCTCGTTTCGGAGGCGGTGAAGATCGCGAAAGAGAAAGCGCCCGAACTGAAACTGGACGGCGAATTGCAGTTCGACGCGGCGATCGTGCCTTCCGTAGCCGCGCTCAAAGCGCCGCAGTCGGACGTGGCGGGTCACGCGAACGTATTTATCTTCCCCGACCTGCAAGCGGGAAATATCGGTTACAAGATCGCGGAGCGTCTCGGCGGGTTCATGGCGGTCGGACCTATCTGTCAGGGCTTTGCAAAACCGCTCAACGATCTGTCGAGAGGCTGTAAGTCGGACGACATCGTAGCGGCTGTGGCGATCACGGCGTTGCAGACCCAGTTTTAAGAAATAGGAAGGAGAAAAACAATGAAAGTTCTGGTCATCAATTCGGGAAGTTCTTCGCTCAAATATCAGCTTATCGATATGGAAACGGAAGGCGTTATCGCCAAAGGCAACTGCGAACGTATCGGTATCGACGGTTCCAAACTCACGCATAAAGCAAAGGGGAAAGAAGTCGTCGTCGAGCAGGATATGCCCGATCATCACGTAGCCGTCGCGCTCGTTTTGAAAGCGCTTACGGATAAGGAAACGGGCGTTATCTCGTCGATGGAAGAGATCGACGCGGTAGGTCACCGCGTAGTCGCGTCGGGCGAGGCGTTCAAAAAGCCCACGCTCGTTACGGACGAGGCTATGGAGCTTATGGAACAGATCAAAGACCTCGCTCCCTTACATAACCCTGCGGCGATCGTCGGCGTAAACGCTTGTCGCGCGGCTATGCCAAAAACTCCTATGGTGCTCGTGTTCGATACGGGATTCCATTTCACAATGCCCGAGTACGCGTATATGTACGCGATCGACTACGCGCATTACGAAAAATACAAGATCAGACGTTACGGCGCGCACGGAACGAGCCATAAATTCGTTTCGCAAGAGGCGGCGAAATACCTCGGCAAAAAGCCCGAGGAATTGAAGATCGTCACCTGCCATCTCGGCAACGGTTCGTCCATTACGGCGGTAAACGGCGGTAAGTGCGTGGATACCTCTATGGGCTTTACTCCGCTTGCGGGCGTGCCTATGGGTACGCGTAGCGGCGACATCGACTACGCCGCGGCGGAGTACCTCGCGAAGAAAGAGGGTATGGACGTTTCCGAAATGCTCACGTATCTCAATAAAAAATGCGGTATGGCGGGTATCTCTGGCGTTTCGAGCGACTTCCGCGACCTGACTGCGGCGGCTGAACAGGGCAACAAACGCGCGCAACTCGCGCTCGATATGTTCTCGTATTCCTGCAAGAAATACGTAGGCGCATACGCGGCGGCGATGAACGGCGTGGACTGTATCGTATTCACGGCGGGCGTCGGGGAGAACACCGACTGCGTTCGCGCGGCGATCTGCGAAAATATGCAATATCTCGGTTTGGAGATCGATCCCGAAAAGAACAAAGAAAAGAATAACGGTTCTATCCGCGACATTACGGGAAAGAACTCGAAAGTCAAAGTTCTTATCATTCCGACGAACGAAGAACTCGTCATAGCGAGAGAAACCGTAGAATTATTGTAAAAAATCGGAAAATTCGGCGAAAAAAAGGTTGACAAACGCGTAGAAATATACTATACTTGATAAGCTTGGTTTATGATGGTTATCGATATTAGAAAGCTGAACGCGCAAAAAAAGTATTCGGGGCATTTGGAATTTTCCTACGACGCGCCCGAAACGTTGATAGAGATCCCGTTCGTAACGTTTTCCGCGCCCGTGGAAGTGAAGTTCGATTACGAGCTTTACGAGGACGACTCTTTGGAGGTCCGCGGAACGATCGCCTATCGGATAGAGGGAAAATGTTCCCGCTGTTTGAAAGACGCGGCGCAAGAGGTCGAAGGGGAGCTGGACGCGCTGTTCGAACCGCATAAAAACGGCGAGGACTATGCGTACGCGAACGGTATCGTCGATCTGAAAAACGCCGTTGACGACGCGATTATGGCAAGTATGCCGTTTGCGCTTTCCTGCGGGGAAGAGTGCGAAGGGCTGGAATATTCGGACGAACCGAGTAAATAAAAATCGAAAGAAATAAAAAGAGGTGTTATTATGGCAGTACCTAAGAGTAAACAATCCAAGAGCAGAACGAACAAGAGATTCGCGAACTACAAGGCTACGGCGGCGACGCTCGTAGAGTGCCCTCATTGCCACGAACTGGCTGAGGCTCACAAAGTTTGCAAGAACTGCGGTTACTACAACGGCACGGAAGTCGTTTCGCAGAAAGAAGAAAAGAACAACTGAGTTTCGTCTATGCGCAATCATCGGCGGGTGGCTAACAGCACCCGTCTTTTTGCGTTTTCCCCGTTTATAAACTTAACCATAATTAAGTATCGATTTGCTTGACAATTCGGAAAGGAATATGCTATACTCTTACCGAAAAGAAAATCTGACAGAGGATAGATAATGAAAGAAAAATTCAGCGTGACGGGAATGACCTGCGCGGCGTGCAGCGCGGGGATCGAACGTACCGTTCGGAAATTAGACGGCGTTATTTCGGCGGACGTATCGCTTATGGGCGAGTCGATGACGGTGGAATACGACGAAAATAAACTTGCGCGGGAGAAGATATTCGACGCGGTGACGGGGCTTGGCTACGGGATATCCGAGTACGACGACAACGTGTTGAAAGAACGTGCGCCGCAACCGGATAAACTCAAAAAGCGGTTCTTGATCTCTTTGTTGTTCTTGATCCCGCTTATGTATTTTTCGATGGGCAGTATGATAGGTCTGCCGCAACCGTCGGATAAGATCAACGTAACGATACAAATGCTATTGACCTTGGCGGTCATCGTCGTCGATTTCAAATTTTTCACGAGCGGCGCGAAAGCGCTTGTCAAACGCGCGCCGAATATGGACACGTTGGTAGCGCTCGGCGCGGGCGTTTCGTTTTTGTAAAGTTTAGTGTTCACCATCTTGCTGTATTAGAACAGGATATACCGGCATTTACATATGTTTTATGAGTCGGCGGCGATGATACTTTCGCTCGTTACGCTCGGGAAATGGTTGGAAGAAAAATCCAAACGCAAGACGGGCGAAGAGATAGAAAAACTCATTCGCTTAATGCCGAGCACGGTGACGGTCGAACGCGACGGTGCGCAGATCAAAACGGCGTTTTCCGAACTTCGTGCGGGCGACGTTCTCGTTGTAAAACAGGGCGAATACGTACCCGTAGACGGCAAAGTGATCGAAGGTCACGGCTACGTGGACCGCGCGGCGATCACGGGCGAAAGTATGCCGATAGAAGTGCAGGAAGGCGACTTGGTGACGGGCGCGGATATCGTCAAGAGCGGTTTTATCAAGGTCTTGGCGGAAAAGGTCGGTTCGGACACTACGCTTTCGCAGATCGTGAGAATGGTAAAAGATGCGGGCGCGAGCAAAGCTCCGCTCCAAAAAGCCGCGGATAAGATCGCGGGCGTATTCGTACCCGTCGTGACCATACTCGCGGTGATAACGTTCGCCGTTTGGCTCGCGGTAACGCGGGATATAGCAAAAGCCGCGAATTACGGTATCAGCGTGCTCGTTATTTCCTGTCCCTGTTCGTTGGGGCTTGCCACGCCCGTAGCGGTGATGGCGGCGACGGGACGGGGTATGTCGCTCGGTATTTTGTATAAGGACGCCGAAGTTTTGCAAAAGGCGAAAGATATCAACTGCGTAATGCTCGATAAGACGGCGACTTTGACGGTCGGACAACCCAAAGTGACCGATTTCGTCTGTCTTAACGGCGAGAAAACGTACGCTTTGCGGCTCGCGGCGGCGATAGAGGGTCATTCCAACCACCCGATCGCCGAGTGCGTGCGCGCGTTCGCGCTTTTAGAAACGCAGGAAAACGAACCGAGTTTGCAGGTGGAAACGTACGACTACGAAACGGGCAAAGGCGCAAGCGCGGTCGTGGAAGGCAGTCGGTATCGGCTCGGCAACAGACGGTTGCTCGGCAAGACGGGCGAAAAGCTTGCCTACCGCTATGAAAAACAATATTCCGAGCAAGGCAAGACGGTCGTATTTTTAGCGGACGAAAAGGAGATAATAGCTTTGTTCGCGCTTGCGGATACGCTCAAAGAACAGAGCGCGGAGGCGGTTGCGGAACTGAAAAAACGCGGCGTGCGCGTAGCTATGCTTACGGGCGATAACGAGAACGTAGCGAAGGCGATCGCGGCGCAGGCGGGTATCGAAGATTATTTCGCCGAGGCATTGCCCAAGGATAAAGCGGAGGCGGTAGAACGGGTGCGTTCGGTCGGCGGGTTCGTCGCGATGGTCGGCGACGGTATCAACGACAGCCCCGCATTGAAAACGGCGGACGTGGGCGTAGCGATGGGGAACGGTACGGACGTAGCCATCGACAGCGCGGACGTGGTGCTTTCCCGCGGCGATCTGCGGCTTGTCGGAACGATGATGGATCTGAGCAAAGCGACCGTTCGGAATATCCATCAGAATCTGTTTTGGGCGTTCTTCTATAACTGCGTTGCGATACCGATCGCGGCGGGCGTGTTCGCGTTCGCGGGGCTTTCGCTCGATCCTATGATCGGCGCGGCGTGTATGAGTTTGAGTTCGCTGTTCGTCGTAACGAACGCGTTGCGGCTTACGAGATTCGGAAAGAAAAAAGAAAATAAACAAGTATCGGAGGAGAAAGACGGTATGAAAAAGACGATGAAGATAGAAGGTATGATGTGCCAGCATTGCGTGGGTCACGTAACGAAAGCGCTTTCGGACGTGGACGGCGTTACGAGCGTGGAAGTCAACCTGAAAAAGAAAACGGCGGTTTTGGAGCTTTCCGCGAGCGTCGCAGACGAAACGTTAATCGCGGCGGTACAAGAGGCGGGATACGAGGTCAAAAAGATATCCTGAGCGTTTAGAAGACCCGAAAGTGACAAAATAAACGGTTAGATGACAAAATAAAACAGGAACAAAAGAGAGCGATATGGTATCATATTCCCAAGAAAACATATGGAGGTATGAGAATATGTCGCAAATGTTACTGTTGGATAAACGCACGCAAAGTCTGATCGAGGATTACGTACCGCAAGGAGATATCCTCGAAGGCGTTGTGTGCTTTTTTTCCGTTTTTGCCGATTATACGCGGGTGAATATACTGGCGGCGCTCGCGATCAGCGAATTGTGCGTCACCGACCTTTCGAGAATACTCGACATCAACCAAACGACGGTGTCGCACCAGCTCCGTTTTTTGAAAAGCGCGGGGATCGTCAAATGCACGCGGCAGGGCAAGATCGTTTTTTACAGCTTGACGAATGACGCCGTCAACGACGTTTTACTGAAAGGTATCGAGTTTTTGGGTTGTTGAGCGGGAAAATTCCGTTTATTTCCTTGCAAAATTACGCGATTTGGTATATAATAATGGTACGTGGCGACGAAAGGTCGGACGAAAGGGAAATACCGCGCGACGGAATATGAGCATATTGCAGGAAAAACTCAAATTATTGCCCGACGATCCAGGCGTGTATATTATGTTGGATAAAGAGGGCGTAGTCATTTACGTGGGCAAGGCGCGCGTTCTGAAAAACAGAGTGCGTCAGTATTTTCATACTTCCGCAAAACCCGAAAAGGTCGCGGCGATGGTCGAGAATATCGCCGATTTTCATTATATCATCACGAAAACGGAAATCGACGCGTTGGCGCTCGAAAACAACCTTATCAAAAAGTATAAGCCCAAGTATAATATCCTGTTAAAAGACGATAAAACGTACCCTTATATCAAGGTCCATACAAAAGAAGAATTTCCCCGCGTTTCCATTACGCGCAAGATAAGAAAAGACGGGAAATATTTCGGACCGTTTATGGGCGGCGTGCGCTGCGGAGAACTGCTCGATATCGTCGCCTCGGTGTATAACGTCCGTACGTGCACGACCGCGATCGCCGCAAAGCCCAAAAAGCCCTGTCTTATGTATCATCTGCACCGTTGTCTTGCCCCGTGTGCACATTCGTGCACGAAAGAGGAATACGCCGAGCGCGTGAAAAAAACGTTGGCGTTTTTAGACGGCGATTACGAGGAGGCGGAGGAGATCCTGCGCGAAAAGATGACGAGATTCGCCGAGAACGAGGAATTCGAACTGGCTATGGAGTATCGGGAGAAATTACAGATGCTCTCCAAGCTCAAATTAAAACGGATAACCTCGCTCAACCGTTCGTTGAACGCGGACGTTATCGCTCTTAAAACCAACTATCTGTATTCTTCCGTGAGCGTGCTTGTCACGCGCAGCGGCATTATGCAGGGCGGGAGCAATTTTGCCTTGGAGGACGGTTCGTTTTCGGAAACGGACGCGCTGACCGCGTTTATCATTCAGTTTTACAACGCGCACGAATTGCCGGAGGAGATCATCGTACAGGAGTTTTGCGAAAAAGAACTTTTGGAACGTTACTTCCTTGAAAAATTCGGCAAGAAAGTGGATATAATACAAGCGAAACAGGGCGTGAAAAAACGTCTGTTGGAAATGGCGGAACAGAACGCCGCCGAGTATTTGTCCAAATCCATCGATAAAATAAAGCATAAAGACGATATGACGAAGAACGCCTGCCGTCGGCTCAAAGAGATACTCGGTTTAAAAAAATACCCGCGCCGAATGGAATGTTACGATATTTCGAATATCAGCGGCGTGGATAAGGTCGGCTCGATGGTCGTATTCATCGACGGCGAGGCGGATCGGAGCAGCTACCGCCGTTTCAAAATAAAGACGGTAGAAGGCGCGAACGATTACGCCTCCCATCAGGAAATGATGAGAAGACGGCTTTCCAAACTCGGCACGGAGGAGGAAGAACGTTTTCCCAAACCCGATCTCATCATCATCGACGGCGGCAAAGGTCAGCTTTCCGCAGTAAAAGAGGTCTTTGACGAGATGGGCGTGACGGACATCGAGCTTATCGCGCTTGCCGAACGGGAGGAGGAAGTGTTTACTCTGTTTTCGCCCGAAAGCATACGGATAGATCACCGCGATTACGTACTGAAAATGTTGCAGCGTATCCGCGACGAGGCGCACCGATTCGCGATCACGTATTTTCGAAATCTCCATTCCAAACGCAACCTCGCCTCCGTTTTACAGGAGATAGAGGGTATCGGCAAGAAAAAACAAAAAGCGTTGATGGAAAAGTTCGGCACGATAGACAAAATCATGAGCGCGAGTTTGGAAGAGCTTTGCGAAACGGAAGGCGTAGGCGCCGAGCTTGCGAAAAAGATTCAGACACATTTCAAGGAAAAGTTATAAATGCGAAAGATAAATTACGAATTAGTGGTTTCCGACTTCGACGGTACGCTCGCCCATTCGGACGGCGGGATCGGCGAATATTCGAAGACCGCGATACAAGAATATATCAAAAACGGCGGAAAATTCGTCGTTTCCACGGGCAGAATGCCGCGCGGGATTTTTCATAAGGTCAAGGAACTGGGCTTGACGGGCGCGGTTTCCTGTTATCAGGGTTCGGCGATCATGGATATCGAAAGCGAGCAGCCCTTGTTCGAGGGGACAATGGACAACGCGACCGCCGTCAAGGTCTGTCGGAAGATAGAAACGTTCGGATTACATATGCACGTGTATACGCTCCACGACTTTTACGTAAACAAAGCGGACGAAGGTCTGAAACGCTATGAAAAAATGGTCGGCGTGAAAGGTATTTTGACGGAGGAGCTTTCCGCATTCGTGGAAAGGGAACAAATCCGTCCGTATAAGATACTGGCGATGGTTCCCGTGGAGATCCAAAACGAGGTATATCAAACGTTTCATAAGGAATTCGGCGAGAAATGTTACGTAACGAACAGCGGTGCGTCGCTCGTCGAGGTCTGCAATAAAACGTACTCGAAAGGCACGGCTATGGAATTTTTGTCAAACTATTACGGCGTACCGTTGGAAAAGACGCTCGCGATCGGGGATCAGCAAAACGACGTGCCGATGCTCGAACGGGCGGGGCTTGGAATCGCGGTAAAGAACGCGCAGAACTCGTTAAAGGAAAAAGCTGACGTCGTGTCCGAGTATACGAATAACGAGGACGCGGTAGGACGGATCGTCGAAAAATACGGTTATACGGAGGAATAAAACTATGAGCGAACACGTTACGCAAAGCGTTATGTTGGACAAATTCGCGTACGATCTCCATTTGGAGATCATCTATACGGGCAGAGGCGTAGTCACGCTCGCGAGTATGAGCGTAGAACGTCCCGGTCTGCAACTTGCGGGCGGATTTTTCAATTATTTCGACTCTCGCCGTATTCTCGTGATCGGGCTTTCGGAATACGAATATTTGCGTACGTTCTCGTCCGAAGAACGCCGCGCGAAGATACAGAGCCTGTTCGAACACGGCGAACTGCCTTGTATCATACTCAGCCGCGACCTGCCCGTGCTCCCCGAACTCGTAGAAACGGCAAAACAGTATTCCTGTCCCTTGTTCCGCAGTACGAAGATAACGACCGACCTTATGAGCGATCTGTATATCTATCTCAACCGTCTGCTCGCGCCGTCCGTCACCGAACACGGCGTTTTAATGGAAGTATTCGGCGTGGGTATCCTGCTCACGGGCAAGAGCGGGGTCGGAAAGAGCGAAACGGCTATGGAGCTTATCAAGCGTGGTCACCGTCTGATCGCGGACGACAACGTGATCATCAAAGAGATCGCGAACGAGCTGTACGGCACAGCGCCCGACATCATTCGTTACTTTATGGAACTTCGGGGTATCGGTATCATCAACGTAAAGAGTATGTACGGTTCGGGTTCGGTACTCGACGAAAAGAATATCCAGCTCATCATTCAGCTTGAAAACTGGCAACAGGGCAAGGAATACGACCGTATCGGCGACGAGGGTACGTCCGCGTCCTATTTCGGGATCAAAGTACCCAAGATAACCATTCCCGTCAGTCCCGGACGTAACCTTGCGATCATCATCGAAGTCGCCGCGCGTAACTTCCGTTTGAAGAGCATGGGCTACGACGCGTCGGAAGAGTTGATCACGAGGAGTATCGGCAGATAATGTTGGAGATATTAGCGCCCGCAGGCAACGCAGAATGTGCGAACGCGGCCATCGACAACGGCGCGAACGCGATATACCTCGGTTTCAGCTCGTTTTCCGCCCGTCAAAGCGCGGAGAACTTCGACGAGGAGAGCCTTCGCAAGATCGTGGAACGCGCGCATTTTTGCGGCGTAAAAGTATACGTAGCGATGAACACGCTCGTAAAAGACGAGGAAACGGAAACGTTTTTGCGTTCCCTCGTTTGCGTTTGGAATTTGGGCGTGGACGCGATTATTTTGCAGGATATTTTTCTTGGCAAAGCGATAAAGGAAAGATACCCCGAGATCGTTTTGCATTTGAGTACGCAAGCGGGCGTATGCTCGTCGGACGGCGCGAAATTTGCGAAAGAGTGCGGGTTCTCGCGCGTGATAGTGGCGCGTGAAACGCCGCTTTCGGAAATACAAAAGATAACGAAAATACTCGAAACGGAATGTTTCGTACAGGGCGCGCTCTGCACCTGTTTTTCGGGACAATGCTATTTTTCCTCCTTTGCGGGCGGGAACAGCGGCAATCGCGGCAGATGTAAACAACCCTGTCGGAAACGATACGCATACGATCGTCAAGGTTTTGAGGAAACGTCGTACGCGCTGTCGCTTTCCGACCTTTGCGTGGGCGAGAATATCGGGAAATATATCGCCGCGGGCGTGACCTCTTTCAAGATAGAGGGCAGAATGCGCCGCGCGGAATACGTGGGCGCGGCAACGCGGTACTATCGCTTGCTGTTAAACGACGAGACGGGCGAGAAAGACAGAGCGGTGGCATTGTCCGATCTCAAACGTACGTACAATCGCGGCAATTATACGAAAGGTCTTGCCTTTGGACAGGATAAACGGTTTTTATCGACAGCGATACAAGGTCATACCGGCGAAAAGGTCGGCGTGGTCAACGTTCGTAACGGCAATTATTTCGTCGAAAGCACCTTTTCGCCCCGTCAGGGCGACGCGTTCAAAATTTTACGCGACGGGAAAGAGCTTGGCGGCGCGGTGTTTTCCAAAAAGTCGGGCAAAGGATTCGTCGTTCTTTCCAAAACGCGTTTGAAAAACGGCGACGGCGTGTTCGTGACGACGGACGGCGCGGTGAACGAACGGGCGCTTGCGGAGAAAAAACGCGTCGAAATTTCCCTCCGTTTATGCTTTTGCGAGGGCGATTTCGCGGTCGCGGAGGGCGCGGGAGTGCGAATACAGTCGGAGGAACGGTTGCAGACCGCCGCTTCCCGACCTTTGACGGAAGAGGAATTGCGGGTATGCTTTTCCAAAACGGACGGTCTGCCCGTGGAGATCGCGTTCGAGGATATTAAGTTGCAAGGGAATATCTTTATCCCGAAATCCACGCTCAACGCCTTTCGACGCGCGTTCTTCGCGAAATTGAGCGAAACGGTAACGAAAAACGGTCGGAAGGAGATAGAGTATCGCCCGCTCGCATTGCCGACTTTGTGCGGCGAGAACGGAATGATCGCCGTTATGTCGAATGATTTTAAGGGCGTTGCGGCGGATATCGCGATCTGTAAACCCGACGATTTTACAAGTCCGTTGCCCGAAAGTTTTATAAGCGGAAAGTTCGAGAAATATCTTTATTATCCCGCTTTCTGTACCGAACGTGACGGCGAGGCGTTGGCGGCTCGGTGCAAGGAAACGGATATCGACGGCATATACGCCGAAAACTACGGCGGAATGGTATTCGCCAAAGAACACGATCTGAAAGTGTTTGCGGGAACGGGTTTTAACCTTATGAACGCGATTGCCGTGGGCGAACTGCTCAAAGATCCGTGCGTTCGTTATTACGCTATCTCCAAAGAAACGAACGAAACGGGTGCGGCGGCACTCGCGGGCAAGCAAGCGTTCGCACTGACGGCGGGGGATATCAAACTGATGGACCTTTGCTATTGCCCGTTCGGAAAGACCTGCAATACGTGTGATAAGCGGAGCGGATATACGTTGACGGACGAAAACGGACGGGTATTCCCCGTGCGGCGGTATCGCGGCGGGGACGGGAACTGCCGTTTCGAAGTATATAACTGCGCCAAGCTCGTGAGTACGGGCGTAAAGGGCGCGGGACGGTTGCTCGATCTGACGGCGACGGATAAGAAAGCGGAAACGGTCGCGGCGGTCGGAGATACGCAAGAACAAAAGACGATTTTTGAAAACTATACGTCGGGACATTATAAACGCGGCGTATTGTAAAAGGACAGGAATGGATCAAAGAGCGATTGAAAAAACGGAACTGAATAAAATACTCGCGCTCGTTGCCGAGTACGCGACGCTCGAAGGCGGTAAAATGCTGTTGACGGATACGCAACCGTCCACGGTCGTTTCCGAAACGAGAAAGCGGCTGAAAACCACGGAAGAGGCGCTAGCTTTGCTCTTTTCCTACGGCGTATCCAAGGTGGAGTATTTCCCGCCTTTTACCGACGAGATAGAACGTGCGAAAAAAGGTTCGGCGCTTTCTTGCGGGGAGCTTTTGAAACTCGAAAACCTGCTCCGTTCGGCACGGATAGCGCACACCTCCATTGCAAGCGTTTCCGACGATACGCTTACGAATATGAAAGCGCTTGCGGACAGGATATATTTCGACGCCGCACTCGAAGAAGATATACGTACGAAGATTTTAAGCGATACGGAAGTGAGCGACTACGCGAGCGACAAGCTCTATTCCGTGCGCCGCGAGATACGGCTCTTGAACGAGCGGATACGTTCCCGACTCTCCGAATATCTTTCGGGGAGCGAGGGAAAATATTTACAGGACGGCATCGTAACGATGCGCGACAACAGATACGTCTTGCCCGTCCGTGCGGAATATAAACGCAATATCAAAGGTTTTATCCACGACCGCTCGGCAAGCGGCGCGACCTTTTTCATCGAGCCAGAAGAAGTGCTGGAAATGAACAATGAACTCCGTTCTTTGGCGATAGACGAAAAGGAAGAAGTAGAGCGTATTTTGGGCGAGCTTTCTCGTCGCGCGGGTTTTATCGGCGACGAGTTGACGGAAGATATCCGACTTTTGGAGGAGATAGACGGCGCGTACGCACGCGCGGAATATGCATATAAGCTCGGTTGCGTAAACCCCGAAATCAACGGCGACGGCATCGTTTCCATCGAGATGGGCAGACATCCGCTCATCGATCGGAAAAAGGTCGTACCCGTCAGTTTGTCGCTTGGAAAAGACTATCGTTTCCTGCTCATCAGCGGACCGAATACGGGCGGTAAAACGGTCACGCTCAAAATGGTCGGGCTGTTTTGTATGATGGCGATGTGCGGCTTGTTCGTGCCCGCGAAACGGGCAACGCTTTCCGTGTTCGACGAGATATACTGCGACGTCGGCGACGCGCAAAGTATCGAGGAAAGCCTTTCCACCTTTTCTTCCCATATTACGAACATTATCAGGATCGTCGATAACGTTACGAGCAAAAGCTTGGTGCTCATCGACGAGCTGGGCGGGGGAACGGATCCCGACGAGGGACAGGCGCTCGCAAAAGCGATCGTTTCCTATCTTTTGACAACGGGTTGCGCGGGCGTGGTGACTACCCACTACACGGCGCTCAAAGAATTTGCGTTTTCGGCAAACGGGATAGAGAACGCGTGTATGGAATTCGATTCGGACACCTTGCGGCCGCTGTACGTGATCCGTATCGGTCTGCCCGGTTCGAGCAACGCGCTCGGCATTTCGCGGCGGCTGGGGCTGAAAGAGAGTATTTTGCAAGACGCGCTCGGGAATTTATCCGAGGACGCGCAAAGATTTGAAAATATCGTACGGAACGCGGAAGAAAGCCGTATCAAAGCGGAAGAAACGTTACAGGAAAGCAACCGCTTGAAAGCGGAATGGTCGGAAAAGCTGCGCGCGCTCGATATCGAACGGGAAAAATTGCAAAAGGAAAAGGATAAATTATACGCGCAGGCGAAAGCGGAGTCGCGGCGTATCGTCAACGAGCGCACGGCGGATGCGGAGGAATTGCTCGAAGAAATAGAAAAGATATTCGAAAAGGAAACCATTTCCGAAAGCGACCTCATCAAAGCCCGTACGCTGAAAAATCGGCTCGGCGATAAGGCGTTCGAAAACGAACGGGAGGAGATCGTGCGACCGCAGTATAAACAGGCGAACGAGAACGATCTCAAAGTCGGCGCGAAAGTTTACGTGCAGAATATAAATCAAGAGGGGGTCGTGCAAAACGTTCGCCCCGCCAAGAAAGAGGCGGAAGTGCTTTGCGGAAGTATACGCGTTCGCAGTAAATTTTCCGATTTGGCGGTATTGATCGTCGGGGAAAAGGCGCAAACTGATAAAAAATGCCCCGCGTGGCAGAAAAAGCAAACGACGGACAACGTACAGGTGAAAAAGTCTTTGTCGCCAAAACCCGCGCCGTCGCTCGAACTCAACGTCATCGGTAGGACGGTGCACGAGGCTATCCCCGAAGTGGAGGCGTTTTTGGACGCGGCGGTGCTTTCCAACCTCGAAGAAGTGCGTATCGTGCACGGTATGGGTACGGGCAAGCTCCGCGCGGGCATACACGAGTATTTGCGAACGGCGAAAAACGTGGCGGAATATCGGCTCGGTAGATACGGCGAGGGCGAAACGGGCGTGACCATCGTCAAGATCAAATAACGCGGAAGTTGCTTTGAAAAGCGCATAACCCCGAAAAAAGCGAAATAGTATATTACGAGATCTTTTTTCGAGGTGAAAGCGATTGAAAAAACAAGAAAAGCGGCGCGTGCGCCGTTCGGTGAAATTTAACGTAGCGACAAATCTCGTGCTCGGCGTACTCGTGCTTTCCGTGGGCGCGTTGTGCCTCTCTCCCGTAGAGGATACGGCTTATACGAGCGGCGACGGATCGGAGATCTACCGCTCGGCGGAAAACGGCGGCGCGGGCGTTTCGTTGATGTTCAACGTGTACTGGGGAACGGAGGAAGTCTACCGTATCCTCGATATCCTCAAAGCGCAGGACGCGAAAGCGACCTTCTTTATCGGCGGGTGTTGGGCGGACGATAACGTAGACTGTCTCCGCGCGATCTACGAGGCGGGTCACGAACTGGGCAATCACGGTTATTTTCATAAAGATCAGGATAAACTCGATCTTGTGAACAACCAAAAGGAGATCGCCGAATGTAATAAATTCGTCGAACTCGCGGTCGGCGTAACGCCTACGCTGTTCGCACCGCCTTCGGGCGCGTATAACGCGAATACGCTCGAAGCGGCGAAAGCGCTGGGAATGAAAACGATATTGTGGTCGCGGGACACGATCGACTGGCGGGATAAGAACTCGTCTTTGATATATACCCGCGCGACGAAGAATATCAAGAGCGGGGAATTCGTTCTGATGCACCCGATGGCGGCGACCGCCGACGCGTTGGAAGATATACTTAAATATTATAAATCCCTTTCCCTCGCCGCCGTAACGGTGAGCGAGAATTTGCGGGAAAAGGGATAAAGGAAAAAGTTTATGGTATTTGAAAAGAGATACGAAAACGGGTTAAGGCTCGTAGTGAAACAAATGGAAGGGCTGATGTCGGTGACGATGGGCATACTCGTCGGCACGGGCGCGTGTTCGGAAACGGACGCGGAGGACGGCATTTCTCATTTCATCGAGCATATGCAATTCAAAGGCACGAAAACGCGCAACGCGTTCGAAATATCCGACGCGTTCGATCGCTTGGGCGCGCAGATAAACGCGTTTACGGGCAAAGACGTGACCTGTTATTATTCCAAGTGCACGTCCGACCATACGAGCGCGTGTTTCGAATTGCTCGCCGATCTCTTTTTGAATTCCACCTTCCCCGAAGAGGAAATGGCGCGGGAAAAGGGAGTCGTTTGCGAAGAAATATCCATGAACGAAGATACGCCCGAAGATATTTGTCTGGATCTTTTGTCCCGCGCGTTTTACGGCAAAGAAAATTACGGCAGGAACATTCTCGGCACGGCGAAGAACGTAAAAGGTTTTACCGTCGGGGATATTTTGGCGTATAAAAAGGCAAGATATTGCCCCGAAAACACCGTTATATCTTTCGCGGGCGGGGTAGACCCCGTAACGGCGCAAGCGCTCGTCGAAACGTATTTCGGAACGCTCGAAAAAGGCGCGTTCGAAAGCCGTACGCCCATATTCGGAGCAAAAAAAGAAAGCCTTGTAAAGACCAAGCCGATCGAACAAATGCATATCGCTATCGGCTATCCCGCTTTGCCCCGCGGCGACGAGCTTGAAGACGCGGTAAACGCCGTGAACGGTGTGCTCGGCGGCACGATGAGCGCAAGACTGTTTCAGGAAGTGCGTGAAAAACGCGGACTTGCCTATTCGGTGTATTCTTACGTTTCCTCGTACGCGGAATGCGGTACGCAGGTCATCTATGCGGGCGTAAATCCCGCGCAGGCGCAAGAGGCGTACGACGCCGTTTGCAACGTGGTCAAGGATATCAAGCGAAACGGGGTCACGGAGGACGAGTTCTTGCGTAGCCGCGAACAGATGAAGTCGGGTATGTTTTTCAGTAACGAGAGCAGTAACGCGCAAATGTTGCTGTACGGGAAATATATGCTGTATTTCGATAAGATCTTCGATTTCGAGGCGAAACTGGATAAGATCAACGCACTGACCTACGATCAGTCTTTCGCCGCGATCGAGAAAATGTTCGACGAAAAGCAAAAGGCGATCGCGCTCGTCGGGAATACGAAAAAAGCGTTCCCGCTTTGAAAAGAATGAAGACGAAAGAAACGAAAGAGCGGAAACAGGGCTTTGCGCCCGTGTACGACGAGAACAGCCGAGTGCTCGTTTTGGGCAGTTTTCCGTCGGTAAAAAGCAGACAGATAGATTTCTATTACGGGAATAAACAAAACCGTTTTTGGAAAATGCTTTGCGGGTATTTCGGGGAAGATATCTCTCAAACCACGCAGGGCAAGAAAGAGTTTTTGTATCGCCGCGGGGTCGCGCTTTGGGATATGGTCACGGCTTGTGAGATCGAGGGTTCTGCGGACTCGTCCGTGAAGAACGCCGAAGTCGCCGATCTGAACGAAATATTCGGAAAAGCGGATATAAAAAGGATATTGCTCAACGGTACGCTGTCTTATCAACTGTTTTACGAACGATACGCCGATATCGGCATACCTTACGAGAAAATGCCGTCCACCAGTCCGGCAAATCCGAGGTACGACGAAAAGGTATGGAGGCACGCGCTCGATGCGGTATTTGGAACTACTTGATATTTTAAACGAAAACAAAGAACTCGTCTACGCGGATTTTCAACGTCGGCTTATCCCGACCAAAAGCGTGATTTTGGGCGTGCGTACCCCGACGATGCGGAAGATCGTCAAAGAAGTCGTTAAAACGACGGAGATAGAGGAGATCCTCGCGTTTCCCGACGAGTATTTCGAGACGACGTTCGTCAAGCTCACCGCCGTTTCCGCGTTGCCGTACGAACGGTTCGTAAAATACGTGGAACGTTGCGTGGAGCTAATGGATAACTGGGCGAGTTGCGATTGTTTCAAAGCGAAATGCCTGAAAAAGCATAAAGACGAATTTTTGCCCGTACTCGAACGGATATTTGCCAAAGGCGGGGAATTCGAACAAAGATACGTACTCGTCGTTTTGCTTGGCGAGTATATGGAGGAGAAGTATCTCCCGATAGCGGAAGGGTATATTTCCCGCGCGAACGCCGCTCCGTATTACGTACATATGGCGCTCGCTTGGCTGACGGCGGAGATACTCGTCAAACACTACGACTACGGCGTAACCCTCTTGCAAAAAGGGATATTAGTTCCCCGTACGCATAATAAGGCGATACAAAAAGCGATAGAAAGTTATCGTCTAAACCAAGAACAAAAGGAATACTTGCGTTCCTTAAAAATAAAAAAGTAAGGTAGATTTATGAACATTTTACAAACGATCACCGAAGAATTTCAGTTGACCCCCAGCCACGCGAAGAACATCGTTTCCTTGCTCGACGAGGGCAATACCGTACCCTTTATCGCCCGTTACCGTAAAGAGATGACGGGCAGTTGCGACGATCAGGTGCTGCGCGAGCTGAGCGACAGACTTACTTATCTGCGCGGCTTGGAAAAGCGCAAGGAAGAGGTCGCGAACTCTATAACCGAACAAGGCAAAATGACGAACGAATTGCGTTCCTCGCTCGATAAAGCGGTCACGCTCACCGAGGTGGAGGATATTTACCGCCCGTATAAACAAAAACGCAAAACGCGCGCGTCGGTGGCGATCGCCAAAGGTCTGCAACCGCTCGCCGAAAAGATACTGGCGCAGGACAAAACGCTGAACGTGAAAGCGGAGGCGGAAAAGTACCTCTCGGACGAGGTGAAAACGGTTTCGGAGGCGATAGACGGCGCGAAAGATATCATCGCGGAGATCGTGTCCGACGACGCGGCGACGCGCAAGAAATTGCGTAACTTTTTCTTCCGTCACGGCGAAATCTCTTCTTCGTACGCCAAAGGCAAAGAAACGGAAGACGAGGCGAAAACGTACGGTATGTACGCCGATTACCGCGAACCCGTCGGCGAGATCAAGAGCCATCGCGTGCTTGCGCTCAATCGCGGCGAAAAGGAAGAATTTTTGAAAGTCTCCATCGTCGTGGACGAGGAATTCGCCAAGCGTATCGCGGCGTCGGGATTTTTGAAAGACGGCGGAGAAAGCTCCAAGCTCGTCAAAGAGGCGGCAGAGGACGGTTATACCCGT
The DNA here is from genome assembly GCA_045124465.1 of Candidatus Scatosoma sp. Taxonomy (GTDB): domain Bacteria; phylum Bacillota; class Clostridia; order Christensenellales; family Borkfalkiaceae; genus Scatosoma. The sequence continues at coordinate 18,431 of JBGVLV010000032.1, forward strand.
TTGATAGCGCCGTCCGTGGAACGGGAAGTCCGCGCGCAACTGTTCGACGACGCGAGCGAACAGGCGATAAAAATGTTCGAACTCAATTTAAAACCGTTGCTTATGCAGCCCCCGCTCAAAGATAAGATAACGATGGGTTGGGACCCCGCGTACCGCACGGGCTGTAAGATCTGCGTAGTAGACGGTACGGGCAAAGTACTGGATAAGACGGTCGTGTTCCCCACGCCTCCGCAAAATAAAACGGAGGAGGCGAAAGCGGTCTTGAAAAAGCTCGTCGAAAAATACGGCGTGGAGGTCATCTCCTGCGGGAACGGTACGGCGAGCAAGGAAAGCGAACTGTTCATTGCCGAGCTTATCAAAGAAATAAAGGCGGAAACGGGCCGCGAAGTGGGCTACGTCATCGTCAACGAGGCGGGCGCGAGCGTGTATTCGGCGAGCGCGTTGGGCGCGGAGGAGTTCCCCGATTACGACGTTACGGCGCGTAGCGCGGTGTCGATCGCAAGAAGATTGCAAGACCCGCTCGCGGAACTTATCAAGATCGACCCGAAGTCTATCGGCGTCGGGCAATACCAACACGATATGAACGAGAAACGGCTGGACGGCGCGCTGTCGGGCGTACTCGAAGACTGCGTAAACAGCGTGGGCGTAGACTTGAATACGGCGAGCGTTTCTCTGTTGAAATACGTGGCGGGGCTGAACGCCGCCGTTGCGAAGAATATCGTCGTTTACCGCGAGGAACACGGTAGGTTCAAGTCGAGAAAACAGCTCTTGAAAGTACCCAAGCTCGGCGAGAAAGCGTACACGCAATGCGCGGGATTCTTGCGTATCGACGGCGGCGAGAACATACTCGATAATACGGCGGTACATCCCGAATCGTACGAAAAGGCGGAAAAATTGCTCGCGCTGTTCTCGTATACCAAAGAGGACGTGAAAGCGCGCAGGATCGCCGATCTCCGTCAGAAGATAAAGGCGTACGGCGAGGAGAAAGCCGCGAAAGAAACGGAACTCGACCGCGCTACGCTTGCCGATATCGTCACGGAGCTTATGAAACCGGGTCGGGATATCCGCGAGGGATTGCCCGCGCCTACGCTCCGTAAAGATATTATGAGTATCGCCGATTTGAAAACGGGTATGGAAGTGACGGGAACGGTACGAAATGTCGTCGACTTCGGCGCGTTCATCGATATCGGCGTTCACCAAGACGGACTTGTGCATATTTCCGAGATAACGGAACGGTATATCAACCACCCGTCCGAAGTGCTTAAAGTCGGTCAGGTCGTGCAGGTATGGATCAAAGACGTGGACGTGAAGAAAAACCGTATCGCGTTGACGATGAAACGGAAGAATGTAGCGCAATAAGGGAATTTCCCATAAAAGTACTTGACATTTCCATACGGATATATTAAAATAAAGTAGTGGTTTTGCAAAAAACTTATATTACGGAGGACAATATTATGTTAGAAAAAATTCAGGCAATGCTTGCCGAGGCTCTCAATTTGCCCCTTGAAAAGGTCACGCCCGACGCGAAGATCGTAGACGATCTCGGCGCGGACTCCTTGGACGTAGTCGAACTGCTCAGCCGTCTTGAAGACGAATACGGCATTATGATCCCCGACGACGAAGTGGAAGGGTTGGTCACGGTAGCCGACGTTGCGGCGGAATTGGAAAAGCTCACGAAATAAAAAGAGAAAAGAGGAAAGCCCCAAATTTTTTCGCGGGGCTTTTTCTTTTTGCGCTTTCGCCGTATAAACGTTTGCGTAAAAGTTTCGAATATGGTATAATTTTCAAGGAAAATAAATTTTGAGGTAGAATAATGTTACAAGTCACGGGTGTTTCTCTGCAATACGGCAGTAAAAAATTGTTCGAGGACGTCAATCTGAAATTCACGAAAGGCAACTGCTACGGGATAATCGGCGCGAACGGCGCGGGCAAATCCACGTTCTTGAAAGTCCTTTCGGGCGAGATAGAACCGCAAAAGGGTTTCGTTACGCTGGATAAGAACGAGCGTATGTCCGTTCTGCAACAAAACCAGAATATGTACGACAACGAAACGGTGCTCCGTACCGTTATGCTCGGATATAAACGCCTTGTCGAAATTATGGACGAAAAGGACGCGCTGTACGCAAACCCCGACTTTTCCGAGGAAGACGGTATCAAAGCCGCGGAACTCGAAAGCGAGTTCGCCGAAATGAACGGCTATGACGCCGAATATCAGGCGGGTCAGCTCCTCAACGCGCTCGATATCGACGAGAGCTTGCATTACGCACTTATGAGCGATCTCGACGCGAAACAAAAGGTCCGCGTGCTCCTCGCGCAAGCGCTGTTCGGCGATCCCGACGTTCTGTTGTTGGACGAGCCGACGAATAACCTCGATATCAAAACGGTGCGTTGGCTTGAAAACTATCTGATGGATTTCGAAAATACCATCATCATCGTTTCGCATAACCGTCACTTCCTTAATAAAGTATGTACGAATATCTGCGACGTCGATTTCGGTAAGATCAATATGTACGTGGGTAACTACGACTTCTGGTATCAGACCAGTCAGTTGCTTGCCCGTCAGCAAAAGGAACAGAATAAGAAAGCGGAACAACGCGCCAAGGAATTGCAGGAGTTCATCGCGCGGTTCGCGGCGAACGCCTCCAAATCCCGTCAGGCTACTTCGAGAAAGAAAGAGCTTGAAAAACTTACGATCAACGATTTCAAACCTTCCCTCCGTAAATACCCGTTCATCGATTTCAAATTCGAAAAAGAGATCGGCAACGATATCCTTATGGTCGAGGACCTTACGAAAGAAGGCTATTTCAAAAACGTTTCGTTCACCGTACAGAGAAACGAAAAGATCGGTATCGTGTCGAATAAGAGTACCACGCTCACGATGCTCTACGATATTCTGACGGGTAAGGAACAGCCCGATTCGGGTACGGTGAAGTGGGGTAAGACCATTTCCGTTTCCTACTTTCCGCAGAACAATAACGAATACTTCCAAAACTGCGATCTCAACCTTGTCGAATGGCTTTCGCAATTCTCCTCCGACCATTACGAAGAATACCTTCGCGGCTGGCTGGGCAGAATGTTGTTCTCGGGCGAAGAGGCGCTTAAAAAAGCCAAAGTCCTTTCGGGCGGCGAAAAGGTCCGCTGTATGCTCGCGAAAATGATGCTTGAAGGCAGTAATTTCCTTCTTTTCGACGAACCTACCAACCACCTCGACCTCGAATCGATCACCGCGCTCAATAACGGTCTGAGCAATTATCGCGGCTGTATGCTCCTCACCTCGCACGATCAGGAGTTGATGAACACCGTCGCCAACCGTATTATTGAAATTAACGATACCAAAACGTACGATCGTCAGGTGACTTACGACGAATATATCGATGAAACTACCTAATTTTTCACGCTAATATTGATTATTCGACAAAATTCGATATTATTTTTCAATGTTCTCGGAGAAAAAATAAAATTAATGAAAAAATATCTAAAATTTTGTAAAATATCGATTTACAAAACAAAAAGAATGTAGTATAATAGTACCTGTCGATCGGTGATCGGCAGGTATTAAAATTTTTTAAGGAGAAGTTTTCTATGAGAACGAATTCAGTAATTTTGTTGGAATCCAACGCCGCGGTGTTGGAACAGTTGAAGACGGCGTTGAACGAGAGTAAAGACTTTACCGTTCTGCACGCAGGGGACGACGGGGACGAGGGAGTCAAGGAGATATTGAGAATGAAACCCGATCTCGTCATCGTAGGTATGTTCCTGAAAGGAACGGACGGTAGCGGCGTGATACGCGCGGTCAAGAAAACGTGGACGGAGGCGAAGATCATTGCGATGGGTATTCCCAACGACGGGATCATCGAAAAGGCGATCGAGGACGGCGCGATGTACTATCTTGTCAAACCGTTTTCCATCGAAACGGCGATGGAACGTATCCGCGAACTGATGAAGGACAAGCCCGTAGCGGGCAAAGAGGTCGCCGTGAGCAAACGCAAACCCGTTACGCTCGAAGAGAAGATCAGCGAGATTTTCATTTCCATCGGCATACCGCCGCATATCAAAGGTTACGGATATTTGCGCGAGGGTATTAAGATGACGATAGAACGTCCGTACATAATCAACAGCGTGACGAAAGAACTGTATCCGTCTATCGCGAAGAAGTTTGCCACGACGCCGAGCAAGGTCGAACGCGCGATCCGTCACGCGATAGAAGTCGCTTGGAACAGGGGACGTATCGACGCCATAAACGCGATCTTCGGCGCGCGGATATATCTCGGCACGGAAAAGCCGACGAACAGCGAGTTTGTCGCGCTCGTAGCGGATAAATTGATTTTGGAAAATATGGTGTGAAAAACAAATACGTAATTGAAAGAACGACTGCTCGCGCAGTCGTTCTTTTCAAAATAAAATTAAAGGAGGCCTATAAAGAAGTAACTTGCTTAGTACATACCGCCCATATCGCCGCCTGCGGGAGCGGGTGCGGGAGGAGTGGGGATATCCGTCACGATACTTTCCGTGGTGAGGAGAGTGGAGGCGACGGACGCCGCGTTCTGCAATACCGAACGGGTAACTTTCGTGGGATCGATGATACCGCTTTCTACCATATCGCAGTATTTATTGTTGAGCGCGTCGAATCCGTAGTTCGCTTTCTTGGAGGAAAGTACTTTGTCTACGATGACGGAACCGTCGAGACCCGCGTTCTTCGCGATCTGTCTGATGGGTTCTTCCAACGCTTTGAGAACGATCGCCGCACCCGTCTTTTCGTCGCCGTTTAAGGACGCTACGAGTTTCTTGACGGTAGGGATCGCGGAAAGGAGCGCGCTGCCGCCGCCGGGAACGTAACCTTCTTCCACAGCCGCGCGCGTTGCCGCGAGCGCGTCGTCGATACGGAGTTTCTTTTCTTTCATTTCGACTTCGGTCGCCGCGCCTACGCTGATGACGGCTACGCCGCCCGCGAGTTTGGCGAGTCTTTCCTGCAACTTTTCTCTGTCGTAGTCGGATTTGGTTTCGGAGATCTGCGCTTTGATCGAGGCGATACGGTCTTTGATCGCCTCCCCGTCGCCCGCGCCGCCGACGATGGTGGTGTTTTCCTTGTCGATACGGATGGTCGCCGCTCTGCCGAGCATATCGGGCGTAACGTCTTTGAATTCAAGACCGAGATCGGAGGAGATGACTTCGCCGCCCGTCAAAATAGCGATGTCGCGGAGCATATCCTTTCTTCTGTCGCCGAATCCGGGCGCTTTGACCGCAACCGAATTGAACACGCCTTTGAGCTTGTTGACGATGAGCGCCGCAAGCGCGTCGCCTTCTACGTCCTCGGCGATGATGAGGAGCTTTGCACCCTGTTGCGCGAGGGGTTCGATAACGGGCAGGATCTCCTGCAAACTCGATATCTTCTTATCCGTGATAAGGATATAGGGGTTTTCGAGAACCGCCTCCATCTTATCCGTGTTCGTTACCATATAAGCGGAGGCATAGCCGCGGTCGAACTGCATACCTTCCACGGTGTTAAGTTCGGTGTGCATAGACTTGCCTTCTTCTACGGTGATAACGCCGTCCTTTCCGACGATCTCCATCGCTCTCGCGATAAGCGTGCCGACTTCGGGATCGCCCGCGGAAATAGCCGCGACCTGTTCGATCGCCTTTTGGCTCTCGACCGATTTGGAAATACCTTTAAGGTGTTCCACGGTAGCGTCTACCGCCTTTTTGATACCGCCTTTCAAGATGATGGGGTTTGCGCCCGCCGCAAGGTTTTTCAAGCCTTCGCGAACGATCGCCTGTGCCAAAACGACCGCCGTCGTCGTACCGTCGCCCGCTACGTCGTTGGTTTTGGTGGAAACTTCTTTCACGAGTTGCGCGCCCATATTTTCGAACGGATCGTCGAGTTCGATCTCTTTCGCGATGGTAACGCCGTCGTTGGTGATGAGGGGAGCGCCGAATTTCTTGTCGAGAACGACGTTTCTGCCCTTAGGACCGAGGGTAACTTTCACCGTGTCGGCAAGTACGTTTACGCCTGCCTCCAAAGATTTTCTTGCGTCTTCGCCGTATTTTATCTGTTTAGCCATAATAGTTTTCTCTCCTTGAATTTATTGTTAGTCTTCCACGATCGCGAGGATATCGCTCTGTTTGATGATCGTGAATTCTTTTCCGTCTACTTTGAAGTTGGAACCCGCATAGTTGGAGCAAAGCACTTTGTCGCCCACTTTCACCTGCATTTGGATCTCCTTGCCGTCGATGATCCCGCCGGGGCCGACCGCTACGACCTGACAGGTCTGGGGCTTTTCCTGTGCGGAAGAGGGAAGGAAAAATCCGCTCTTGGTCTTTTCCTCTTTGGTCACGCTTTCCACGACTACTTTGTCGAATAAAGGTTTGATGTTCATAAATGTTCCTCCGATTGTTTGCGCCGCTCGTTGCGGTGCGTTTCATTTTTTACGGTTATATTATAAACAGCTTTTGCCGCCCGTCAAACAGGAAAATGGGAAAATTTAACGGAAATTTTTAAAAGGCGAAGAAGTTAGTCAAAAAATACGTCTCAAAGAATTGATTTTCGGGAAAAAATATGCTATAATCAAAAATGGCTACAAAGGACAAGGAGTGTATATATGTCGAATATGGATAAGTGGGATCGTCGTTTTATGCAGCTTACGGAAACGGTAGCGACTTGGTCGAGCTGTTTTCAGGAAAACCGTCACGTCGGCGCGGTGATCGTCAAGGACAAACGCGTGATGACGACGGGATATAACGGCGCGCCTTCGGGCATTAAAAGCTGCGAGGAAAAGGGCGAGTGTCTGCGCCGTAAACTCAATATCCCGAGCGGTACGAAACACGAGCTTTGTTTCGCCGTTCACGCCGAGCAAAACGCGATCATTCAGGCGGCGAAATGCGGGATCAATATCAGCGGCGCAACGCTGTACTGCACCCATCAGCCCTGCGTTATCTGCGCGAAAATGATCATCAACGCGGGCATTTCCCGCGTCGTATATAAAGACGGATACCCCGACGATTTCTCCATCGCGTTGTTTGCGGAGGCGAACGTGAAAGTGGAGAAATACACGGAAGAATAACTACGGAAAATAAAACAAAAAAGGAATATACATTTTATGAGCAACAATCCTATCGTTACGTTTGAAATGACGAACGGCAAAACGTTTAAAGCGGAACTTTATCCCGATAAAGCGCCGAATACCGTGAACAACTTTCTTTCCCTTGTGTATAAGGGATTTTATAACGGACTTATTTTTCACCGCGTCATCGCGGGATTTATGATACAGGGCGGCGATCCCAACGGCACGGGAACGGGCGGTCCCGGGTATCATATCGCGGGAGAGTTCGCCGCAAACGGTTTTAAGAAAAACGATATCGCGCACGTACGCGGCGTATTGTCGATGGCGCGCGCGCAACACCCCGACTCCGCGGGTTCGCAGTTCTTCGTTATGCACGAGGACGCGGACTATCTCGACGGTCAGTACGCGGCGTTCGGTAAGGTGATAGAGGGTATGGAAACGGTAGACGAGATCGCGAATACGAAAACGGACTGGGGCGACCGTCCTTACGAAGAACAAAAGATGAAGTCGGTCACGGCGGAAACGTTCGGAGAAACGTATGCCGAACCGAAAAAGGCATGAGGTGAAAAAATGACGGATAACAGCATTTATACGAATCCATTGATAACCCGTTATGCGAGTAAAGAAATGCAACACGCGTTTTCCGACGAAAAACGTTTCAAGCTTTGGAGAAAGCTCTGGATTGCGCTCGCGGAATCGGAAATGGAACTTGGTCTTAACGTAACGCAGGAACAGGTCGACGAGCTGAAATTGTACGCCGACGATATCGATTACGAACTGGCGGCGAAATTCGAAAGAGAGGTACGCCACGACGTTATGGCACACGTACACGCGTACGGCGCGTATGCGAAAAAGGCTATGCCCATCATTCACCTCGGTGCGACGAGCTGTTTCGTCAACTGCAACGCCGAGGCGATCATGCTCGACGACGCGCTGGATATCATTCTGAAAAAACTCGTCAACGTAATGGACAAACTCAAAAAGTTCGCGTTGAATTATAAGGATATGCCTACGCTCGGTTTTACCCATCTCCAACCCGCGCAGCTCACGACGGTCGGGAAACGCGCCACGCTTTGGTTGCAGGACCTCGAAATGGACTACGAGAACCTCATGAACGCGAAAGCGCACGTCAAGCTCCGCGGCGTGAAAGGCACGACGGGTACGCAAGCGAGCTTTATGGAACTGTTCGACGGCGACGAAAACAAGGTCAAGGAACTGGAAAAACGCGTCGTGTCGAAAATGGGCTACGATAAGGTGTACGGCGTGACCGGTCAGACGTATCCCAGAAAGCTGGACTATAATATTTTGTCCGTGCTTTCGGAGATCGCGCAAAGCGCGTATAAATTCTCCAACGACATCCGTATCTTGCAGAATATGAAAGAGATAGAAGAACCGTTCGAAAAGAAACAGATAGGTTCTTCGGCTATGGCGTATAAGCGTAACCCTATGCGTTCGGAGCGTATCGGTTCGCTTGCGCGTTACGTCATCTCTCTGCCTATGAACAGCGCGATCACGGCGTCTACGCAATGGTTTGAAAGAACGCTCGACGACTCGGCGAACCGCCGTATCGTCAACGCGCAAGCGTTCCTGTCCGTGGACGCGATCCTGAATATCTATATGAACGTAGCGGAAAACCTCGTCGTATACGATAAAGTCATCGCGAAACATATCCGCGCCGAACTTCCGTTTATGGCGACGGAAAATATCATTATGGCTTGCGTAAAAGCGGGCGGTAACCGTCAGGAACTCCACGAACGTATCCGCGTTCTGTCTATGGAGGCGGGCAAAAACGTGAAAGTGGAAGGCGGGGAAAACAATCTTATCGAGCTTATCAAGCAAGACGAGATTTTCAAACCCGTTTGGGATCATCTGGACGATATTCTCGACGCGAAGAAATTCATCGGCAGAGCGCCGTCGCAGACGGAAGAGTTTATCGCAAACGAGATCGACCCGATCCTGCAAAAACACGCAGACCTTCTCGGCGAAACGGGCGACGTTCGCGTTTGATATCGGAATAGAAAAGGACGGGGATTATGATATACGACATTGCGGGACTTCGGATATTGATAGAAAACAGATGTAAATTTACGGAAAACTTCTGTCGTTCGTATCTGTCCGAAGACCAAACTTCGCCCGCCGATATTTCGGCGAAGGTGACAAACGAAGAATTTTACGCGGAAAAGGCGCAGTCGGAGAACTTTTCGGACGGATATATAGAAAATATCTGTCTGTACCGTTGTATCTGTCGGCAACTGCCCGTGCTCGACCGTATGCTCTTACACGCCGCCGTGCTCGAATACGAGGGCGATGCTTACGCGTTTCTCGGTCGGAGCGGAACGGGCAAATCCACGCATACGGGACTTTGGCTCAAATATTTGCAAGGAGCCAAGATCGTCAACGGCGACAAACCGATCTTGTGGGCTACGGAAAACGGTTTCACGGCGTACGGTACGCCTTGGAACGGTAAAGAGGGCTTAGGCTCAAATATCTCCGCGCCGCTCAAAGGTCTTTGTTTCCTCGAACAGGCAAAGGAAAATTCGATTGCAAAACTTTCTCCCTCGGAGGCGGCGAACCGTCTGTTTTCGCAGATCCTGTATCCCGAAGACGAGGAGAACGCGGCGAGAACGTTGGAGCTTGCGGATAAACTGGTCAGCGAAACGCCGTGTTGGTTATTAAAATGCGATATATCGGAAACGGCTGTAAAAACTTCTTACGAGGCGATGACGGGAAAACCGTACGTTTCGTCCGTAAATAAAAACGAAGGGGTATGAAATATGAAGATAAAGAAAGGTTTCGTATTACGTAAAGTCGGTGGGGAGAGCGTTGTAGTTCCCGTCGGAGAAATGAGCAAAAAATTCCACGGTATGATCAACCTCAATGAAACGGGCGCATTTTTGTGGACGTTCTTTTCCGAGGAACATACGATCGACGAGGGCGTAGCGGCTCTGCTTGCGGAATACGAAGTGGAAGAAGACGTCGCGAGAACGGACGTGGAGAACTTTACGCAAACGGCGTTGAAAAACGGTTTTGCGGACTGATCGCGGGAAAATCATGGAACGCGAAAAGCTGAAAATCGAAGACGCGGTAGCCGAGCAAGGCGTCTATATCGGACCGACGGTCGGCGTGAGTATGTTGCCTATGCTCAAAAACCGTCGGGATACCATCGTGGTAAAACCCAAAACGGAACGCCTGAAACGTTTGGACGTCGCCCTTTATAAGCGCGGCGACGATTACGTTTTGCACCGCGTTTTAGCGCCCGTAGAGGGCGGGTATATCATTCGCGGCGATAATTGTTACGCCGACGAAAACGTGCCCGAGGAGGCGGTATTCGGGGTCTTGACGGAGTTTTTCCGTAAGGATAAGCATATTTTATGCACGGATAAGAAATATCTCCGTTACGCCGAAAGACGGGTCAAAACCTATCGTTTCCGTCGGTTTTTTGTGCGGATAAAATGGAAGATAAAGGGCGCGATCAAAAAGATATTGCGGGTATTCGGGATAAAGAAGTAACGGACGGGGAAAAGTTGATGTCGGAACGTAAGACGAACGAAAACGGAAAAGCTTGGTTGAAGAAAGAGATGCGGCCTTATCGCGTTTTCGTTCTTTTTCTTACGCTTTTGTCCGTGATCTCGACCGCACTTTCGCTTTCGTTTGCGTATATGGTGAGCTATCTTATCAATAGCGCGACGGACGGGAACACGAAAAAACTTTGGATATTTTCCGCCGTATTGCTCGGAGTGTTGTTGCTTAGGATCGCCTTGCAAACGGTCTCCGCGTACTGCTCGGAGAAATTGCGCGCGAAAATAACGTCCGATCTCCGTACCCGCTGTTTTTCCAAGATATTGCGTTCCGAATACGGTCGGTTGCAAGCCTATCATAGCGGGGACATGCTCAACCGCCTGACGACGGATATACAGGAAGTCGCGGCGGACACGGTAGGGCTGTTGCCCGCGATCGTCGGAATGATCGTACAATGCCTCGGCGCGATAGCCGCATTGCTCACCATCGATCCGATCTTTACTTGCATTTACGTGGTCTGCGGCGGGATCTTCGGCGGCATTACGGCGTTCTTCCGTAAGCAGATCAAGAAACAGCAAAAGGAAGTTCTCGACGCGGACGACCGTTCGCGCGCGTTTATGCAAGAAGGTATCTCGTCCGTAATGACCCTCAAAGCGTACGGCGCGGAGGAAAAAACGACGGAGAAAGCCAAGGGCTTTTCCGATACGTATTATAAGAAACGTATGAAACGTAACGCCGTTCGCTCGTGTATGAACGCGATATTCTCCCTTTTGAGTAATTTCGGACTGATATTCGCGGTCGTGTGGTGTAGCGTGAGCGTGTTGAACGGCAACACCGATTACGGTTCGATCTTATCCGTCATCTTGCTTTTGATGCAACTGCAACACCCGTTTTCGGCGTTTTCGTCCGTCATTCCCGCATACTATTCCCGTATAGCGAGCGGGGAACGTTTGGACGAGATAGACAAACTGCCTTGCGAATCGATTTCGCCAAGCGGTACGGAGATCGGAAAAATATACGAGGGGCTTTGCAAAATAGAATTCGACGGCGTGCGGTTCGACTACGGCCGCGAGAGCGTGCTTTCGGAGATAAACGCGAGTATCGGAAAGGGCGAGATCGTTTGCCTTACAGGTCCTTCGGGCGCGGGAAAGAGTACGTTGTTCAAATTATTGCTCAACGTATTTACGCCGACGAGCGGTAAGCTTTGGTTGAAAGGGAACTTTGACGGCGAAGAGCGGTTTGAATTGACCGCCAAACACCGCGGTCTGTTCGCTTACGTGCCGCAAGGCAATTTCCTGTTCTCGGGAACTATCTATGAAAATCTGACCTTCTTTTCGGAGGAGAATGACCCCGAAATATTGAACGAAAAAATCGAGAAAGCTTTGCGGATCGCTTGCGCGGAGTTCGTTTGGGAATTGCCGCAAGGTCTGCAAACGCCGCTTGCGGAAAGCGGTGGCGGACTTTCGGAGGGACAAACGCAACGGCTCGCCGTCGCGAGAGCGATCCTGTCCGAACGTTCCGTTCTGCTTTTGGACGAGGCTACTTCCGCGCTCGACGGGGATACGGAACGGAAACTGTTGGAAAATATCCGCGGTTTGCGGGATAAAACGTGTCTTATCGTCACCCACCGTCCCGCGGCACTCGATATCGCCGATCGTATTCTGACCATAGAAAACGGTCGTATAAACGAAAGCCGATAAAATAAAAAAATAATAAATATGTTCGGCGTTTTGCGGCATCAAGTGAAACGCCGAATTTTTTTTAGGAGGTAAAAAAAATGAAACAAATGGCATTGCGGGTAAAATTGCTCGCGTTTTTCTTCGTTGCGGTATTTTTTCTACTGTTTAGCGAAGGACTGGCAAGGGTGAGCGCACGAAGGATCGGCGCGGATACGGCGGAGAAAACGGCAACGACAAGCTATCTCCCGATTTATCAATCGGACCTAACGATTGAAGAGGCGACGGAAGGAACCAGACTGTTCTCGATTTCTCTGGCATTTGAAAATGAGCAAGACCAAGAATTACCGCAATCCGACGGATATGGAATATATCAAACTACAAATATCGAATTAAAAACGGACGATGACGATCTGCTTGATCTGACGAGAATACGTGCGAACGGCAGCAAAAAACAATTTCAGTTGCAAATAGCAAATAAAGACCCTCAAAGCGGATGCGTTACTTGCGCCGCCGCGTCCCCGACGGAAATAATCATTCCCGACGGAACGCGATTCGATAAGGCGGAAACGATTACGGACAGCGAATATGCGGGTATCGAATTTGTCGGGAATATCACGTTTGTAAAAGACGACGACGGCTGGAAAATGGCGGAATGGGTAGAGATACTCAAAACGGAAAACGGCGTTACGGAAAAAACGTGCGCGTTTTCCGATAGCGTATATACCTTCCCCACGCCCGCCGAAACGGAGGGAAAGACTTTCCTCGGTTGGAAGGTTGGGGAGGAATTGTATTTCGCGCAAGAAACGATCTCACTTTCCGAATACGTAGGGGAAAGTATCGAAATAGAGGCGGCATACGCGGACTTTTCTTTGGGGCGCGGCGCGGCGATACGGTACGATAAGGACGTATCGTCCTCGGGGATTCGTTTCAGTTGCGGTTTGGCGCTTTCGAGCTTTAAGGAATACGAGGATATCCTTTGCGGCGCGGGGATCATCGTTATGCCGAGCGATATGATCGGCGAGGCGGCGTTCACTTTGCAAAATTATAACGGAACAAATCAAGCCAAAGACTTTTATACGGATATTTCGGAAACGGATTTTCAGTCGGACGACGTGTTCCATCTCCGCGCGACCGTTTCGAAAGTGCTCGAAAGCAATTATAACCGCGCGTTTTCCGCGCGGGCGTATCTCGTCATAGAAAGGAACGGCGAGCGGGAATACGTTTGGGAACCGTACGTCTGCGAACGTTCCGTCTATCAGGTGGCGACGCTCGCGTTAGAGGAAAACGAAACCGCGAACGAGCTGTCCGCAACGCAGAAAACCATTTTAAACGACTACGTAAACGAGGTCGCGGATATCGTAAACGACGGGGAATGGGCGATAGACGAGAACGGCTATATCACAGTCGCATTGACGACGGAACGAAAGAGCGTGTCCGCACTTACGTATAACGGGAAGCGGGTCAAAAAATTCACGCAGTCGTATGCGGACGGTAAACTGACGTTCACGTTCGCGGAAACGGATATGGCGGCGTAAGGAAAAAGAGGTACGAAAGATGAAAAAGAAATATACGGTTTTGAAAATAGAAATAGCGTTTTTGAACGGAAAAGATATCCTGACGGCAAGTATCGACCTTGTTTCGGAAGATACGTGGACGGAATAAGCGGGTTCGGATTCTTGCTTTTTCGAGAATTTTATGATATAATATAGAAAAAGTATGGAAGAAGAAAATGAATTCGGTCGGCAGATTTTTCAAATATTATAAACCCCATAAAAAAATGTTCGCGCTCGATCTGATCTGTTCGTTCGCGATCTCCGTTTGCAATATGTTTTATCCGATGATCGCGCGGAACATTATGAACGACTATGTGCCGAACGGCAATTTACGCTTGCTTATCGTTTGGGCGATCGTGCTGGCGGGCATATACGCCGTCAAAAGTATTCTTACGTTCGTGGTCGGGTACTGGGGACACGTGCTCGGCGTTCGGATACAAGGGGATATGCGGCGGGATCTGTTCCGTCACGTGGAAACGTTGTCGTTCTCCTTTTTCGACGAGAACAAAACGGGCAATATCATGTCCCGTATCGTCAACGATCTGTTCGAGGTTTCCGAACTCGCTCACCACGCGCCCGAGGATCTGTTCAATTCGTTCATTTCCATCGTCGGCGCGCTCGTGATGCTGAGCTTTATAAACCCGTGGCTGTCGCTCATCGTGCTTTGCTACGTGCCGTTGATGATATTTTTCGCGGCGAAAGCCCGCGCGCGTATGAACCGCGCGTTCGACGAGTCGAGAAAGAAGGTTGCGGTGCTGAACGCGGAAATAGAGTCTTCCGTGTCGGGTGTGCGCGTGACCAAAGCCTATAACGCCGAACGTGCGGAATGGGAAAAATTCGATAAAGTAAACGGCGAATTCAAACAGGCTCGCAGCGAATCGTATCGCGCTATGGGCGGTTTTCAAGCGGGTATGTCCGCATTCAACGACTTTTTATACCTGCTTGCGCTCGTTTCGGGCGGTTTGTTCTTTTACTTCGGCAAGATAACCGCGCCCGATTTCACCGCGTACATTTTGTACGTTACGATGCTTTTAACGCCTATCCGTACGCTCGTCAATCTGTTCGAACAGATACAGGACGGCTTGACGGGCTTTAAGCGTTTCTGTTCGCTTATGGATACGCCCTCGGAATACGAACCCGTAGCGCCCGTGGAAACGGATCTTGTCGGGGATATCGTTTTCGACGGAGTAACGTTCGGGTACAAGAACGAAAACGCCGTCGATACGGAGGTCTTGAAAGGTATTTCGTTCACGGTCAAGAAAGGGCGCACGGTCGCGCTCGTCGGCGCGTCGGGCGGTGGCAAAACGACCATCTGCCATCTGTTGCCGAGATTTTACGTACGCGACGGCGGAAAGATAACGATCGGGGGCGTGGATATCAACGACGTTTCGTCCGCCGCACTTCGGAAAAATATCGCGGTCGTGGCGCAGGACGTGTTCTTGTTCTCGGGCAGTATTCGGGACAATATTATGTACGGTTCACCCGATAAATCGGAGGCGGAAATGCTTGTCGCCGCGAAACGGGCGAATATCCACGATTTCGTCCTGACCTTGCCCGACGGCTACGACACCGAAGTCGGGGAACGGGGCGTGAAACTTTCGGGCGGTCAGAAACAGCGTATCGCCATTGCCCGCGCTTTTTTGAAAGATCCGTCTATCCTTATTTTGGACGAGGCGACGAGTGCGCTCGACAATATGACGGAAATGCAGATACAAAGCGCGTTGTCCGAACTTTCCGTCGGCAGAACGACGCTCGTCGTAGCGCATAGACTGTCTACGGTCAAGAACGCGGACGAGATACTTGTCGTTACGGACGGGAAAGTGACCGAGCGCGGTACGCACGAACAACTCGTTTCTTCGGACGGGTTGTACGCGAAATTGTACCGTTATCAGTTCAAGGAGTGAGAAGAAAACGACGGTTTTTCGCTTTTTATAAAAAATCCTTACGCGATACGCCCAAAAATATTTGACAAAAGTATTTTTTTGTTATATAATAGCTACGTTGTTAGGGGAGTGGCTCAACGGTAGAGTAGCGGTCTCCAAAACCGTAGGTTGCGTGTTCGAATCGCGTCTCCCCTGCCAAAACACGAAAAGTGCCTGTTTTTAATGGTTTCTGCCTATAAAAACAGGCGTTTTTTGTAAAACGTATTCCAGTAGCAGAGGAAACAAAATGAAATCGGTAACTTTATATACGGACGGCGCGTGTTCGGGTAATCCCGGGTTGGGCGGCTACGGCGGCATACTCATTTACGGCGACGTAAAACGCGAATACAGCGGCGGCGAACCGCAAACGACCAACAACCGAATGGAAGTTTTGGCGGTCATCGTCGGTTTAAAACGGCTCAAATACCCCTGTAAAGTGGACGTATACAGCGATTCGGCGTATACGGTCAACGCGTTCAACGAAGGTTGGATATACGGTTGGAAAAAGAACGGCTGGAAGAAGGCGGACGGTAAAGCCGTGCAGAACGTGGACCTTTGGGAAGAACTGTATGCGCTTACCAAAACGCACGAGGTCACCTTTCATAAGGTCGCGGGACACGCCGATAACGAACTGAACAACCGTTGCGACGAACTTGCGCGGGGCGCTATCGCGGAACTTCGGAAAACGTTGCCCGCGGAATAACCTTTCATCGATATTTTTTGTTTTCGTACGATATTTTTCACAAAAAACAGGTATACTATATTAATATAAATAGGTGAGTTTTCACTATAAGGGGAATCGTATGGAAAAACGCCGAGAAAACGGACTGAAAAAAAGCGCGTTGTCGTGTATTTTGATCTTTTTCGTTCTGACCATCGTTTGCGTCGTATTTTCCACGCTTGTTTTTTTCAACTCCGCAAAACCCTTTTTCGTGCGCCACGCAACACTTATTTCGGCGTTGACGGCGGCGTTTTTTTGTTTGCTTTGCGGGTTTTGCGTTTGGCTTACGTTAAAGGGGAAAGAAGTCTTATCCAAAACGTTGTTGAGCGTATATATCTTCGCGGCATTTTGTTTGATACTTTGTTATATCTTGCAAAAAACGGGATTTTTCGCCGTGATCCGCGATGCGGAAAGCTTGCAAAAATATTTGGAAAACGCAGGCGCGTGGATGCCGCTTTTGTATATTTTATTACAGTATCTGCAAGTGGTCGTATTGCCGATCCCCGGCATTGTCAGCACGGTGGCGGGCGTGGCGTTGTTCGGCTCGTTTTGGGCGATGATATACAGTCTTATCGGGATCGTGCTCGGTTCGCTTACGGCGTTTTTGATCGGCAGAAAGCTCGGCAATAAAGCGGTGTCGTGGATGGTCGGCGAAGAAACGTTGAAAAAATGGCAGAAAAAGCTCAAAGGCAAAGACAACCTGTTTTTAACGCTTATGTTCTTATTGCCGCTTTTTCCCGACGACGTGCTTTGTTTCATCGCGGGACTTTCGACGATGTCGTTCGGGTATTTCACGGGTATGATCGTCGTTTCGCGCGTGCTCGCGATCTCGGCGACTTGTTATTCTTTCGATTTCATACCATTCAATACGTGGTGGGGGCTTTTGATCTGGGGCGTGCTGATCGCGGTCATCGCAGTCGGGTTTATACTCGTCTATAAAAATTTGGACAGGATACAGAGCGTACTCTCCAAACGGTTCAAGGTGTTCCGTAAAAAGAATAAATAATATTTTTTAACGTTTTGCGACATAATGTAAACGTAACGCATAGTCGCAAAATCTTTTAATACGAATCACTCATTCGGCAATGCGCGTTTTTTTTCCTTCGGAAAACGGCGTTGTCGATTTTTTGAAAAAAAATAAAAAAACTTTTATTCATTCACTTGCAATTTAAAATCGTTTGCGGTATAATGATACTTGGTAGAAAGTTGTCAAAAAAGTAGAAATTTTCCTAAACGTAAGGAAATTTTTCGGAGGAATATTATGGACAAGATTCAATTACTGGAAGAAAGAAAAGCGAATCTTTCGGCGGCGGGAAAAGAGATCCGTAGCCGTATCGACGCGCTTGTCGATGAAAAAAGTTTTGTCGAGCTGTCCGCGTTCAGTTTTTCGAAAAGCGAATTTTACGGCGAAAACGCCGCAGGAGAAGGGGTAGTAACCGGTTTTGCAACGATCGGCGACTATCCGTTTTATATTGTGGCGCAAAATTTCAACGTACTCGACGGCGGCGTTTCGAAAGCAAGCTGCGATAAAATAGCGAAATGTCTCGATATGGCGGAAAAGAATATGACGCCCGTCGTGTACGTGCTGAATACGCACGGCGTACAGGTCGGCGAAGGCGTCACCGTTTTGGAAGGGCTTGGAAAACTCCTTTTGAGAAGTACGCAACTCAAAGGCGTTCTGCCGCAATACGTGATCGTGGACGGCGAGGTGTACGGTTCGGCGGCAATGCTCGCCGCGATCGCGGATTTCACTTTCTTCTTGGAAAAGAAGAGCGTTCTGGCGATCAACAGCCCGTTCGTCTTGTCTGCGAAATCGGGAAAGAATCTGTCCAAAGAAGAAGTCGGCGGCGCGAAAGCTTTGAATAAAACGGGTATTCCCGCGTTCGAAGTAAAAGATATGAAAGAAGTTCGCGAAACGGTGCTTAAACTTACCGAATTGCTCGCGGTATCCGTCGTGGACGCGGAGCTTAACGAATCCCTACCCGCGCTCAACGAAAACGTGACGGCGGAAACGCTTATGGGGATATTCGAATCGCCCGTGGAAGTATGGTCGTCGTATGAAACGGAAGTAAAGACGGTGCTTGCCCGTATCGGCGGGATCGCGGTCGCGGCGGTCGTATTCGACGGCGGCGAGGCGGGCGTAGAACTCAACGCCGCAAAGCTTGCCAAGATCAAGAATTTTGCGGAGCTTGCTTGTTGCTACTCTCTGCCGTTCGTTACGTTCAACGACGTCAAGGGCATTTGTCCTTGCACGTGTACGAATAACAGCCGCGTGATGAAAGAGTGCGCCGAATATTTGGATATGCTCGACACGATCGATACGGCGAAGATAGCGGTGACGTATAAAAAGGCGATCGGGCTTGGGTATTCGTTGTTCGCCTCGAAGTCGGTCGGATTCGATTATACTTGCGCTTTCGCGAACGCAAAAATAGCGCTTTTCGACAGCGTGCAGGGCGCGCAGATCGAGCTTGGCGATACGAAAGCGGATAAAGCGGCGTTGGCGGAGAAATACGCGGAAGAAAATTCCGATCCCATCAACGCGGCGAAAGACGGATATATCGACGCCGTCATCGAACCGCAGTTCGTAAAACAGTATCTCATTGCGGCGTTGCAAATGTTTTTGAGATAAGGAGGGCGATATGTTGACGAACTTATTGACGGAAACCCTTCCCGAAGGCGGCAGATACGTTGGCATAGGCGAAGTATCGCTGTATGCGCTCATCGGATTTTTGGTCGTCTTTGCGGGCATAGCGTTTCTGATACTCGTCGTTTGGGCGGTCGGCAAGTTTATGACCAAATTCAACGGCGTGAAAAAGACGGCGAAAGAAAAGAAGAAACCGACGGAAACGGTATCCGAAAGTTTGGCGGTCACAGACGCGCAAACGGACGAGATATCCGAAGAAACGGTTGCGGTCATCACCGCCGCGATCATGGCGTATTATCAGAAAACAAACCCGAAATGCGAATTTACGGTAAAAAGAATTAAGAGAATTTAAGGAGAAACTATCATGCGTAATTTTGTTATCACCGTCACCGGTAAATCTTATGAAGTAGGCGTAGAGGAAGTCGGAGCGAGCGTTTCCGCGCCCGTTGTTTCCGCCTCGGTTGCAACGGAAAAGCCTGCCGCGCCCGCGGCAAAGCCCGTAGCGGCTGCAAACGGAGAAAAACTCCTTTCGCCGTTCCCCGGACTTATCAAGAACCTGCTTGTGGCAAACGGCGCGAGCGTAAAGAAAGACCAGCCTATCCTCGTGCTCGAGGCTATGAAGATGGATAACGATATCACCGCGCCTTGCGACGGCGTAGTCACGTTCCAGGTACAAAAGGGCGCGAACGTGGAATCCGACGCGGTTTTGGCGATCATCGGCTAAAAAAAGAGGTAGGGCAGTATGCAAAATAATTTACTCATGAGCGTCGGCGAAATGTTCCGCAATTTATGGGAATCGTCGGGGCTTGCGAACGGATCGTGGCAGAACTACGTGATGATCCTGATCTCCTTCGTACTTATGTACCTTGCGATCGTCAAGAAATTCGAACCTCTGCTCTTATTGCCGATCGCGTTCGGTATGTTCCTTATCAATCTCCCCGGTGCGTACGACGTCGTTTGGGGTACGTATCCGGAGGGCGTAGCGCATACGTATGAAAACGTAGAGAACCGCGGACTTTTGTGGTATCTTTTCTATGGCGTGCAAAACGTTATCTATCCGCCGCTCATCTTCCTTGGTATCGGCGCGATGACCGATTTCGGTCCGCTTATCTCCAACCCCAAGAGCATGCTTATCGGTGCGGCGGCGCAGTTCGGTATCTTTCTGACCCTTATCGGCGCGGTTGTGCTCGGGTTCGACCTTGCGGCGGCTTGTTCCATCGCCATTATCGGCGGCGCGGACGGCCCCACGGCAATTTATGTGACCCAAAGTTTGGCAAAGTTTACAAATCAAGACCTGCTTTCGGCGATCGCGATCGCGGCGTATTCGTATATGGCGCTTATTCCCATTATCCAAAAACCGCTTATGCGTTTGATCGTTCCCAAGAAAGAACGCGCTATCAAAATGAAACCGCTCCGCACGGTAAGTAAAGTCGAGAAGATCATTTTCCCCGTTGTTGTAACGCTTGTCGTGGGATCGTTGTTGCCCGACGCGATACCGCTTTTGGGTATGCTGATGCTCGGTAATCTGCTCAAAGAATCGGGCGTTTGCGACAGACTTTCCTCGCAGGCGCAAAACGGCTTGATGAATACCATCACCATTTTCCTCGGCGTTTCCGTCGGTTGTAAGGCGTACGGCGGTACGTTCCTGCAACTCGAAACGTTGATGATCATCGGTCTGGGGCTTGTCGCGTTCTGTTTCGGTACGGTCGGCGGGCTTTTGATGGGACGGCTTATGTGCAAACTTTCCAAGGGTAAGATAAATCCTTTGATCGGCAGTGCGGGCGTTTCCGCCGTACCTATGGCGGCGCGTATTTCCGAGGATGTCGGACGGGAAGAAGATCCCAGTAATCACTTGTTGATGCACGCTATGGGACCGAACGTCGCGGGCGTTATCGGTTCGGCGATAGCGGCGGGATTTTTGCTCTCGCTCTTCTGAGAATAAAGAGGTAAATAGATATGGAACTGAATTTCGAAAATAAAAAAGTAATGCTCACCGAAACGATCCTGCGCGACGCGCATCAATCGCAAGCGGCGACGAGAATGAAAATAGAAGAAATGCTGCCCGTGCTCGAACAGCTCGACGAGATCGGATATTATTCGATCGAGGCGTGGGGCGGCGCAACGTTCGACTCCTGTCTTCGTTATTTGAACGAAGATCCTTGGGAACGGCTCAGAACGCTTAAATCGCACTTAAAAACGCCCATTCAGATGTTGCTCAGAGGTCAGAACCTGCTTGGCTACCGTCACTATGCGGACGACGTCGTGGAAAAGTTCGTGGCGAAATCCATTGAAAACGGCGTAGGCGTTATCCGTGTGTTCGACGCGTTGAATGATCCGAGAAACCTCGAAGTTTCGATGAAAGCCATAAAAAAATACGGCGGCGTTTGCGAGGCGACCATTTGTTATACCAGCGCGGTCGTTGACGGAAAAGAGATCTTTACCAACGAATATTTCGTAGACCTTGCAAAACAGCTCGAAGAACGCGGTGCGGACAATATCTGTTTGAAAGATATGGCGAACCTCTTGCTCCCGTTCAAAGCATACGAGCTTGTCAAAGCCCTGAAAGCGGCGTTAAAACCGACCACGAAGTTGCACCTGCATACGCATAATACGACGGGTACGGGCGACATGGTATATCTTATGGCGATCCTTGCGGGCGTAGATATCGTCGATACGGCGTTGTCGCCGCTCGGAAACGGTACTTCGCAACCCGCCACCGAACCGCTTGTAGCGACCCTCAAAGGTACGCCGTACGATACAGGTATCGATATCAATAAACTTCTGCCGATCGTAAAACACTTCAAAGGCGTTGAAAAACGGCTCAAAGACGACAAGCTCCTCAATGAAAAGTCCAAGGGGATCGATATCAATACGCTTTTGTATCAAGTTCCCGGCGGTATGCTTTCCAACCTTATCAATCAGCTTGAAAAGGCGGGAAAAGCGGATAAATTGACGGAATGTCTTGCGGAAGTTCCCAACGTCCGTAAAGACTGCGGCTATCCTCCTTTAGTAACGCCCTCGTCGCAGATCGTCGGCACGCAAGCCGTGCTCAACGTGGTAATGGGTGAACGTTATAAAATGGTCACCAAAGAAACCAAAGACCTGTTTGCGGGCAAATACGGAACTCTCCCGATGCCGATAGACGAAACGGTTGCGAAGAAGGTTTTAAACGGCGCGGAAAGAATTACCTGCCGTCCCGCCGATCTTCTTCAACCGGAATACGAAGACATTAAAAAGAAGGTCGTTGAACTCGGCTATTACGAAAAAGAAGAGGACGTACTTTCCTACGCCGTATTCGAACAAGTCGCCGAAAACTTCTTCAAATGGAGAGAGGCGCAAAAGAAAGGCGTGGACAGAGATCTTGCAAAATCGGGCGTATATCCCGTTTGATAAAACAGTATTTGTGAAACATTCTTTATGAAACAATTCGCGCAACCGACCGATTTATTGTCGGTTGCGTAACTTTATATAACGAAATTGAAAATATTTGTGAAACTTTATTCGTGAAACAATATAATTTCATTTTTTAACGGGGAAATATTCGAGCGGAAAAAAGCGAGGTGCGAGAATGAAAAACGTATGTATCGTCGGCGGAGGCGCGGCGGGATTGATGGCGGCGTATGCGGCGGCAAAGAACGGGCATAAAGTCGTATTGTTCGAGAAGAACGAAAAACTGGGAAAGAAAATATATATTACGGGGAAGGGGAGATGTAATTTTACAAACGACGTTTCTCCCGATGAATTTTTGCAAAACGTAGTACGCGGAGAACGCTTTTTGCGCGGTGCTATATACTCGTTTTCCTCGCAAAAGACCATCGATTTCTTTGAAAATAACGGATTATCCGTTAAAATCGAACGCGGAAACCGCGCGTTTCCGTCTTCCGATCACGCCAGCGATGTAACAAAAACGCTGGAAAAAGCTTGCAGATCAGTAGGGGTAGATATTCGTTTAAACGAAAAAGTCGAAAAAATCCGTGTTTTACAAGAAGAAAACGGTAATATGTCTGACATAGGTATTATGCCACGCGTAGTAGAATTATCCACTGTAAACGGCGATTATTTGTGTGACGTAGTAATTATTGCGACGGGCGGATTAAGTTATCCGTCTACGGGATCGACGGGGGACGGATATGTTTTCGCGAAAAACTGCGGGCATACGGTCACGGACTTGAAATGCGGGCTTTGCGGGTTGAATTTGGAAGGCGAGGATTTTAAGGAATTGCAGGGGTTGACCTTGAAAAACGTGGCGTTGACGATAAAACAAGGGGCGAAAGTCGTTTACAGCGATTTCGGGGAAATGCTGTTTACCCATTTCGGAATATCGGGTCCGATCGTTCTGTCGGCGTCGTCGGTCGTCAACCGTTTGCCGCTTGGTCAACTTTCGGTGGGGCTGGATCTGAAACCCGCTTTGGACGAGCAAACGCTCGATAAGCGGTTGTTGCGTGATTTCGAAAAGTACAAAAATAAACGGATATCAAACGCGTTATGCGAATTATTGCCGCAAAAGCTCATTCTTTTCGTATTGAACGCGAGCGGAATATCCGAGAAAAAGAATGTGAACGTATTGACGAAAGAGGAGCGCGCGAGGCTCGTTTCTACTTTGAAGAATTTGCCTTTGAAAATAAGAAGTTTACGCGGTTTCGAAGAGGCGATCATCACTTCGGGCGGGGTAGAGCTTTCCGAGATAAATCCGAAAACGATGGAGAGCAAAAAAGTGCGCGGATTGAAGTTCTGCGGGGAAGTGTTGGACGTGGACGCGTTTACGGGCGGTTTTAATTTACAGATCGCCTTTTCCACGGGGTACGCCGCAGGAAATACGATTGAATAAACGCGAAAATCAACGCGGTCATATAAATCTGTGACAAGATAGAAAGCGGAAAGGCTTGACGAATCAGAAAAATTCGGATATAATATTGTAAAGAACGTTCATCGTTGGGAGGGAACACTATGACGATCATTCGCGGCGCAACGACCGTTGAAAAGGACTGCAAAGAGGATATTTCGAGCGCGGTAAAAGAGATGTTGGACGAGATATTTGCCGTAAACGCCTTGAAAAAGGAGGAAATACGCGGCTTTTTGTTTTCGCTTACAACGGATATCCATTCCTATCACCCCGCGAAAGCGGCTCGGGAATGCGGTTACGACTACGCGCCTTTGTTTGCGGCGATCGAACCGGAGATAGACGGGGCGTTGAAGTTATGTATCCGTTTGATGCTGTTCACCGAGCTTGACGGGGAAAGAAAGGTAAAACACGTATATCAACGCGGCGCGAAGGTATTGAGAAAGGATATTTCCGAGATTTATAATATCGCGTTGGACGGACCTGCGGGTAGTGGAAAGAGTACGGTAGCAAAACTGCTTGCCCGCGACTATAATATTCTGCATTTGGATACGGGCGCGATGTACCGCGCTTGCGCGCTGAAAGCGTTGCGTATGGGTATCGATCCCAAAGACGGCAAAGCCGTAGGGGAAATGGCGCAGAGTTTGGATGTTAAAGTGGAATATATCGATGGCGCGCAGCATACGATACTCGACGGAGAGGACGTTTCTTCGGCGATCCGCGAGAATGCGGTGTCTATGGCGGCGTCGAGTATCGCGTTAAATCCCGCCGTACGCAAAAAAATGGTCGAAATGCAACAAAATATAGCGAAAAGTATGTCATGTATACTCGACGGTCGGGATATCGGTTCGACGGTGCTCCCCGACGCGAAGTATAAATTTTTCATCACCGCGGACAGCAAAGTGCGCGCAATGCGTAGATTCAAGGAATTGCGGGAACGGGGCGAAGAGGTCGATTTCGACAAACTGCACGCGGAGATCGTCGCGCGGGATAAACAGGACAGCGAGCGCGAGATATCGCCGCTCAAATGCGCGAAAGACGCGATCAGGATCGATACTTCCGACTTGGACATCGAGGGCGTGGTAGCGAAGATAAAATCCATCGTTCAATCCAAAATCTAACGGAAAGGTGTTTACGCAAATGAAGGAAGAAAAATCGAAAAAGAAGAAAAAGAATTCGACGGTCACGGTAAAAGCGAATAAAAAAGGACGGCACGTTATGAAATTTATGAATTTCCTGCGCGTCGTGCTTATTCCTATTTATTATGTTTTGAAACCTTTCCGTTTTTACGGTAATCGCAAAGTCCCCGACGGCGCTTGCGTGTACGTGGTCAATCATTATACCGTTTTCGACGCGATATATCCCGCCGTCACCACGTGGGAGGGGATCCATTACGTGGCGAAAAAAGAGATAATCGAGGCTCCCGTGCTCGGCACGCTCGCGCGGGGTGTAAAGGTCATATCCGTCAACCGCGACGGCAGCGACGTGCGCGCGTTGCTCGATTGTTTCAAATGCTTGAAAAATAACGAAAAAATAGCCATTTATCCCGAGGGAACGCGCAATAAGACGGACGCGGAAATGCTGCCGTTCAAGCACGGCGCGGCGGTTATGGCTATCCGCGCGAAAGTACCCGTAGTTCCGATCGTTATCTATAAAAAACCGAGATTTTTCCGTCGGGCGCATATTCTTATCGGCGAACCGTTCGAGCTGTCGCAATATTACGATCGGAAACTTTCGGAGGAGGAACTTTCCCGGGCGGACGAAGAACTTCGTGATCTGATGCTCGATATGCGCGCAAAGCATACCGAATTTTTGCAAAATAAAAAGAGGAAATAATTTTTTATCGAATGGAGATCGTTGTCGCAAAAAGCGGCGGTTTTTGCCGCGGCGTTAAAAAGGCGGTGGACACCGCGCTTTCCGTCGAGCCGAAGAATACCTATATTTTCGGCGAGATCATACACAATCCCGAGGTCGTGAAAGAGATCACCGACCGCGGTATCAAGACGGTGGAGAGTTTGGACGAAGTTCCTTCGGGAGCTACGCTTATCATACGTTCGCACGGCGTTGGGAAAGAAATTTACGAGCTTTGCGAAAAACGGAATATCCATATCGAGGATTGCACTTGTGAGTTCGTGCACCGTACGCAAAAGATCATCAGCGAGCAATACGGTTTGGGCAAGACCATCGTCATCGTCGGGGAAAAGACGCATCCGGAGGTCGTGGGCTTAAACGGGTGGTGCGAAAACTCGGCGTATATATTTTCCTCGGAAGAAGAGGATTTTTCGATATTACCCGAAAAAGAGTGCTGTATAGTGGCTCAAACGACCTATTCTAAGGAAAAATTTGAAAAAATAATAAAAATTCTTAATGATACGAGGGGAAAAACACTTGAAGTTTTTCAAACAATTTGCTATACTACTATAGGACGGCAAAACGAAGCGAGCGAATTAGCGAAACAATGCGACGCGATGTTGGTGATCGGAGGCTTGAACAGTAGCAATACGAATAAGCTCTACGACATCTGCGCGAAGTACTGTAAAAACGTTTTTCGGTTGGGGAGCGCTGCCGATCTGCAATATAAAACAATCAAAGGATTTAAAAAGGTAGGTATTGTTACGGGTGCGAGCACCCCTAACGGGCAAACTCAGGAGGTTCTATTAAAGATGGAAATGGAAACAGAAGCAAAAGCAACGATGGCGGAAGTCGTTGCGAACATGGACAGTCAACCGAAGTTCAGAAAAGGACAGTTGATCACGGCTACGATCTCGTCGGCGGACGACACGGGCGTCGCGGTGTTACTTCCCAACACGAAGAAAGAAGTAATGCTCGATAAAGAAGAAGTAGATTGCGAAGTCTACAACAAAGACGAGTTCGCGGCAAAGACGGGTGAAGAGATCGAACTTATGGTTGTCGCCGTAACTCCCCGCGTAGTGCTTTCGCAAAAGCAGATCAAGCTCGTCAAAGAAGAAGAGGCTATGATCGCGGAGATCCAGTCGGGCAAAGAATTCGAAGTCGTATGTACGGGTAGCAACAAGGGCGGTCTGACCGCGCAGCTCGGTTCTTATACGGTATTCGTTCCCGCTCGCGAGATCCGTTCGGGTTACGTAAAAGAGCTTGAAAAGTACGTAGGCAAGAAACTTCGTCTTCGCGTGCTTGAAATCAAGACGGAGAGAAGAAAAGAGATCATCGCGTCCCAGCGCGTGATCATCGAAGAAGAGAAAGCGGCGAAAGAGGCTGCAAAGGCAGCGAAAGAGGCGGAATTCTTCGCGTCCATTCACGTTGACGACGTTGTAGAGGGTAAAGTGGAAAGAATCACGTCCTTCGGCGCGTTCGTGTCCGTAAACGGGTTCGATTGCCTTGCTCACGTTTCCGACCTTTCCTGGACGGGTGTGAAATCCGTTTCCGACGTTCTCGAAATCGGCAAGAAGTACGAGTTCAAAGTACTTAAAATCGACGAAGAGGCGAAGAAAGTTTCGATCGGCTACAAACAGCTCCAAGCACAGCCTTGGGAACTTGCGGCGGAGAAGTATGCGGAAGGCGACGTTATCCACGGAAAAGTCGTAAGAATCGTACCTTTCGGCGCGTTCGTCGAAGTGGAAAAAGGTATCGACGGTTTGGTACACGTTTCCCAGATCTCTCACGAATTCCTCGAAAATCCGACCACCGTACTTACGATCGGTCAGGAGATCGACGCGAAGATACTCAAACTCGACTGCGAAGAAAGAAAGATGACCCTTTCCATCAAAGCGCTTGAACCCAAGCCCGAGAATATGGAAAGAAAGTCCAGATCGCAAAGAGAGGACGGCGAAGGCAAAGAAAAGACGAGAAAGCCCCGTGCGGCGAAACCCGTCGATGAAGTTACCGAATGGAACGAAAGCGACGTAGGCGGCGCGTCCATTGCGGATCTGCTCAATCTGAAATAAGAACTCCTGATTGTTTTAGCGAATAATACTTGAAATATAAAATCTGCTTTTAATTAGATTAAAGGCAGATTTTTTTGTTTATAAATAAGTATTCGAAAAAAATCACGCCTGATGAAAGGAGAAAAAGATATGGAAAAACAAGGCAATATTAAAATTTCAAGCGAAAATATGATGCCCATCATCAAAAAATGGCTGTACTCGGACAAAGATATCTTTATCCGCGAGATCGTCGCCAACGGCGTCGACGCCATCACGAAACATAAAAAACTCGTGGATATGGGCGAGGCGCAAAAGGACGAAAATCCGTATAAGATCGTCGTTACCGTAGACGAAAAAGCGAAAACGCTCACCGTCGAAGACAACGGTATCGGTATGACCGCGGAAGAAGTCGAAAAGTACATCACGCAGATCGCGTTTTCCGGCGCGGAAGATTTCCTGAAAAAATACGAAAACGCCTCGGGTGACGGGATCATCGGTCACTTCGGACTTGGGTTCTATTCCGCGTATATGGTTTCCGAGAACGTAGAGATATACACGAAGAGCTATAAAGACGAACCTGCCGTAAAATGGGAATCGGACGGAAATTCCACGTATACCATCTCCGAAACGGAAAAATCCGACCGCGGAACGAAGATCGTAATGCATATCGCAAAAGAAGAAAAGGATTTCCTCAAAGAAAGCACCGTTCGCGAATTGCTCCGCAAGTACTGTTCGTTTATGCCTTTCGATATTTATCTGAACCCGAAAGGCGACGAGAAAGACAAACCCATCAATAACGTAACGCCTTTGTATCTCAAAGACCCGAAAGAATGTACGGACGAGGAATACAAAAACTTCTATCGCGATACGTTTATGGATTTTAACGAGCCTTTGTTCTGGATCCATTTGAATATGGAATATCCCTTCCGCTTAAAGGGAATTCTGTATTTCCCGCAAGTGAAAAAACAACAGGTACAGCTGGAAAAGGGTCAGGTCAAGCTGTATTGCAACCAAGTTTTTATCGCGGACAATATCAAAGAAGTCATTCCCGAATTCCTTATGCTCTTAAACGGCGTTATCGATTGCCCCGATATTCCGCTCAACGTATCGAGAAGTTTCCTGCAAAACGATAAACAGGTACAGAAAATTTCCAAGCATATCACCAAAAAAGTCGCGGATAAGCTCACTTCTCTGTTCAAGACCGACCGCGAACGCTATCAGAATTGCTGGAAAGACATTTCTACCTTTATCAAATTCGGTTGCTTGAAAGAACAGGAATTCTACGATAAAGTACAGGATATCATCATCTTCAAAAACTTAAACGGCGAATACAAACCCGTATCGGACTATTTCGGAGAGGAAGTCAGCGACGAGGACGCGGGAAAGGGCGTGCAACCCAAACCCGTCTACTACGTATCCGACGAGGCGCAACAGGCGCAATATATAGCGATGTTTAAGGACGCGGGACTGGACGCGATCGTTTGCGATACCTATATCGACCCGCATTTCATCAGCTTTATCGAGTATAAGAACCCGAAAAAATGCCGTTTCGTGCGTATCGACGCCGATATCGACGGCGCGTTAAAGAGCGGAGAGGAAGTCAAGGAAGAAGATAACAAGGAACTGATCGAGGCGTTCAAAAATCACCTTGTCAATAAAAATATCACGGTCAAAGCGGAAAAATTCAAGAGCGGCAAGCTCCCCGCGGTCGTGAACGTAGAAGAATTTATGCGTAGAATGTCGGAAATGAACGGATTCTACGGTATGGAAGAAACGGACCCCGCGAAAAACGCTACGCTGATACTCAACCTCACGAATCCCGTCGTTTCGGGATTGTTGGCGCAATCGGAAGAAAAACAGAAATTCATCGTAAATCAGATCTATTATCTCGCTATGCTTTCCTATAAAAAGCTTTCGCCCGAAGAATTGTCCGATTTCGTAGATAAAAGCTCGGAATTGCTGTTCGATTACAGTAAATAATAAACGTAAGACCACGTTAAAAAAGTACTTTTCGAAAAGAAAGGTACTTTTTTTTTTGCGTAAAAAGTTCTATTCGGACAAGCCGTCGCATATAGTATAACAAATGCTTGAATTTCTACCCGAAAACGTAAAAGACGGACTTCGCCACCTCAACGCGCGGCAAGTCTACGAAATACGCCTCCGCGCGGACAAACCGACGAGCGTGAATTATCGCGGCAAATACTGCTATTTGGGCGAATACGGCGTTACCGAGTCCGTAGAAAACGCTTTGCGCTGCGATACGAACGATATTGCGGATTGCGTGTTCCGAGCGGGGAAATATTCCGTTTACTCGGTAGAGGAACAGATCAAACGCGGTTTTCTCACGGCGGAACACGGCGAGCGTATCGGTTTGGCGGGCGAATACGTGTTCGAAAAGGGACAACCTCTCGCATTGCGGAATTTCACCTCGCTCTGTATCCGCGTTCCGCACGAGATAAGAGGGTGCGGAAACGAGATTTACCAAAGATGTATGCGTGACAGAATACGGAACGTGCTTATCGCCTCGTCGCCGGGGCTTGGGAAAACGACGATCTTGCGGGACATCGGCAGGATATTGAGCGAAAAAACGCGAAAAAACATACTCATCTGCGACGAACGCGGGGAAATAGCGCAAGGAGATACGGGCGAGAGCAGCGACGTGTTGCGGTTTTCGGATAAAGCGACGGCGTTCGACGCGGGCATACGGGCTATGCGCCCCGATATCATCGTTACGGACGAGCTTTCCGCCGTCGATTGCGCGGCGGTGGAACGGGCTGTTTCGGCGGGGATCAAAGTTTTGGCGTCGGCGCATTTCTCCTCGATGGAAAGTATCAAAAAGCCGTTTTTCGGATTGTTTGAACGCTACGTATTGCTGAATGAGGACGAAATAGGCAAGATACGGGGGATATACGACGAGATGGGAAAGGAGCTAGACTCTACGTGACGAAATTTTTGCTCGGGGTCGCAATCGTAGCGTTTACCAGCTTTTGCGGGTACGTACTGACGAAGAAATACAGGCGCAGAAAACTGTTCTTCACCCAACTGCGGGAGTTCAACGAACGGTTTTTAAACGAAATATCCTATTATCGCCGTCCGATCGCCGAATTTTCGTCCAAATACGTATATAAAGGCGAATTTAACGAGTTTTTGCAGGATTTTTTCAGCGCGCTCGGCAAAAAACAAACGCCGTTTGTGAAAGAATTGTTGGACGATCCGCGATACGATTTTTTAACGAAGGAAGAAAAAGGCGTGCTCGACGATTATTTCCAAATGCTCGGAAAGGGGGACAGCGCGTCGCAGAAAGCGTATTTTTCTTCCGTTAGGGAACGGCTCGCAAAACTGCAAACGGAGGCGGACGGCGCGTATAAAAGGTATGGGGATCTATACGTAAAACTTGGATTTTTATGCGGACTTCTTATTCTTATCCTCATTATTTGAAGTAGCTACGGAGAGGTAACATGGACATAACCATACTTTTCAAAATAGCGGCGATCGGTATCATTATCACGGTCATTTGCCAGATACTCAAAAAATCCGACCGCGACGATATCGCGACGATCGTTTCCATCGTAGGGCTTGTCATCGTTTTGGCGGTAGCGGTGGGCATGATCGGGGATCTGTTCACGCAGATACAGAATATCTTCGGGCTTTCTTAGCGATCGGAGGCGAAAAATGGATATTATGAAGATCATCGGCGTGGCGTTCGTGACGACGGTCGCGAGCGTGTTGTTGAAGAATACGAAGCCCGAATTGTCTTTTGCCGTAACGGTTACGGGCGTTATCGTCATTCTTTTGTTCCTCGTCGATTCTATGCAAAGTACGTTGACCGTTTTTTCTTCCATAGCCGAAATGACGGGCGTGGAGAACGGGCTATTGAAGATACTTTTGAAGATCGTCGGTGTGGGGTATCTTACCGAATTCGGCGCGGGAATATTAAACGATTTCGGGAGCAACGCAGTCGCGGACAAGGTCGTACTCGGGGGAAAAATCACGATCGTTATGCTGTCGCTGCCCGTTCTCGAAAGCCTGTTGCAGCTCGTCAGAGGCTTTTTACAACTGGTGTGATCTATGCGGATACGTAAAAAACATATCGTTCTTTTTATACTGTTTTTTATAAGTTTATGCACGGTGTTTTTCTCCGTTCTCCCGACCGATTACGCAGTCGCAGAGGATAGCGACGACGGGCAAGCGGAGGAAAAACTCAACGAAAGCGTGCGGGAATTGCTCGGCGAACTGGATCTGCAAGCGTTACAGGAATACGTCGATTCTTTGGACGACTGGGAAGGCACGAACGTTACCGACCGACTGATCGCGTACATAAAAGGCGAAGAGTTCGATTACGGCGGGTTCGGTAAGGAATTGACGGACGTGCTGTTTAAGAAGGTCAAGGAGATATTGCCCGCCTTCGCCTGTATCGCGGCGGTGACCTTGCTTTCGGGAATCATTTCTTCTCTGCGTAGCGGTACGGCGGCGCGGACCTCTGCGGATATGATATTCCTTATCAGTTACGCCGCCGCTTTGATACCGCTTATCGGGGTATTGACCGAATGTTTTCAGGAATCGATCGCCGCCGTTTCGGCGATGAAAGAGCAAATGCAGATCGTTTTTCCGATCCTGTTGACGCTCATGGCGGCGAGCGGCGGAGCGGTTTCCGTTTCCGTATGCAGACCCGCCGTCGCGTTCTTTTCGACGAGCATCGTTTCCGTTATTTCCTCCGTCGTGTTCCCGCTGACGATCACGATCATCGCCTTTTCGATGGCGGGGAACTTAACGAAAGAGTTGAAAATAGGCAAATTCAGCGCCTTTTTCAAGAGTATCAATAAATGGATCATCGGGATATGTGTATCCGTGTTCGGTATCTTTTTTACCTTACAGGGGATAACCTCGGCGACCTACGACGGCGTAGTGCGGCGAGCGGCGAAATACGCGATCGGAAACGGTATTCCCATCGTCGGCGGGTTTCTCTCGGGTGGGTTCGATCTCGCGGTGGCGGGGAGCGTGCTCATCAAAAATTCGCTGGGGAGTATGAGTATTTTTTTGATGATCTCTATTCTGTTCGAACCCGTCGTCCTGCTTATCTCCGTCAATCTTTTGTTGCGGTTCACAGCGGCGATCACGCAACCGTTCGGGGATAGTCGGATCTCCGATTTTCTCGGCGAAACGGCGGATAACCTGCATTATTGCACGGCGGGATTGCTGTTTACGGCGTTCCTGTATTTCCTGACCATAATGCTGATGGTCACCTCGTCGGAGGCGTTGTTTTGAACGGGTATTTGTTGAGCGTTATCGGTACGATATTGCTTTCCGCGATCCTTACGGCGATCGTTCCGGAGGGGAAAACTTCCGCGACGATAAAGGGGATAGCCAAGCTTGCGTGTCTGCTCGTCATCATCTCGCCCATACTCAAATATTTACAGACGGGAGATACGGAAAATTCGGACGAAAACTCGGAGATATTTTTTTCGGAAACAGTCATACGGACGGACGAGGACTTCATAAAGTATTACAGCGAGATGAGAATACGTTTTACGGAAGAAGATATCGAAACGGAACTTGCGGAAGAATTCTCCGTCGCTTGCGACGTGACTCTCGAATGGAGCTACGAAACGGACGAAAACGGGACGGAAATTTGCGATACGGATAAGATTCGGATAACGAAAATGCTCGTCCGAACGGAGAACGTGCTGAAAGAGGAGGAGAAAACGCCGATGTGGGACTATCTGACGAAAAACTATTGCAGCGAGGTGTTGATTGAATAAGAAAACGGACGACGTAAGGCAAACGGGCGGAAAACGTTTTCGGCTCGACGGCAGGATAAAGGATATCCTCTTGTTGGCGGTTTTGGCGCTTGCGCTCGTGTTTGCGGCATGGAAGATATTTTACAACGACGAAAAAGAAACTTCGCTCACCACCGTCGCCGTGAGCGAGAACGAGGAAAAGATAAGCCGTCTGCTCGAAGAAATAGACGGCGTTGGCGAGGCGAGCGTGATGATCTGCGAAACGGAAGAAGGCGTTCAGAGCGTCGTGGTCGTCTGCGAAGGCGCGAACGATCTCAAAGTCGTAATGAACGTTCGGGAGGCGGTCGCCGCCGCGCTCGGAACGCAGCAACAGGCTGTTAAAATTTATTTGAAAAAAGAGTAAAAGGAGATATAAATCATGTCAAACAAAAAGAAAATTATCGTAATGTCCTCGTTGGTCGTATTGCTTGCGGCTACCGCCGTATTCAATTTCGTGCTCGCGAATACCGATTCCGTGACCTCTGCGGAAAGCGAAGTCACGACGGCGAACTATTTCACGACCTACCGTTCGGAACGCACCTCCACGCGCAACGAAGAACTCGTTCAGCTCGACAGCGTGATCGCGCTCTACGAAGAAGGCGACGAGAAATACGAGGCGGCGACCGAAATGAAAATGGAGATCGTAGCGGCTATGGAACAGGAACTCGTGCTGGAAAATATGGTCAGGTCGCTCGGTTTTTCCGACGCGGTAGTGTCCGTTTCCGTGGATTCGGATAACGTGAACGTATTCATCAATTCCTCGGAGCTTACCTACGATACGGCGCTTTCGATCTATAATATGCTCAAAGAAGAAACGGGGATCGTCGACGGGAATATCATTATTATGCCCGTCCACGCCGAAAGCTGAAAAAAAGCGGAGAAAATATCGTCAAAACAGTAGAATTATTCAAAAAGATGTGCTATAATATACTTGATAGTAAAAAAGGAGATCTTTTTGAATGTTCAATATCAGATTAAACTCGAAGGACAGTCAGAGCGGTAAGGTCGTCTACAACGCCGGTATCGTGCACAACATCGTCGCTTTGGCGATCGCGGAAGTAGAGGGCGCGGTGCTCGTACAGGGCAAGAAGAACGGAATTTCGCTCTATCTTGAAAAGGACGGCATTTACGCGGACGTGTCCGTCGTCGTGAAAAGCGGGTATAACGTTCCCGAGCTTGCGTACCGTATCCAACAATCGGTAAAGCAGAGCGTGGAGAATATGACGAAATATAAAGTCGCCGAGGTCGACGTGCATATCCGCGACGTGGATTTCTCCAACGTCGTTCCCGCCGAAAAGGAAGAGGAAGAACCGACGGAAGAACGTAACCCCGAATCCAACGAAAATTAAAAACCAAGGATACCCTTCCCGTACGAGAAGGGTTTTCCGCATATTTACACGGAGAGAACTATGAGAAATGCAGCGAGAGAAGCGGCGCTTAATATCGTTTTTGCACAGCAATTCAATACCGATTGCCTCGACGCTTTAAAAAAGAAGGTATTCAAACAATTTAAACTCGAAAAAGAGGACGATATCCTTTTTGCGGCGGATCTGATCGCGGCGGTGGAGGAACACCGCGCCGAACTGATAGAGGGTATCGAGGCGGCTTGTCATCACTATAAAGAAAACCGTATCAATCCCACGGATAAAAGTATTTTGCTGATCGCGATGGCGGAGATCAAATATTTCGACGGTATACCGCCCGTCGTTTCCGTTTCGGAGGCTACCGGGCTTGCGAGAAAATACTCCACCGAGAAAAGCGCCGATTTCGTAAACGGCGTGCTGTCGGGCGTTATCAATAAAAAAGTCGGTGATACGAATGAAGATAATTGACGGCAAAGCGCTTGCCGCGCGGCTTCGCACGGAGCTTAAAGAAAAAATAGCCGCGCAAGAAAAGACGGTGGGGCTTGCGGTCGTCATCGTCGGGAACGACCCCGCGTCGCAGATATACGTTCGGAATAAAGTCAAAGCCTGCGCGGAAGTGGGAATACGCTCGTATACTTACGAACTGCCCGAAACGACGCCGCAAACCAAGCTCGAAGAGCTTTTGGACGAGCTTGCAAACGACGAAAAGGTGAACGGCATTTTGTTGCAGCTGCCTTTGCCGAAAGGGTTCGACGCGGAGTCGGCTATGTCGCATATCCCCGTAGAAAAGGACGTGGACGGTTTTTCGGCGGAAAATCTGGGGCTTTTGACCTTGCATAAAGAAACCGTCGTCGCCTGCACGCCGCTCGGCGTTATGGAACTTTTGAAAAACGAAGGGATCGAATTGAAAGGCAAACGCGCCGTCGTGCTCGGTCGGAGCGATACGGTGGGAAAGCCTATGGCGATGCTGCTTTTGAACGCGGACGCCACGGTGACCGTTTGTCATAGCAAAACGGAGAACATAAAGGAAATTTGCCGCGACGCCGATATTCTTATTTCGGCGGTAGGCAAAGCCAAATTCGTTACGGAAGATATGGTGAAAGAGGGCGCGGTCGTCATAGACGTGGGAATGAACCGCGACGAGAACGGAAAACTTTGCGGCGACGTGGATTTCGAAAACGTCAAAGAAAAGACTTCCTATATCACGCCCGTACCCGGCGGCGTAGGTCCGATGACGATCACGATGCTTATGCGAAACACCTGTCTGACGGCTTTTAAAAAGTAAGGAGTAAACATTGAACGACTATAATTCTCGTTACGAACACTATCTGACGACCTTTGAAACGTACGCAAAAGCGTACGCAGACAAACTGACGACAAAACCCCAAGTTTTGGGCGAAAGTATGAAATACAGCCTGCTCAGCGGCGGAAAACGTATCCGTCCCGTGCTTGCTTTGGCTTGTGCGGAAACGTTAGGTCTGCCCGCGCGCGAGATATTGCCTTTTGCGTTGGCACTGGAAATGATACACGTGTACTCGCTCATTCACGACGATCTTCCCGCTATGGATAACGACGACTTCCGTCGCGGAAAGCCTTCCAACCACAAAGCGTTCGGCGAGGCGAACGCGATCCTTGCGGGCGACGGACTTTTGAACGAGGCGTACGGCATTTGTTTCAACGAGAGTATGAAAGGGGAAAAGTACGCGCTTGCCTCCAAATTCCTCAACGAATGTGCGGGTGTTTACGGTATGATAGCGGGTCAGTCCGCCGACTTGTATTTCTCCTCGAACGGTAAAGAGGTAACGGAAGAAGACCTTTCTTACGTATACGAGCATAAAACGGGCAAGCTGTTGCTCGCGCCCGTCGCGATCGCGAGTATTTTGAGCGACAATAAATATTATTTGCCGTTGGAACGGTTCGGGAAATTGCTCGGTCGATTGTTCCAAATGACGGACGATATTCTCGACGTTACGGGCAATTTCGACGAGCTTGGAAAATCCGTCGGCAAGGACGAAAAGGAAAACAAGCTCACTTGCGTAAGACTGTACGGGTTGGAGGGCGCGAAGATACGCGCGGATATGTGCGCGAGCGATTGCCACACCGTACTCGAAGGGATAGACGGAAACACGGAATTTTTACACGATACGATCGACTACGTGCTTACGCGTAGTAAATAAGCTCCGAAAATGGAACAGGAGAAAAAGGCTATGTTGAAAAAACTGCAAACTTCGTCCATTAAGGAGTGTTCGTCGAACGAACTCAACGTTTTATGCGACGAACTCAGACGGGTCATCTATGAAACGGTCATGGAATGCGGCGGCCACCTTGCCTCTAATCTCGGCGCGGTGGAATCGACGGTCGCGCTCTTTTACGTTTTCGACTTCCCCAACGATAAGATCGTGTTCGACGTGGGACATCAATGCTATGCGTACAAGCTTTTGAGCGGCAGAGCGGACAGATTCTCCACGCTCAGAAAGGCGGGCGGTATTTCGGGCTTTCCCAAACGTAAGGAAAGCGAATACGACTGCTACGATACCGGTCATGCGGGAACGTCCGTGTCCGCGGCGATAGGTCTTGCCAAAGCGCGGGATCTTATAAAGGAAGAACGTAACGTTATCGCGTATATCGGCGACGGTTCGTTCAATAACGGACTTGTGTACGAGGCGCTCAGCAGTCTGAAAATTCTCGATACGAATATTTTGATCATTCTCAACGACAACGGTATGTCCATTTCCCCGACGGTCGGGGGAATGTACGAGGTCATCTCGCAAATCAGAACGAGCGGTCGGGAGGAAAATATCCGACTTTTGGAAAGTTTCGGGCTGACCTACCTCGGCGTGAAAGACGGTAACGACGTAGACGAGATGGTAGAGGCGTTGACGGAGGCGAAATCGCTTTTGAAACACGGTTCGGTGCTGTTGCATATCGTTACGAAAAAGGGCAAAGGCTACGAGTTCAGCGAAGAACACCCGACGAATACGCACGGCGTACCGCCCGTAGGCTCGCCCAAAGAAAAGGAATATTCCGAAGTCCTCAGCGAAAGCCTTTGCGCGATTGCGGAAAAGGACGATAAAATAACCGTCGTATCGGCGGCGATGAAAGAGGCGCTCGGCTTGTCGGAATTCTTCGAAAAATACCCCGAACGCGCGTTCGACGTGGGTATTTGCGAAGAAAACGCGTCCGTTTTGTGCGCGTCGATGGCAGCGGGCGGTCTCAAACCGTATTACGCGATCTATTCCACGTTCTTACAGCGCGCGTTCGACGAGATCATTCACGACGTTTGCGCGCAGGATATGCCCGTTACGTTCTGTATCGACCGCGCGGGAATATCGGGCGCGGACGGGGAAACGCATCAGGGCGTTTTCGATCTTTCCTATCTTTCTTTGATACCGAATCTTACGATCGCCGTACCCAAAGACACCGAAGAACTCAAAGCGATGCTCGCGTTCAGTGCGACGTATCCGCATCCGCTCGCTATACGCTATCCCAGAGCCGGGAAGGTCGTATTTTCGTCGGACGAGCCGCTCGAAGTGGGGAAATGGGAGTATTTATACCGAGAAAATGCGGAAAAGAACGCAAAAGTCACCGTCGTCGCAACGGGCGAACGCAGTCTGATCATTACGATGAAAGTATTGCAAAGCTTAAAAAAGACGGGCAAAACGTTCGACGTCGTGAACGCCCGTTTCGTAAAACCGTTGGATAACGGATTTTTACAAAACCTTACGAGCGAATATCTCGTGACCGTCGAGGACAACGTATTTTTCGGCGGTTTGGGCGCAATGATAGACGGGGAAGTAATGCGAATGGGGAAACGTTGCGTCGTAAAGAATTTCGCTTACCGCGACGAATTTATCCCGCAGGGCAAGGTTTGCGATCTGCAAAGCGAATACGGCGTGGACTGTAAGGAGATCGAACGCTATCTTTCGGAGATACTGTAATGCGCGCGGATAAATATTTCGCCGACAAATTCGGCTCGCGCACCAAAGCGGCGGAGGCGGTCGAACGCGGGCTTGTTCTCGTCAACGGTAAAACCGTCCGTCCCAAGGACGAAATAAAGGAAACGGACGAGATCGTATTTCTCGAAACGGAAAACCGTTTTGTTTCCAACGGCGGTTATAAACTCGACAGAGCGGTGACGGAGTTTTCGTTGGATTGTAAGGCGAAAACGTTCGTCGATATCGGCGCGAGCACGGGCGGTTTCACCGATTGTCTGTTGCAAAACGGCGCGAAAAGGGTGTACGCCGTGGACGTGGGCGAAAGCTTGTTGCACGAACGCATCGCAAACGATCCGCGCGTCGTACGTATGGAGAATACGAACGCGAGATATTTGCAAAAAACGGACTTTCCCGAACCGATCGACGGCGTCGTTACGGACGTGAGCTTTATCTCTTTGCGCCTTATATTTCCCGTTATCAAAGAACTTTTGAACGGGAACGGCGAGGCGGTCGTACTTATCAAGCCGCAATTCGAATGTGAGAATAAAAATATCGGAAAAAGCGGTATCGTACATCCCTCGGCGCACGCGGGAATCGTCAAAAAGGTACTCGGTTACGCCCGCGAAAGCGGATTGTTTCCGTTCGGTATCGTCAACGCGCCCGTGCGGAAAGGGAAGAATATCGAATACGTTTTGTATGTCAAAAATACGCCCGTCGGCGCGCGCTCGGAAAAACAGGTCCTGGAAGAAGTAGGGAACTTTGTCAGGCATAACTCTTTGGGCGAATTAAAATAACGTTTACTTTGGAGAAAACGATGAAGATCGGTGTTTTAGGCAAAATATCAAAAGTAAAAAGCGAAAGTACGATCGAAGAGATCGTGGCGTTTTTACGTTCTTTGGGGTATGAGACCTCGCGTTTTTCAACGCCGTCGGAAGTGCAGGGCGTGGACGTGGTCGTCGTGTTGGGCGGCGACGGGGCGATCTTACATTCCGCATTGCCCGCCGCGCAAAACGGCGTGCTTATCATCGGTATCAATTACGGAAATCTCGGTTTTTTAACGGAATACGAGAAGGACGAGCGGGAAAATATAAAAGAACTGCTCGCGCAGATCGAGGCGGGAACTTGTCGTATTTTAAAGCGTAGCTTATTGCAATGCGAAGTTGCGGGAAAGACCTTTTTCGCGCTCAACGAGATCGCGTTGCAACGGGATTCGGGGCTGTACGCTGCAAAATCCACGCAAATACTTCGTTTGTCCGTCGATACGAACGAGGGGCGGAACGTCGTTTCGGGCGACGGGCTTTTGATCTGTACGCCGACTGGTTCGACGGCGTATTCTCTCTCGGCGGGCGGGGCAATACTTACGCCCGAAGTGCCCGTGTTTATGATGACGCCCATCTGCGCGTTTTCTATGCGGTCAAGACCGATCGTATTTTCCGATTCGGAGGAATTTACGATCCGCGTAACGAAAGGCAAAGCGGCGCTTTGCGCGGACGGGTACGCGATGGCTGGATTGCCCGAAAACGCGGAAATACGTATCAAAAAAGCGCCGTTCACGGCGAATTTCCCCGTTCGGGAGAATTCGGACTTTTTTGCGAAGGTCAAAAATAAATTGAATGAATAAAAGGGAACGAAAGATGAAAAGGAGTAGGGAAAAATGTTAAGATCGGCAAGGCACGCAAAGATCCTCGAAATCATTTCCCGCAAAGAGATCGAAACGCAGGAGGAGCTTTGCGCGGAACTCAACGCTCTCAACCTCGTCGTTACGCAAGCGACGATCTCGCGGGATATTCGCGATCTCCACCTTTTTAAGGTGGCGGGGATAGAGAAAAAGTATCGGTATGCGTATATCAACGACGGGGAAAGCGAAATATCGCCGAAGATGAAAAGTCTTTTCCGCGATTGCGTCGTTTCCGTCCGCACGGCGAAAAACCTCGTGGTCGTGAAAACGCTCACGGGCAACGGCGCGAACGCGGGTACGGTCGTCGATAAACTCAATTACGAGGGTATCGTCGGTTCGGTGGCGGGCGACGATACGCTGCTTATCGTTTGCGAAGACGACGAACGCGCGGTATCGGTCGTAGAAAAGATCAACGATTTTATGAAATAAGGATCGTCTATGTTATCCAGATTGAGCATAAAAAACGTAGCGTTGATAGAAAACGCGGACATAACGTTCGGCGAAGGTCTGAACGTGCTTTCGGGCGAAACGGGCGCGGGAAAATCGGTCATTCTCGATTCCGTGAATTTCGTTTTGGGCGCGAAAGCCGACCGTACGATGATCCGATACGGCGAAACGGAATGTATCGTGAAAGCGGAATTTTCCGTTTCCGAAAACTCCAAGGCGGTGCAGGCGTTGCGCGAACTGGATATCGACTCGGACGGGGAGATAATCATTTCCCGTAAATTCACCGAATCGGGCAAAAATTCCGTGAAAATAAACGGAAACGCGGTTACGGCGACGATGCTCAGAACGGTCACCGACAGTCTCGTGGACGTACACGGTCAGAGCGAGCATTTCTTTTTGCTTAAAGAGAGCAACCAGCTCAAAACGTTGGATAGCGTTGTCGGCGGGGAGCTGACGGAAGAAAAGGAAAAACTCGCGACGCTTTTGCGCGAAGATCGGGAGATCGACGAACGGATATCTTTGCTCGGCGGCGACGAACAGGAACGCGGCAGACGTTTGGATATACTCAAATTCCAGATAGACGAAATAGAAAGCGTAGATCTTCGGGAGGGCGAGGAGGAAGAACTGCTCGCAAAACGCAATAAGATAAACAACCTCGAAAAGATCATTTCTTCTCTCCGCGAGGCGACGGAGGCGTTGTCGGGCGAAACGGGCGTTCTGGACGGTTTGCGGTACGCAAACCGCGCGTTGTCCGCGATTTCGAAACTCGACGAGTCTTACCAGACCGTATGCGAAAAACTGGAAAGCATCGCCATCGACGCGGACGACGTTGCGGAAACGCTTTCGGATATGGCGGAGGAGCTGTATTTCGACGAAAACGAGGCGCAGGAAACGGAAACGCGCTTGGACGCGATACGTAGCTTAAAGCGCAAATACGGCGCGAATAAAGGGCAAATAGACGAGTATTTGGAAAAGATCCGTGCGGAATACGAACTGTTGTCCGATTGCGAGGGTCAATACGCCGTTCTCACCGCGCAAAAGAGCAAAGTTTTGCGTAAGATCTACGAAATATGCCGTAAGATGACCGCGCTCCGCAAACAACACGGCGAGGCGTTCTGCCGTCGGGTGACGGAAGAACTTAAAACGTTGAATATCGAACGCGCGCAGTTTGCGATCGAGTTCGGGGAATACACCGAAGAGGATGCGGAAAAAGCGAATTCCAACGGTTTGGATACCGTCCGTTTCCTTTTCTCGGCGAACGCGGGCGAGCCGATGAAACCGCTCGGAAAGATCATCAGCGGCGGCGAAATGAGCCGGTTTATGTTGGCGGTGAAAACGCAGCTTTCCGACGTCAACGAGATCTCCACGTATATCTTTGACGAGATAGACGCGGGTATCAGCGGAAAAACGGCGAAAGTGGTCGGGGAAAAGCTCGCGCGTATCGCCAAAAATACGCAGATCATCGCCGTTTCGCACCTTGCGCAGATCGCGGCTATGAGCGACGAGGAGTTCCTCATCGAAAAGCGGGAAGAAAACGATAAAACGGTCACGCACGTGTATTCTTTGGACCGTACGCAAAAGACGAAAGAACTCGTACGTTTGCTCGGCGGAACGGAAAAGGACGAATATGCGTTGAAACACGCGGAAGAATTGCTAAAACAGGCAAAAGAATACAAGGATTCCATTTCTTGAAACGGATAAAAAGAGAATAGAAACGCTCGACTTGCACAAATTACCTTTTAACGGAGGAAAATATGCGCAAGTTGAGTTTTTTTATATTAGGGCTATTATTGTCCTTCGCGTTTGC
Source organism: Candidatus Scatosoma sp. (assembly GCA_045124465.1). Taxonomy (GTDB): domain Bacteria; phylum Bacillota; class Clostridia; order Christensenellales; family Borkfalkiaceae; genus Scatosoma. Next base: position 61,277 of record JBGVLV010000032.1, read on the forward strand.
GTTTTGCGGCTACGACGTCGTAACGACTTCCGCGGACGCGAACCTTGTCTATATAGGAGGTATGTCGGCGGGCTTTACCCTTAAATCGGGCAGACCGCAGATCGTCGGTTTTTGCGAGATCGTCACCGAAAACGGCGTCAGCTCTCCTGCGGCGAGCGCGGGTCTGCGTACGGGCGACCGTATCAATAAAGCGGCGGGCATAAAAGTGGAGAGTATCGCGCAATTAAACGAAATCGTCCATAAAAGTCAGGGAAAGCCCATTACTTTCGAGATAGCGCGCGGCGAGGAAACGTTCGAAGTTTCCATTACGCCCGCCAAAGATAAGACCAACGGTCAGTACAAAATAGGTATCCTTGCCCGAGATAATATCTCCGGTATCGGAACGGTAACGTATATCGATAAAAACAACGGCAGATTCGGCGCGCTCGGTCATTCCGTCGTGGGGGAAAACAAACGCGAATTACAAATTTCCGACGGTATCGTATACGAATGCAGTATCGTCGGCGTTTGCAAGGGCGTTCGCGGCAAAGCGGGCGAACTTCGGGGAATGTTTTTAAGCAATAAAACGTTCGGAACGGCGGAAAAACTCTGCGATTGCGGTATTTTCGGGCAAATTTCCGACAGTTTCAACGTAAACGGGCTTGCTTGCGCGGAGGCGGATTCGGCAAGAGCGACCCCGGGAAACGCGTATATCTATTCCACGGTGAACGGCGTAACGCCCGTGAAATACGAGATCGAGATCGTAAAAGTCGATAGAAATAATAAAGAAAACAAAAATTACGTCATCAAAATAACCGACGAAACGTTGATAAACGAAACGGGCGGGATCGTGCAGGGAATGAGCGGCAGTCCCATTCTCCAAAACGGCAAACTCATCGGCGCGGTCACGCACGTGTTCCTGAACGACCCCACGAGAGGGTACGGCATCGATATTCAAACGATGATGCGTGAATAATAGAAAATTATGTCACACATAATTATTATGCGTGACATAATATTTTTAAGACGTCACACAAACAATATAAAAACGGGAGTGGAAATATGAAAAAAATAGCAGGAGCTGTACTTGGCGCGGCGTTTGTCTTGATGGCGCCGACTTTGGGAAAAGGCGTCGAGATAAAAACGGCGGACGCGCAAGCGGAAACGAGCGGATATAGCGTAAATACGGAAGAAAACGCGGTAAAAACGGCGAAAAACGACGTAGATCTGCAACTGAGGGCAAAGTCCTCGTATCTTATGGATTTCGGCACGGGAACGGTGATATACGCGCAGAACGAAAAGGCGCATCTGCCGATCGCGAGTATGTGTAAGATCATGACGTTGATATTGTCTTTTGACGCCATAAAGGCGGGCGTTATGGATATGGACGAGCAGATCGCGATCAGCGAACGCGCAGCGTCTATGGGCGGTTCGCAGGTATTTTTGGAGGCGAACGCGAAATATCCCGTCAAGGAACTCATCAAAAGCGTCGTCGTCTGTTCGGCAAACGACAGTTGCGTAGCGCTTGCGGAAAGAGTAGCGGGAAACGAGGCAGCGTTCATCGACAAAATGAACGAAAAAGCCAAAGAATTAGGCGCGAACGACACTTTATTCGCGAATTGTACGGGTCTGCCCAAAGAGCCGCAATATTCGTGTGCGAAAGACGTGGCGACGATGCTCAAAGAATTGCTGTCGCACGAGGAATATTATCAATTCGGAAAGGTTTGGCTGGATAAATTCATGCACCCGAAAGGACGGTATACGGAAATTACCAACACCAACAAGCTCGTGCGGTTCTACGACGGCTGCGACGGGGGGAAAACGGGCTTTACCAACCAAGCGGGATTCTGTCTTGCGGCGACGGCGAAACGTAACGATATGCGCGTTATTTCCGTCGTGATCGGCGAGGAAAGCAGCGCGAACCGTTTCGAGGACGTACGGTCGATGTTCGACTACGCGTTCGCGAATTATACGGTCCGCCCGATCGTCGAGGCGAACTCGACTTTGGAACAGCCTGCGGCGGTGAGCGGCGGTAAAGCAAAAACGGTAGGCGTTTGCCCCGCGCGTTCCTCGTATACTTTCTCCAAGCGCGGAGAAAAGGGGAACGTTACGGTGGAAACGCATATAGAAACGCTGCGCGCGCCGTTTGAAAAAGGAACGCAGGCGGGCGAGCTCGTCGTGTATAAAGATAACGTGGAGATAGACCGCGTGACCCTTTTGACGAGCGACGGCGTAGAAAAGGCTACTTTCTTCGACCGTTTCCAAGACGTTGCGAGAGGCTGGGACGCCCGTAAATAAAAGCCGAGCGGGGAAATTTCGTTCCGATCGTAAAGAAGATAAACCGATTTTGCGAAAAAATTTTTGCAAAGTCGGTTTTTTGCCGAAAAAACTGCCTTTGTGTTCTTGCATTTTACGGATAAATTTGATAAAATATTGATAACTTCTTTTTAAAGGACCGTAACACGAATGAACGAGAGAGAAACGTTGAAAATAAACGGAAAAGGACATCTGGAACTCGGCGGCGCGGATTGCGTGGAACTTGCGGAAAAGTTCGGAACGCCGCTCTATCTTTTCGACGAACGGTATATCCGTAAAATGATGGGTATCTACCGCGATACCATCGCGAAAAAATACGACGGGAACGGAATGGTGCTGTACGCCTCCAAAGCCTTTTCCTGCCAGGCGATCTACCGTATCGCGGACGAAGAGGGTATCGGCGTGGACGTCGTTTCGGGCGGCGAGCTGTACACGGCGCTCAAAGCGGGTTTTCCCGCCGAACGTATCTATATGCACGGCAATAACAAACTCGACTACGAGATCGGAGAGGCGCTCGACGCGGGGATAGGATGTATCGTCGCGGACGCGTACTCGGAAATAGATAAGATCGATGCGGAGGCGGCAAAACGCGGCGTCGTACAGAAAATACTGCTCCGTATCAATCCGGGCGTCGAGGCGCACACGCACGCGTTCGTGCAGACCGCGACGACGGACAGTAAGTTCGGCTTTTCCATTCAGGACGGCACGGCGGAACGGGTCACGGCGTACGCGTTGAGCAAAAAGAACGTAGCCCTCCAAGGCTACCATTGCCATATCGGTTCGCAGATATTCGAAAAACAGTCTTTCGTCATCGCGGTGGAGAAATGTATGGATTTCGCTGCGGAAATGAAGAAAAAACTCGGTTTTACGCTGAAAACGCTCAACCTCGGCGGAGGGTACGGAATATGGTACACCGACGAGGACAGAAAGATCCCGCCCGAGGGCTACGCGGAATATCTCGAATCGTTGATCGACGCGGTAAAAGCGAAATCCAAGGAAAAGAAACTGCCTTTGCCGTATCTGCTCATCGAGCCGGGGCGTTCCATCGTCGGCGAGGCGGGGGTCACGCTGTATACGGTCGGCGCGATCAAGGATATTCCCGGCGTGAAAAAGTACGTCGCGATCGACGGAGGTATGTTCGACAATCCCCGTTACGCGTTGTATCAGTCCAAGTATACGCCCGTGCTTGCCAACCGTGCGAACGAGGAAAATACGGAAGTCGTTTCCATAGCGGGAAAATGCTGCGAGAGCGGCGACCTGATCGCGGTGAACGTAAATCTGCCGAAAGCGGAAACGGGGGATATTCTCGCCGTTCTTTCGACGGGCGCGTATAACTATTCGATGGCGATGAACTATAATCGGAATATGATCCCGCCGTGCGTACTCGTAAACGACGGACAGGCGGAATATATCGTCCGCCCGCAGTCGTACGAGGATCTCAACCGCAACGACGTTATTCCCGAAAGACTGGCAAAAAAGACGAAATAACCGTTTTTTCGCAATATAAGTCGGTAGGGCGTTTCCGATTTCACTAAATTTACGCTTTCCGCACTTGCAATTTTCGGAAAAATATGGTATACTATCGTCGTTATGGATTATATTGTTAAAATTTTAGCGCAATTTCTGGCGGTGATGGTCGTGATAACCTTTCACGAATTCGCCCACGCGTACGCGGCGTATAAATGCGGCGATCCGACGGCGAAATTTTCGGGGCGAATGACTTTGAACCCCTTGAAACATTTCGACCCGCTCGGTATCGTTATGTTCGCATTCGTGGGGTTTGGCTGGGCAAAACCCGTTCCCATCAACCCGAACAATTTCAACGACTATAAAAAGGGCTGTCTTTGGACCTCCGCCGCGGGCGTTATCGCGAATTATATAATGGCGTTCGTGTTCTATCCCGTGTTCGTTTTGACGGTCGCGTATCTTCTGCCCGTGTTCGCGGGGAAATATATGTCGGTGTTTTTGTATGCGCTCACGTATGCATTGTTCGCCTATTCGCTGAGCTTTTGCGTATTCAATCTCTTGCCCGTCTATCCCTTGGACGGTTTCCGTATCGTGGACGCCGTCAACAGAAAACGGGGTAAGGTCTATCGTTTTTTGCGGCAATACGGGTATTATATCCTGCTTGCGCTTATGTTCATAAGTATTCTTGCGGACAATATCTCCGCATTCCGTTATATCGACGTGCTCGGCTATATTATGCAATTCGCCGTCGGCGTGTTCGGTCGGCCGATAACGTTGTTCTGGAACTGGATATTAGGCTTTATTCTTTAAAAACATATAAGGAAAAAGAAAATGGAAAAGGAAAAACTGACAGTCAATTCGGTGAAAAATTTCGAAACGGAAGTGGATTATACGACCGTTCTCGATAATTTCGAAGGACCGCTCGATCTGTTGCTTTACCTTATCAAAGAGGAAGAGATCGAGATCAAGGACGTTTTCGTTTCGCAGGTCACGGAACAGTTCCTTTCGTATATGAAAGGTCTGCCGTATTTGGATATGGAAAAGGCGAGCGAGTATTTGAATATCGCCGCGACCATCATCGATATCAAAGCCAGAAGTCTTGTTCCGCCGCCCGACGACGGGTTCGACGATTACGGAGCGGACGACGACTACGATCCCGAAGGCGAACTCATTCACGCGCTCGAAGAGTATAAACAGGTCAAAGATATGCTCAAAGAAGAGGCGGATAAGCTCAAAGAACGGGAAACGGTGGGATATTTCTTCAAAGAACCCGAAAAGGATTTCACCGCCACGCAGGTCCAGTACCGCGATCTGACCCTCGACGGACTTTTGAAAGCGTTCACGAAAATGATGCTCCGACAGGAGAGTAAAAAGAAAGAGAACGCGCCGCCGCGGGAGATACCCAAGGACATCTATACCGTTCGCGACAAGATAAAACATATTCGCGAGCGGGTAATGGAAAAGGAAACGACCGATTTCGAGGAGCTGTTCGACGAGAACTCGACGACGCCGGAGATCGTTACGACCTTCCAAGCGCTTTTGGAACTTTTGAAACACCAGTTTATTCTCGTAGAGCAAGACGAATTGTTCTCTGCGATTACGATAAGAAAAAATCCCGATAGAAGTGAGGACGAAGACATTGGAGAAATTGACGAATATAATTGAGGCTATCTTATTTGCGTCGGGCGACGCCGTGCCCGTCGATATGTTAAAGGAAAAACTCGGCGTTACCAAGAAAGAGGCGGACGAGGCGATACGACAACTGGAAAAGAAATACACGGGCGATTGCGGCATAAGACTTCTGCATTTCAACCATAAATTACAGTTTGCGACCAACCCCGATTATAAGGACAACGTTTCGCTCGTACTTACGCCCATTCGCGAAAAGGAATTCACCCGTACCATTCTGGAATGTGCCGCCATCATCGCGTATAAACAGCCTATCACCCGTTCGGAACTCGAAGATTTGCGCGGCGTGAACAGCGATTACGCGATCACGACTCTTATGAGCTTGGATATGATCTATCCCTGCGGCAGAAAGGACACGCCGGGCAAGCCCGTGCAATACGCTACGACGGATAATTTCTTGAAACGGTTCAAGCTGAAAGCACTTTCCGATCTGCCCGACTACAACGAAATGATGAAACGTATCGCGGAACTCAACGCCGCGACCGAAAGTTCGAGTAACTACCTTTACGAAAAGGACGTTTACGATCCCGACGCGGATCCCGAATTGCGGGAAGATACGGAAACGCCCGACGAAGAAAAGAAAGAGAGCGACGGTTTCGAATTGCCCGATTTTCTTAAAGATATCGAGGACGGAATCATCAAAATACAATAAAAATGTGACCTTAAAAGTACATACTTTCGGACGACCTGCCCATATTGTTGATATGGGCAGGTTTCTTTTGCGCGCGACGCTTATCGTTCTGATAACCGCGACGGCGTTGTTCTTTCCCATCGTGGTGGAAACGGACGCGCATTACGATATGAATCGAAAAAAATTCGGGTTCGCCGTTTTCTTATACAAATTTATCAAGGTGATAGGCGGGTACGCCGCGACCTACGAGGGCGGGGTTGCTCTGCACGTTTCTCCGAAAAAAGCCGTTCTGATCCCGTATTCGAAGATGAACAGCGAACGAAAACGTTTTTCGTTCGTCAAGACCTTCCGTCTTATCGCGTTCACGCTCACGACGGAAACGGGCGCGGAATATTTAATGCCCGTATCGGTGGCGCAAACGGCGTTGCGCGCTTATTTTTTTGCGACGGGCGGGAAAAAGGAGAACGTTGAAAACAACCTTTGGCTGACGGACGGCGACGTATTGCGAATCTCGCTCAACAGCGTGGTCTATTTCAATCTGTTCATACTTTTGCGTAGTTTTATTAAGTTTTTAAAGGAGAAGATAAAAATATTATGTCGGAAAAAAATCAAAAAATCAACAACCTGATCGACTCTTCCATTCACAACCTCGACAACCTCGCGGACGTAAACACGGTCATCGGTAAACCCATTACGACGGCAAGCGGATTTCAGGTCATACCGTTTTCCAAAGTCACGATGGGCAACCTTTCTGGCGGAGGCGAATACGGCGACGTAAAAGTGGTCAAGGAGATCGACGCTTTACCGTTTGCGGGCGGCAGCGGCGCGGTCGTGAGTATGAAACCGATGGGGTTCCTTATCGACGACGGAAATTCCTGTCATATCCTGCGTATCACGGACGAACCGATAGACAATCTTATCGAGCGCGCTGGCGAGATCGTTCGCGATATAATGGCAAAGAACTGATATGAAAGGGCATGGAACAACTTTCCGCGCGCTCGCCGTTTCCGCATTGTCGGCAATGTTTTTTGCTCCGAACGTTTTCGGCGGGGGGACCGTTGAAACGAACGCCGACGCGAAAAACTGGGTGGAGGCGAAAGCGGAATGCGTTTTAGAACTCAACAGCCGCCGTATTCTGTACGCCGCGCATGCGGACGTGCGCCTGCCGATGGCGAGTACGACCAAGATCCTTACCGCCGCGACGGTACTCAACGAATGTAAGGATCTGAAAGAGGAGATAACCGTTCCTCCCGAGGCGGCAGGGGTAGAGGGTTCGTCCGTGTATCTGAAAAGCGGCGACGTCTATACGGTCGAAGATCTTTTGTACGGTTTGATGTTGCGTTCGGGCAACGATTGCGCTACGGCGCTTGCGTTGCGGTTCGGCGGCAGTATCGGTAACTTTTCCGCAAAAATGAACGCGACGGCGCAACAGGCGGGCGCGTTGGAAAGCAATTTCGAGAACCCGCACGGTCTGCCGTGCGCCGATCATTATACGACGGCGCGGGATCTTGGGTATATTGCCTGTTACGCGTTGCAAAACCCCGTTTTCCGACAGATCGTTTCGACCAAGTATTACGAGCCGCGCCACTGGCAGAATAAGAATAAAATGCTCAGTCTGTACAAAGGCGGTATCGGCGTGAAAACGGGCTACACCAAACAGGCGGGCAGATGTCTTGTATCCGCGGCGGAGCGGGAGGGTATGACTCTCGTCTGCACGGTTTTAAGCTGTCCGACCACGTACGAACGGTCGATGAAATTGCTCGACGACGCGTTCGCCGCATATAAGTACGTTTCTTTGGTCAAAGCGGATGAGGTATTCGAACTGTCCGACGGAAAAACGACCGTGCAAGCCGTGCCGCAAAGAGAGTTTTCCTATCCGCTCTTAAAAGAGGAGGAAGAACTCGTCGAGATATGCGCAAAGCCCGTCGGCGAGGGGATCAAAGGAAGAAAATCGGGTGAAATTATCGGAGAATTACAAATATATCTTGCAAAACGGTTGCTTTTTTCGGGGAATTTATATAAACTATAAGTGAACGAAATTTCCAAGGAAGAAAGTACCTTATGAGAATAAATAAATTTTTGGCGGAAAAAGGCGTTGCCAGCAGACGGCACGCGGACGAGATGATCTCCGCCGGTCGGATAAAGATAAACGGCGCGTTGGCTACGCTCGGCGCGGACGTGCAGGACGGCGACGAAGTGCTTGTGGACGACAAGCCCGTTTCCGCCGCGGAAAAGAAAGAAGAATTTTATATTATGAACAAGCCCAAAGGGGTCATTTGCACCGTTTCCGACGACAGGGGCAGAAAAACGGTAATGGACCTTTTGCCCGAAAACGTGGGTCGGGTGTTTCCCGTGGGCAGATTAGACTACGAAACGGAGGGGTTGTTGATACTCACCAACGACGGCGCGACGGCGTACCGTCTTACCCATCCGATGAGCGAAGTTCCCAAAACGTATATGGCGAAGATCGAAGGCACGATGACGGAAAAAGACCTCAACCGTATCCGTTCGGGCGTAGAACTCGACGGCGTTATGACAAAGAAATGCAAAGCGCATATCGTCGAAACGAACAAAGCTTATACGAAAGTGCATATCACGATCACCGAAGGCCGTAACCGTCAAGTGCGCCGTATGTTCGAGGCGATCGGAAGAAACGTGCAATTTCTGAAACGGATCAGTATCGGCAGGCTCCGTTTATCGGGGCTTGACCGCGGCGAAGTGCGCGCGCTCACCGAGGACGAAATACTTTATTTAAAAGGAATTTGACGAAAAACTCCCGTTCCGATAAAAACGGAACGGGAGTTTCGATTTTAAAAGGGGTTTTAAGAGCGGTAATTACGCATTAAACCGACGACTTTGCCCAAGACGGATACTTGCTCGGGTTCGAAGATCATGTCCGCCAACGCCTCGTTTTCGGGGTGGAGGACGATCTTGCCGTCGCGTTTGAAGAAACGTTTGACCGTTGCGGACTCGTCTACCATTGCGACGACGATGTCGTTATTGTCCGCGGTGGGTTGACGGCGAACGATGATTTTATCGCCGTTCATAATGCCCGCGTCGATCATCGAAGTACCTTGCACGCGCAGCATAAACAACTCGTCGCCCTTGAATTCGCCTGCAGGGAAAGTGTAATAGTCCTCGTAATTCTCGTAAGCAAATACGGGTTGACCCGCAGTAACGACGCCGATAAGGGGAATGGTCACGCCCGTGCCTTTGCCGATGGTCACGGCGCGTTTTTTATTCTCCGTTTTATTGAGATAGCCTTTGGTCTGTAATTTTTCGATATAGCTATGCACGGTCGCGGTCGATTTGATACCGCATTCTTTGCCGATCTCGCGCACGGAGGGAGTATAGCCGTTTTCTTCGGAAAATTTTCGGATATAATCCATTACTTTGATCAATTTTTCCTCGTTTACCATATAAAACGCCTCCGTAAGATCTATTTTTTATCATTATACCATATTTTTTTATAAAAAGCAAACAAATGTTTACCATAATTTACTTGATTTTTAAAAATTTTATGGTATAATATAGAGGACAAGTAAAAAGCGAGGTAAAATATGAACGAAAAGAAACTCGGTCAGGAATGTGTGTTATACGACAGGGAATGTATCGGTTGTTTGGAATGTGAAACGTGCGATCTCGACCCCAACAAGGTTTGCGACAACTGCGGAAAGTGTATCGAAGTGCAGGACGTCGCGTCGATAAAGATAGATAAGATTTATATGAATCCCGACGAATACGACGGGAAATAAGAAAACAAAAACAGATATCTTCGGATACCTGTTTTATTTTGTTATAAATTCTTCGAATTTTTCCGCGTATCGTATAGGTATGGTCGCGTCTATATTTTGTCCTTGATCGGAAAACGCGACCGTCCGTTCCGTCAGATAGGACTTTAACGAGCTATACTTGGAAAGTTTTTCATAGGGGACGAACAGTTTGCAAAAGAGATATTCGGTCTTGAATTTTTTGAGGATCTCCCGTTTTAGCGTTTCGATACCGATATTTTCTTTCGCGGAAACGGGAATACTGCCGTACGGTAAAACGGAAGGATCGCGCATATGTTCACATTTATTCATAACGAGAAGATAGGGCGAGGAAAAACCCATTTCTCCGAGCGTTTGCAAGGTCGTCCGCATTTGCATATCGTACTCACCCGTCGCGTCGCAAACGATAAGCGCAAGATCGCAATGCAACGCGCTTTCCAACGTGGATTTGAACGCCTCGATGAGATTATGCGGCAGATCCCGCAAAAAACCGACCGTATCGACGAGCAAAAATTCCACGCCCTCGATCGTGAATTGACGGGCGGTAGGGTCGAGCGTAGCGAACAATTCGTTTTTTACGTACGTTTCCGCGCCCGTAAGGAGATTGAGGAGGGTGGATTTCCCTGTATTCGTATAACCGACCAAAGCCACGGTCTTGATCTCGTCTTTTTTGCGCCGCGCCGTTTGGAACGCTCGGCGTTTTTCCGTTTCCTTTAAACGGCTTTCCAGATATTTCAGTCTGCCTCGGATATAACGCCTGTCCGTTTCCAGTTTCGTTTCGCCCGGACCGCGGGTACCTACGCCGCCGCCGAGTCTTGACAACGCCGCGCCTTTGCCTTTCAAACGGGGATAAATATACTTTAATTGCGCCAGTTCGACTTGCAGTTTACCCTCGCTCGAACGCGCGTTTTTCGCGAAAATATCGAGTATCAGGGTCGTTCTGTCTATTACCTTGCGATTGTCGAGCGCCGCGGAGATATTCAAGGTTTGAGAGGGGGACAGTTCGCCGTTGAATAAGACGGTGATATTTTCCAGTCCGTCCAACCGTTCTTTGAGTTCGGACAGTTTTCCTTCGCCGATGAAAGTCGCGGCGTGTATTTCGCGGACATTCTGATAGATCGTGCCGGCATAAAGCGCGCCCGCGCTTTCGATGAGGGATACCGCCTCCTGTTGCAAAACGCGGTATTTGTCGGCATTTTCGCGGGTAATGGGTTGAATGATATAGATTTTTTCGAGTTCTTTTTTTATATTCGACATAAACTTTACTCGTCGTTGGAAGGAGGGGCGTCGTCGCGTAATTTCACGGCGTCGGCTACTTTACGACGGTTGTCCTCCGTAATGGCGGCATAATGTTTTTTCGTGGTATTGACGTCGCGATGACCGAGCACGTCGGCTACGATATAAATATCGCCAGTCGTGTTGTATAATCTCGTGCCGTAAGTACTGCGCAATTTATGCGGCGTGATCTTTTTAAGCGGGGAAACGATCTTGCTGTATTTTTTTACCAAAACTTCCACCGAACGTACGTTGATACGTTTATACTGCATTGAAAGAAAGAACGCGGATTCGTTCTGCGGAACTTTGGGATCGTTGGCTTTTTCGGTTATATATTCCTGTAACGCGTATTTAACCTCGTCGGAAAAGTACAAAATAGCCTGATTGCCGCCTTTTCGCGTGACGAGAAAGGAGTTTTCGGAAAAGTCGAAACTGTCGTTATCCAACCCGACCAACTCGCTGATACGGATACCCGTACCCAAAAAGAGGGTAATGATCGCGGTATCGCGTACTTTCGTTTTGTTATGATAGCCTGTGGCGTGACGGGAAAGCCCGTTCCCCGATTCCGTAACGTTGATGAGCTTGGAAACTTCGTCCGCGTCAAGACGGATGATCTCTTTGTCGTGCAATTTCGGGGTAGAAACTTTCGCCGAGTTATCGACTTCGATCATTCCCTTGTTAAAGAAATACTTGAACATAGCCCGAACGGCGGAAAGTTTTCTCGCTTTTGCCCGTTCGTCGCAGGAAAGATGTTTGTCGTTGAAACGGTAATGGGAAAGATAACTTAAAAACAGTTCGATATCATTATGCGTTATTCCTTCCAAATGATCCAGGGTAAGCTCCGTAACGGTAAAATCCTTATAGCGTTTCTTACAGAGAAAATCGAAGAATATTCTCAGATCGTAGGCATATTTCAAACGGGTTTGACAACTCGTCCTCGATTCGATACCCAAAAAATAATCCTCGCAAAAAGAGGGGAGTTGTTCCAAAAGCTCCCCGATCTTGTCGATATCTTGAATGTTACGTTTCGTATAGTAATTTTCTTTTCCCATAAGAATATTTTATCGCAGTTCCCTTGAATTGTCAATAGGAAATATGCTGTTTTTCCGAAAAGTTGCGGGAAATTTTCCTTCAAACCTTTTCACGAGGAAATAAAAATTGCCGTAATTTCCTTAAAATAGAAGGGTTTTGTCCGCTAAAAACCGTGCAGACAGATAAAAATCAATGCGGTAGGGTAGAGGAAAAACTATTCGTAAAATGCAGCTTTTAAAATTGTAATAACGCGTTATAGCCGCAGAAAAGCCCCAAAATCGCAGAAAAACGATAGGGGATAGGGATTTTATTGACTTGGTAGCCGCGCTCGGTTTAGAGCCAAAATAAACGCTTGTGGTCGCGGTAAATTTCGCGGGCGAAATTTCCTTGAAAACCAGAATAAGAAAAAATGCCTGTTTCGAGTGATCGCTTGCGACAGCTCCGACCGAACGGAACGAGAGATCATCTAACTGCTTTTTAATAGCAAAGAAAACCGAGGGATTTTCCCTCGGTCGTTTTTAAGTGTACCTCAAAATTTAAAATTAAACGGTTGATTTATATGTTGTGTTTTCTTTCCTGTTTCGTCCTCTAATCCGAGGAGATAATCTGCGCTTTCATCGAGTAAAACACATAGTTTATATAGTATGTCAACAGAGGGAAGATTTTCTCCCTTTTTCCAGTTTGTTATATTACTTTCTGAAATGTTTAATATTTGGGCGATTTGTTTTTGCGTATATCCGCTCTGTTTTATTGATTCTGATATTCTTGAACTGAAATTCATAATTCCTCTAAAAAATATATTTCTTATTCAGTTTAACAGAATTTTTATTTTTTTGCTTGACAATTCAGTTCTAATGAATTATAATATTAAAAGAATTCAGTGTAACTAAATTTTTGGAGGTGCAGTAAAGTGAAGAAGTTACCAAATTACGAATGTTTGAACGTTGCCGGTGAGGTTGTATTTGTCGGTAACGCTGACGAAGTGCTCGAGTATTATGAGTACGAAGAAAATTGTAAGATCGTGAACGTA
>JBGVLV010000033.1:0-40704 GCA_045124465.1 Candidatus Scatosoma sp.
TGAACACGGGCAAGCTGTTGCAGTCCAGACTTATCGATAATCAAGACTATTCGAAATACAATACCGAGAAAGCGCTCGACGGCGTGAAATGGAAGATACCCGCGTTTTCTCCCGAGGAAGGAGAATTGCGTTTTACGCTCACGATCGCGAATTCCGAATACGATCATAATATGCACGTGAACAATACCCGCTATGCCGACTATTGTTTCAACTGTTTCACGGTTGCGCAGCTTGCGGATAAGAAACTCCGTCGCTTTTCCATCTCGTACGTCAAACAATGCAAAGAGGGCGAAACGTTGCGTTTCTACTTAAAACGCGCGGAGGACGGCAGTTATCTCGCTCACGGTTTTAACGGGCTTGGTGAAGTCGTCGTGCAGTCGCAGATCACGTTCGACGAGTAACGAAAGAGGTCGTAAATGAGAAAAAACGGCGTAAACAGAGAACTCGTTCCCGTTGACGGCGGCGTTTGCGCGCCCGCGGGCTTTTCGGCAAACGGCGTGTATTGCGGTATCTCCCAAAAAACGACGATCGTTTCACGTGAAACCGAAACGACGAAAATTCGGGAGGACTTGGCGCTGATCGTCGCGGAGAAACGGGTGCCGACGGCATGCGTTTGCGCAAGCGGGCAAATGACGGGCGCACCCGTGAGGGTCACGAAGAAACATTTGCGGTCGGGATACGCGAGAGCGGCGATCGTCAATAGCGGTATCGCGAACGTGTTTTCGGAAAACGGGGAAGAGCTCGCGGAAAACATTTGCGCCGCGCTTGCCAAGCGCGCGAAAATATCCGCGGACGAGGTGGCGATCGCCTCGACGGGGGAGATGGGCAAACCGTTGCCGTTTGAGCCGATAGAGGCAAAACTCGGCGAACTTGTCGCGGGGCTAGGAACGACGGACGAACACAGCCTTGCGGCAGCGCGCGGCATTATGACGACCGACCGTTATCCCAAGCGACTTTCTTACGCATTCGAGCTTGGCGATTATACGTGCAAGATCGGCGCGATATTTAAGGGGAATACGCGGGTCTGTCCGAATATGGCGACGACGCTCTGTTTTCTGACGACGGACGTGCGGATATCGCCCGCGGCGTTGCAAAAAGCGCTTTCTTCGGCGGTGGGAAATACGCTCAATATGCTTGATCTCGACGGCGTGTCTTCTCCGAACGATCTTGTCTGTATAATGGCGAGCGGACGGGCGGGGAACTGGGAGATAGACCGCGCGGACGGCGATTTTAAAAAGTTCTGTTACGCGCTCGGCGAAACGTTGACGAGGGTATGTCTGGAACTTGCCAAAGACGGCGAGGACGGCGGGAAGGCGTTCGTTTGTAAGATAAGCGGCGCGAGATCGCAACGCGCAGCGCGCGCCGTAGCAAGATCGGTCGCGGCGGTAAGCGGATTGAAAAATGCGCTTTTGCAAGGAAAAATAGACCTCGAAACGTTGCTTTGCGCCGTGTGGTCGTCGGGCGAGGTCTTGGAAACGGACGAAATTGAAATTTCCGTAGGCTCGGCAAAAGGGGAACTCGTCGTGTTCGAGGACGGGAAAGCTATGCCGGTATCCCGTCAAACGTTGAGCGCCTTGCTCGATACGGACGAGCTTGAACTTTGCGTGCGGCTCGGCAAAGGAAATTACACGGCGACCTCGATTTCACGCGCGGGTTAATATATAAGGTAGTAAACAGAATAGAAATATTTTTAATTTTTCTAATTAAAATCCCGTTTGAAAGGTTGACAAACGCAGTCGGCTGTGCTATAATAATAAAAATTTCGGCGGGTATGAAAATGCTTTACACAAACAACGCGAAAGAATTGAAGAACGTAACGGATCGCAACGGAGCGGCAAAAGAAGTCATCGGCGGTTCGCGTTTTTCCGTTTTTCAATTCGATATCCGTTTTTTCGATAACGTAGACTGATTTTTAGAATCAGTCTTTTTTTTGGAAAAATCGAACGTTTTTTATACGCACCGAACGACGGACAAGCTAAAAATAAAATAACAGATATAGAAAAAGGGATTGCTTATGAAGAAAAAAGTTTATGTAACGTTACAGAACGGCACCGTATTCCAGGGCTATCGCTTTGGCGCGGAAGGCGAGATCACGGGCGAACTCGTATTCTCGACGGGCATGGTCGGATACGTGGAAACGCTCACCGACCCGTCCAACTACGGACAGATCGTCGTACAAACGTTCCCGCTTATCGGGAACTACGGCGTGAACGAGAGCGACGCGGAAAGCGAAAAGGCTTGGGTATCCGCGTATATCGTCCGCGAAAATTGCGACGAACCCTCCAACTTCCGTAGTGAAGGTACGCTGGACGCATACCTGAAAAAACAAGGCGTCATCGGCGTTTACGGCGTAGATACCCGCGAACTTACCAAGATCCTTCGCGAGGAAGGCACGATGAACGCCCGTATCAGCGATAAGCCTTTGTCTGACGAGGGTTACGACGAACTCGCCGCATATACGGTCAAAGACGCGGTAAAGACCGTCGCGCCGCAGACGAAGAAAGAATACGGCGATAAGAACGCCGAATATACCGTTGCGTTTTGGAACTTCGGCTCGAAGAAGAGTACGATAGACAATCTCGTGGCGCAAGGCTGTCGGGTCATCGATATGCCCGCGTTCTCGACGTCGGAAGAAATTTTGGCGACGGGCGCGGACGGCGTTATGCTCGGCGACGGCGCGGGCGATCCCGAAGAAAACGCGGCGATCGTCGCGGAAGTGAAAAAGACGCTCGGCAAGAAACCCGTGTTCGGCGTAGGGCTTGGCCATCAGCTCGTAGCGGTCGCGCTCGGTGCGGAAACGGCGAAACAAAAATACGGTCATCGCGGCGGCAATCAGCCCGTGAAATGTCTGGAAAACGGTAAGGTATACATCTCGTCGCAGAACCACGGCTACGAGGTCATGACCGATACCGTCAAAGAGGGCGAGATCAGTTTCGTCAACGTCAACGACGGCTCTTGCGAGGGTATCGACTACGACCGTTTGAACGCGTTTACCGTGCAGTTTGTACCCGAATCCTGCACGCCCGGAAACGATGAAAATCCTTTGTATAAAAAATTCTTTACGCTTATGAAGAAGGAGAAAGAAAATGCCTAAGAGAAGTGATATTAAAAAAGTTTTGGTGATCGGTTCAGGCCCGATCGTGATCGGACAAGCCGCGGAATTCGACTATGCGGGCGCGCAGGCTTGCCGCGTAATGAAAAGCGAGGGCGTAAACGTAGTACTTTGCAACTCCAACCCCGCGACGATAATGACGGATAAGGCACTCGCCGACGAGATATATCTCGAACCGCTTACGGAAGAAACGTTAAAGCGTATCATCATCAAAGAAAAACCCGACAGCTTGCTCGCTTCGCTCGGCGGTCAGACCGGTCTTACGATGGGTTGCAAACTCGCGAAATCCGGTTTCCTCGCGCAACACGGCGTAAAGCTCATCGGTACCAAACTCGACGCGATCGACCGTTCGGAGGACCGCGAACTGTTCAAGGAAACGATGGAAAAGATCAATCAGCCCTGCGTTCCCTCGGATATTGCGTATACGGTAGAGGAATGCGTTGCGATCGCGAACAAACTCGGCTATCCCGTGATCATTCGTCCCGCTTACACGCTCGGCGGCGCGGGTGGCGGCGTTGCGTATAACGAAGAAGATCTTCGTCTTATCTCCCATAACGGTCTTATGCTTTCGCCGATCACGCAGGTACTCATCGAAAAGTACATCGCGGGTTGGAAAGAGATCGAGTTCGAAGTATTGCGCGACAGCAAGGGCAACGTGCTCACCGTCTGCTCGATGGAGAACGTAGATCCCGTCGGTATCCATACGGGCGACTCCATCGTCGTAGCGCCTGCGGTCACGCTTTCGAATAAAGAATACAATATGCTCCGCACGGCGGCGCTTTCCATCATCAGCGAACTGGGTATCGAGGGCGGCTGTAACGTACAATTCGCGCTCAACCCCGACTCGTTCGAATACTCGGTCATCGAAGTAAACCCCCGCGTCAGCCGTTCTTCGGCGCTCGCGTCCAAAGCGACGGGATTCCCGATCGCAAAAGTTACGTCCAAGATCGCGCTCGGCTATACGCTCGACGAGATCGTAAACGACGTTACGGGCAATACGTACGCTTGTTTCGAACCGACGATCGACTATCTCGTCGTTAAAATGCCCAAGTGGCCGTTCGATAAATTCCTGTACGCGAAACGCGAACTCGGCACGAGAATGAAAGCGACGGGCGAAGTTATGTCCATCGGTACTTCTTTCGAAATGGCGATCATGAAAGCCGTCCGCGGCGCGGAGATCTCCACGAGCACGATGAACTATAAAAAGTTCGTAAACAGCACGAAAGAGGAACTGTACGCAAAACTCTCCGAACAGACGGACGAACGTATCTTCGTCGTGTACGCGGCGCTCAAAAAGGGCGTTACCGTCGACGAAGTGTTCGATATCACGAAGATCGACCGTTGGTTCTTGAACAAATTCAAAAACCTCATCGCTTACGAAGAAAGACTTGCGAGCGAGAAACTCACTCGCGAGTTGTACGAGGAGGGCAAACGCCTCGGCTATCTCGACAAAGACATCGCGGCGCTCAGCGGCCAGAAAGTTCCGTACAGAAAGAAAGTCGCGTATAAGATGGTAGACACCTGCGCGGCGGAATTCCCCGCGAAAACGCCGTATTTCTACTCGACGTTCGACGATCATAAACACGACGAGGCAAGACCTTTCGTGGAAAAGAGCGAGAAGAAACGTATCGTCGTTATCGGCTCCGGTCCTATCCGTATCGGTCAGGGTATCGAATTCGACTACTCGTCCGTGCATTGCGTTTGGACGTTGAAAGAACTCGGCTACGAAGTCGCGATCATCAATAATAACCCCGAAACGGTATCCACCGACTTCGACACGGCGGACAGACTGTATTTCGAACCGCTCACGCCCGAAGACGTGCAACACGTTCTCGACGTGGAAAAACCCTACGGCGTCATCATCACCTTCGGCGGTCAGACGGCGATCAACCTTTGCTCGTATTTCGATACGCACGGTATACGTATTCTCGGTACTTCGGCGGATAGCGTAGACAGAGCGGAGGACCGCGAACGTTTCGAAGAACTGCTCGAAAAATATTCCATACCCCGTCCGAAAGCACTCACGGTAATGACCAAAGAAGAGGCGCTCGCGGCGGCGGAAAAACTCGAATATCCCGTTCTGCTCCGTCCTTCGTACGTTATCGGCGGTCAGAATATGACGATCGCGTTCACGCAGGAAGACGTGTGCCGTTATATGGACGTCATCTTGGCGCAGGGTATCGAAAACCCCGTGCTTTGCGATAAATACTTGATGGGTACGGAACTCGAAGTAGACGCCATCTCCGACGGCAAAGACGTACTTATCCCCGGTATTATGCAGCATATCGAACGTACGGGTATCCACTCGGGCGACTCGATCGCGGTATACCCTCCGTATAACCTCGACGATACGATGCTGGAAAAGATCATCGAAGTTTCCACGCAACTCGCGCTCGAACTCAAAACCAAAGGTCTTATCAATATCCAGTACCTCATCTATCGCGGACAACTGTACGTGATAGAGGTGAACCCCAGAGCGTCGCGTACCGTGCCGTATATCTCCAAGGTAACGGGCGTGCCGATGGTGGAACTCGCGACGAAGATAATCGTCGGCGCAAAACTCAAAAAACTCGGCTACGGAACGGGCTTGTATCCCTCCTCGCCGTACGTTGCGGTCAAAGTACCCGTATTCAGTTTTGAAAAGCTCAACGACGTCAACTCCCAGCTCGGACCTCAGATGAAATCGACGGGCGAAGTACTCGGTATCGGCAAGACGATGGAAGAGGCTATGTTCAAGGGACTTGTTTCCGCGGGCTTTAAGATGTGCCATCCCTCCGAACGCCGTCCCGTCGGCGTGTATATGACCGTCAACGATCAGGACAAACTCGACGTGCTCACGATCGCAAAGAAATTCGGCGACCTCGGTTGTACGATGTACGCGACGAAAGGTACGGCGAAGGTCATCAACGACCTCGGGTTCGATTGCACGGTCGTAGACAGACTGTCCGCGACGGATACCGTCGTCAAGCTTATGGACGAGGGTAAGATCGATTACATCGTATATACGGGCAAAACGGATATGGAATCCATCAACGATTTCATCAAATTGCACCACCACGCGATATTGCTCGGTATCACGGTGCTTACGGCGCTCGATACGGCGAACGCGCTCGCGGATATCATCGCAAGCCGTTTCACCGAGGACAACACCGAACTCGTAGATATCAACGCTTTGAGAAGTGAAAAACTCAAACTCGCTTTCACGAAAATGCAGTCCTGCGGTAACGATTACATTGTATTCGATAACCGCGACGGCAAGATAACCTGCCCCGAATCCATCGCCGTGAACTACGTGCAAACGCATTACGGTATCGGGGGCGACGGTATCGCGCTCATCGAAAATTCCGAGATCGCAGACGCGAAAATGCGCGTGTTCAATAAAGACGGTTCGGAGGCTCCGCAGGGCGGTAACGCGATCCGCTGTATCGGTAAATACCTCTATGAAAAGGGTATTGTCCGTAAGAACGAAATGACGATCGAAACGGCGAAAGGCGTATGCGCCGTCAAAGTATATTCGTTCGGCGGTAAGGTCAACTCCGCGAGTGTAAACCTCGGCAAAGTCGAGCTTGCGGGCGAGAAGATCCCTTGCGTATGGAAAGAAGATACCATCGTAGACAAGACGATCGAAGTCGGCGGCAAGGAATATAAAGGCACGCTCGTGAACGTGGGCAACCCGCATTGCGTAATTTTCTGCGATAAAGTGGACGCGATGAACGTGGAGAAGATCGGCACGCAGCTCGAAAACAGCGAGTATTTCCCCGAGGGGATCAATACGGAATTCGTCCGTATCGTCAATAAAGCGACGATAAAAATGCGTGTTTGGGAACGCGGCAGCGGCGAAACGTGGGCTTGCGGTACGGGCGCTTGCGCGGCGGTCGTAGCGGCTGTGCTCGGCGGGTATTGCGAAAAAGATACCAACGTTACGGTAAAACTTCGCGGCGGCGATCTGACGGTAAACTATCATTCGGACGGAGAAGTGGAATTGATGGGTAGCGTCAAGACGGTGTACGAAGGCACGCTCGAAATATAAGTAAGTATAAAAGAATTTTAATCAAACGGGAGGAGAACAGATGGACGCTTTTTACGAAGAAAGCGCGGTGAATGCGAATGCGAAAAAGGAGGGCAAGAAATATAAGTTCTTGCATATACTTTCCCGCATATTCCTCGTTCTCGCGGTGGTCTTGTTGGTCATGTGCGTTATGTGGATACCCGTAGACGCGGAAAAAACGACTTTGTTTATGTGTGTGTTCTGCGGTATTCAGGGCGGGTTCTTCCTGCTGATGTGGTTTCTCGCTTATAAAATGAAATTGCGTTATAACGTAAGTTACGACTACTGTTTCGTTTCGGGGGAACTGCGTATCTCCAAGGTGTTCAGTTTTACCAAAAGAAAACTCCTCGCCCGGCTTGAATGTTCGGAAATGTTGCAGGTCGGAGATATCGAGAACAGCTCGTACGAGCGTTTGAGATCCGACCCGATGACGAAAGAAGTCGTCTGCACGCCTAATATCGAGGCGGCAGACGGGAAATTCTTTATGTATATCCTCATCAATAACGACGGCAAAAAGTTATACGTGCTCGAATGTCGCGAAAACCTGTTGATGAATATTATGAAGTTTGCAAAACGTAACGTACTTGAAAGCGATTACGTAATGCAGGAGAAAAAGCAAAGATAATTATGATATATCTGGATAACGCGGCGACAACGAAACCGTCGGTAGAGGCTTTCGATCGCGCGCGGGCGTACGTTACGGAAAAATTCTATAACCCTTCGGCGTTATATAACGAGGGGTATGCGTTGCAGAGCGAGCTTAAAAAAGCGCGCTCCGCTTTGCTTTGTAAGGTAGCGGACGAGAACGCGTTCGAACTGATATTCACTTCTTGCGGAACAGAGGCGGACAATCAGGCGATATTCTCTTTTGCCAAACGCGGCAACGCCGTTACGACGGCGGGCGAACATTCGGCTGTCCTCGCTCCCTTTGCCGAACTTAAAAACCGCGGGGTTATCGAACCCAGATACGCTCCGCTCACGGACGAAGGAAAAGTCAACGTAGAAAAACTGCTCGCGCTCGTGGACGAGAAAACGAGTTTTGTTTCCGTTATGCACGTGAATAACGAACTCGGCGCGGTCAACGACGTCAACGAGATCGCAAAGCGTGTCAAAGCGAAAAATCCCCGCGTCGTCTTTCATTGCGACGGCGTGCAGGCGTACGGGAAACTGCCGTACCGTCTTTCCAAGGATATCGACCTGTATTCGGTCAGCGCGCATAAGATAGGCGGGCTGAAAGGGGTCGGCGCGCTCATCAAACGTAAAAGCTTGACCCTTCCGCCGTATATCCTCGGCGGCGGGCAGGAAACGGGACGGCGTAGCGGCACGGAGAACGTGTTCGGTATCAAACAATTCGAATACGCCGCCGAACGTAAATTTTCTACGCTGAAAGAGGACGTCGTAAGGCTTACGGAATATCGCGAAACGCTTTGGTCCGCGCTCGATAAGGAAGTTTATACAAGACTTTCCCCGACGGACGGCACGCCGTATATTTTAAGCGTTTCCGCAAAGGGCTTGCGGGGCGAGATATTGCTCCATATGGCAAACGATAAAGGACTTATCGTCGGTACGGGTTCGGCTTGTTCTTCCAACTCGAAAACGCGTTACAGCAAAGTCGTGCTGGCTTGCGGCTACGACGAGAAAACGGCGGACGGTACTTTGCGGCTCAGTTTTTCGAACGAAACGACGAAAGAGGAGATCGACGCCGCTGCGGAAATACTCAACGAGATCGGGCGGGATCTGAAACGCCGAATGAAATAATAGGAAACGATAATGGAAAAAGTGATCATACTCCGTTATTCGGAGATATTTTTAAAAGGTAAAAACAGAGGCTTTTTCGAGCGCGCGCTGGAAACCAACGTTCGCCGCGCGTTGAACGGACTGGACTATACGTTCGAAAAGCAAAGCGGGCGTTACTTCGTCCGTAAATTCGACGAAACGCAGACGGACGAGTTTATCGAACGGCTGAAAAAGGTGTTCGGCGTGCATACCGTAAGTTTGGCGCTCGAAACCTCGTCGGATATGGACAGTATCTTCGAGGCGGCGAAACTGCTTGTCCGCAAAAGCGGATCTTTCAAGGTCGAGGCGCACCGCGGCGATAAAAAATACCCGCTCACTTCGATCGAACTCAGTCGCGAACTGGGCGGTCGGTTGCTCGAAAACGCGCAGGGCGCGTTGACGGTGGACGTACACGAACCGTCTTTCACCGTCCGCGTGGATATCCGCGAGAACAATATCGCGCTCGTATTCGCCGATTTCATCGAGGGCGCGAACGGTATGCCTGTCGGAACGGCGGGGCGAGGACTTTTGCTCATTTCGGGCGGTATCGACAGTCCCGTTGCGGGTCATATGATGGCGAAACGGGGTATGACCGTCGATTGTCTGCATTTCCATAGCTATCCCTATACGAATTTACAGGCGAAAGAAAAGGTGATCGACCTTGCGAAAGTCTTGTCGCAGTATACGGGCGGAACGAACCTTTACACCGTCAGCGTAACGCATATTCAAGAGGCTATCCACGAAAAATGTAAGCCCGAACTGATGATAACCCTGTTAAGACGGTTTATGTTCCGTATCGCCGAACGCCACGCAAGGCATATCAGCGCGCAATGCCTTATCACGGGCGAGAGCCTCGGACAGGTCGCGAGCCAGACGATCGAGGGAATGACTTCGTCCAACTCGGTCGTGGAGAAATTGCCCGTGCTCCGTCCGCTCGTCGGATTCGATAAAAACGAGATCATCGAACGTTCGGTGAAAATGGGGGCGTACGATATTTCCATTCTTCCTTACGAAGATTGTTGCACGGTCTTCCTGCCCGACTTTCCCGCCATTCGCCCCAAGCTTTCCGAGATCGAACGGGAAGAACAAAAACTCGACGTGGAAGGACTGATCGCCGAGGCGTTTTCGTCGCTTGAAAAGATAAAACTGTAATTGAAAATAAAGATTAAGAAACTATCCGCTCCCGATAAAGGAACGGATAGTTTTTAATATTCCCACCAGTTTTTTTCGAGTATTTCCCGATCGCTTGTCGGGGGCGGTTCGCCCGCTTTTGTCGTGACCGTGGGCAACGTTACGGGCGTTCCTTCTATCTCTTTATAGATAGGCGTGACCGTATAAATATAATTTTTATTTCCGTCTACGTTCTCGTCCGTAAAACTTTCGATAAACTCGCCCAGATACACGGTATTATGCGTAACGTAATCGTAACGGTCTATTTTATATTGATAGAACGTGGGAAGTGTTTTGTCAAACGTAATAGTAACTTTACCGTCGGAATATTGCAAAACGGGCGAAATAATCGTCGGATTGCTGAAAATATCGCTCTTTTTCGTGGGTGCGGCTTGTTTTTTGAACCATTCCGAAAAACGCTGATCGATGGGCGCGAGATCGTCTGCCAGAATTAAATTATGCGTGTCATAATAAGTCGGCTTGTCCAACGCCACGCGTACTACGCCGCTCGGAATAGGGAAATTGCCGACGGGGCGGTTTTGCTCTTGATACGTTTTGTATAAATATTCATAAATATGCAAAACGAAATTACAGGGCAGACCGCCGCCCGTACAGTCGATAAAGGCGTTGTCGGCGTTTCCGAGCCATACGCCCACGCAGTCTTCTGTGTTGTAGGAAAGGGCGTACGCGTCGGTGTTTCCTTTGCTCGTTCCCACCGTACCCGTTTTCGCGGCTACGTTAAAAGGCAAGGAACGCAGTTTTTTCGCCGTACCCGTCTTTGCCGCCGTCTGTAACATATCCGTCATAAGATAGGACGTTTCCTCCGAAAAAACGCGCGTGGAAACGGTTTCGCGCTTGTATACCTCTTTCCCGTCGATCTTGACGGAGGAGATGAACCCGCCGTCGCAGAACATACCGCCGTTTGTGAACGTGGAATAGGCGGAAACGAGTTTTTGTAAGGAAAAACCGTTTTTCATACCGCCGAGCGCCAACGCCAACGAATAGTCGTCCTTATCGACGGGCAGACCCATTTTTCCGAGATATTCCGCGCCTCGTTCCACGCCGAGCGTTTCGAGTATCTTGACGGCGGGGATATTCAGACTTTTCGCTACGCTTTCCCGTACGCTTACGTAACCGCTGTACGTTCCGTCGTAATTTTCTGGCGAATACCCGCCGTAATTCACCTTTTCGTCGAGGACGGGCGTTGCGGGGGATACGATGTCCTTTTCCAAAGCGGGCGCATAGACGAGCAACGGTTTTAAAACGGAACCGGGCAATCTCCGTATCTCCCCGACGGTGGACAGACAGGCTTTGAACCCGTGCGTGCGGTTGTCGAGAACGGTCATCGTAATATCCGTTTGGTCGTAGCTTTCGGCAAGCTCTTCGAGACGGT
This sequence comes from Candidatus Scatosoma sp., assembly GCA_045124465.1. Taxonomy (GTDB): domain Bacteria; phylum Bacillota; class Clostridia; order Christensenellales; family Borkfalkiaceae; genus Scatosoma. The sequence goes on from JBGVLV010000033.1 coordinate 11,500, forward strand.
TTTGCAGCGACCTGTCGAGATAGGTGCGGATCTCGATATTCCCGCCGACGGCAAGATCGTAGCTTTCCGCGATCGCGGTCAGCTCGTCGAATACGAAATGCGCGTAACCTACGCTGTCGGAAGAAACGACGGGCGCGGTCGGCAACGGCTTTTCGAGCGCGGCGAGTTTTTCTTCCTCCGTGATATGCCCGTTTTTCTGCATAAGATTTAACACGGTCGCCTTGCGTTTAAGGCAACCTTCGGGGTTTTTGAACGGGGAATAATTGTTCGGCGAACGCACCAATCCCGCCAAAATAGCCGAATCCGCAAGGTCGAGTTCGTCGGGCGTTTTTCCGAAATAGAACTCCGCCGCCGAACGCAACCCGAAACAGTTGTGTCCGAAATAGATGACGTTCAGGTACTTTTCAAGTATCTCGTCTTTGGAATATCTCCGTTCCAACGTTCTCGTCAATTTCCATTCCCGCAATTTGCGTTTCAAGGTCTTTTCCTGGCTTAAATGGGTGTTTTTGACGAGCTGTTGAGAAATGGTAGACGCGCCCTCTTTAAACGAACGCGATTTCAGATTGTTGACCGCCGCCCGCGCGATACGCTTTACGTCGAAACCGTTGTGCGAATAAAACCGTTTGTCCTCGGTATCCACGAACGCGTACCGCGTTTTTTGCGGGATTTCTTCCATCGCGACCGTTTGTTTTAAGAGGTTTGCGGCTACGCCTTTGACGGGTTCGCCTTGACTGTCGTATAGAACGATCTTTTGTTCGGATAGCGCGAGTTTTTCGGGATAGAGTCGGGCGTCCTTTGTGACGGCGAAATAAAATCCGACGGCGGACAGACAGAACGCGGCGAGAACGAGTAAAGATATGCAAAGGATTCGGCGTAAAATTTTCATCGGGAACAGTATTTGCCGTATTTTTATTTTTTATCACGCAAAAACCATTGCAAAATCACGGACGAAAACGGCGCAAAACCCCTCAAAGACTTGATAAAAACAAAAAAAAAGAGTATAATAGAGGAAATAAAACGCAAAACCAAACGAAGAAAGAGAACGTTATGTTGGAAAAATATCATATCGTCACCTACGGCTGTCAGATGAACGTACACGAATCGGAAAAGATCGCGGGCATCTTGCGGGGTATGGGTTACGAAGAAACGCAAACCAAAGAGGACGCGAGCGTGATCGTGTTCAACACCTGCTGTATCCGCGAGAACGCGGAAAATCACGCGTTCGGCAATATCGGCGCTTTGAAGAAAATGAAAAAGAATAACCCCGACCTCATCATTGCCGTCGGGGGTTGTATGACGCAGGAAAAGGGCAAAACGGAGATACTCAAAAAGAAATTCCCGTTCATCGATATCATGTTCGGCGCGCTCAATCTCGAACGCTTGGGCGAACTCATAGAACAAAAGAAGAAACAGAAAAAGAAGGTCGTTTCCATTCGCGACGAGGCGGGCGAAATCGACGAGAGCGTAGAGCCTTACCGCACCAGTTATCCCAACGCTTGGGTGAACATTATGTACGGCTGTAATAATTTCTGTTCTTATTGTATCGTTCCTTACGTGCGCGGTCGGGAACGTTCGAGAAAACCCGAAAATATCCTCGCCGAAGTCCGCTCGCTCGTGAAACAGGGGTATAAGGAAATAACCCTTCTCGGTCAGAACGTGAACTCCTACGGCGTGGACGGCTCGACGGGCATGACGTTTGCGGAGCTTTTGGAAGAGGTCGCCAAGATCGAGGGCAAATTCCGCGTTCGGTTTATGACCAGCCACCCCAAGGACTTTAACGAGGACGTCGTGAAAGTTATGGCGCGCTATCCGAAGATATGCAGGCTTGTGCATTTGCCCGTTCAATCGGGTTCGAACGCGATATTGCGGGCGATGAACCGCCGTTATACCCGCGAGAAATATTTGGACGAGATCAAAATGCTGAAAGAGCTTTTGCCAGGCTCGGAAGTGACGACGGATATTATCGTCGGGTTCCCGGGCGAAACGGAGGAGGATTATCTTGCGACCGAATCGCTCGTCAAAGAAGTGGATTACGCGTCCGCGTTCACGTTCGTGTATTCGCCGAGACAAGGCACGAAAGCCGCGGCGATGGAGGACAGAGTACCCGAAGAAACGCAAAAAGACCGTATTATGCGGCTTGTCGAACTCGTCAACGAACAGACGAGAAAAAAATCGGAAACGTACGTCGGAAAGGAAGTGGAGATACTCTGCGAGGATTACGACGGCAAAAAGGACTTGTATCTCGGTCGCGACGAGCTTGGCAGAATGGGCTATTTCAAGAGCGATAAAGACCGTATCGGCGAGTTCGTGACGTTGAAGATCACCAAGGCGAACGGGATATCGCTCTACGGCGAAATAACGGGAACGGAAAACGAATAACAGGGAATTTACCAAGGAAGGTTATCGATAAATGGGACTTTCGAATATGATGAAACACTATATCGCCACGAAGGAGAAATACAAAGACTGTATTTTGTTCTATCGGCTTGGCGATTTCTACGAGATGTTTTTCGACGACGCGGTAGAGGTGTCCAGACTTCTCGATCTCACGTTGACGGGCAAGGACTGCGGATTGCCCGAACGCGCACCTATGTGTGGCATACCCTATCACGCCGCGGACGGATATATCGCGAAACTCGTTGCGGCGGGCAAAAAGGTCGCGATATGCGAACAGCTTTCCGACCCCAAACAGGCGGGACGGGAACTCGTACTTCGCGACGTCGTGCGCGTCGTTTCGGCGGGTACGGTGATAGAGGAGGATTTCCTCGACGCGACGAAAAATAACTATATCGCCTGCGCGTTCAAAACGGAAACGTGCGTGGCGCTCGCTTGGGCGGATATCACGACGGGCGAGTTTTTGACGGAAGAGTTCGTAGGCGAAAACGCCGTGGACGAGGCGCTCGGTCAGCTTATGAAAATATCCGTCGCGGAGGTCATCTGCAACGACGATATGCTTATGGCGAGCAAAAGCTCTAAAGAGGTCCGTCACGGTCTGTTGCCGTCCTTTTCTTCCTATCTGCCTTGGGCGTTCAACGTCAAACACGCGGAGAAGAACCTGCTCGAACAGTTCAACGCCATGTCCCTGGCGGCGTACGGTATCGCGGCGAAAGAGGAGCTTATTTCCGCGGCGGGCGCACTGATCGAATATCTTCGCGAAACGCAAAAACACGCGCTCGTCAATATCAATTCCGTAAAAGTCGTGCAACGCGAGAAGTTTATGGAACTGGACGCGATCGCCGTCAGAAACCTCGAACTCGTAAAAAATAACGCGGAGAACAGGAAATACGGCTCGCTCTTGTGGGTACTCGATAAAACGAAAACGGGTATGGGCGCAAGACTTCTCAACCGTATGTTGCTTTCGCCGTTGCGGAATATCGACGAGATAAACGAACGGCTGGACGGCGTAGAAGAACTCGTCAACGCCTCCGTGGCAAGGGTCGGGCTTGGCGAAACGTTGAAGTCTATCGGCGACGTCGAACGGCTCGCAGGTAAGATCTCCAATGGTAATTTCCACCCCAAAAACTGTCTTGCTCTTGCGACCGCGCTCAGCGCGTTACCGTCGGTCAAATTTCAGCTCTCGGGTTTCTCGTCCGCGATCTTGCGGAATATTTGTACGGACGTACCCGATATGAAAGAACTCGCCGATCTTTTGACGGCGGCGATAGACCCCGAGGCGTCGTCGGTGATGAAAGACGGCGGGTATATCCGAAAGGGATTCCATCGCGAACTCGACGAACTCCGCGATATGAACCAAACCGCGAAATCGATCATCAAAGAGATCGAAGTCCGCGAACGCGAACGTACGGGTATCCGTACCCTGAAAACGGGTTATAACCGCGTGTTCGGGTATTATATCGAGGTCAGTAATTCCTTTAAAGAACAAGTCCCCGCGGACTATATCCGCAAACAAACGCTCACGACGGGCGAACGGTATATCACCGAGGAACTCAAAGAACTCGAAGAAAAGGTGCTTACGAGCGGCGAACGCGCGCTTAAAATCGAAGAACTTCTGTACGGACAGATCATGCAACGGCTCTTGGAGAATATCGGAAATCTCCAAAAAATAGCCTCGTCGCTTTCCTTGCTCGACTGTCTTGTGTCCTTGGCGACGGTCGCCAAAGAACGCCGTTACGTTCGCCCCAAGATCTTGGAAGAGGGTAGCCCGCTCGTCATTTCCGACGGCCGCCACCCCGTCGTCGAGGCGATCTCCAAAGAACGTTTCGTGCCGAACGATACCCTGCTCGATAACGCGGACAACCGTTGCGCCATTATTACGGGACCGAACATGGCGGGTAAAAGTACGTATATGCGGCAGGTCGCGCTCATAACGCTGATGGCGCACGTCGGCTCGTTCGTACCCGCGAAAGCGGCGGAGATACCGCTCGTCGACCGTATTTTCACCCGCGTCGGCGCGAGCGATAATCTTATTTTCGATCAAAGTACCTTTATGGTCGAGATGACGGAAGTCGCGTCCATACTCCTTCGCGCGACGAAGGACAGTTTACTTGTCCTCGACGAAGTAGGTCGCGGCACGAGTACGTACGACGGTCTTTCCATCGCTTGGTCTGTCATCGAATTCCTCGCGCAAAATATCAAAGCGAAAACGCTGTTCTCGACCCATTATCACGAGCTTACCGAACTGGAATCCACCCTCGAAGGCGTGAAGAATTATAAAGTTACGGTAAGGGAACTCAACGGCTCGGTCGTGTTCTTGCGTAAGATCGCAAGAGGCGGGGCAAACCGCAGTTTCGGTATCGAAGTGGCGGCGCTTGCGGGCGTACCCAAAGAAGTAACGACGAGAGCCAAGAGCATTTTGAAAGCGCTCGAAAAGAACGATATGCTGTCGGGCAAATGGAAGATCTCCGAGATAGAGGAAGAAGAACCGCAAAAACGACCGCTTAGCGAAGTGGAGCAAACGCTTGCGGAAACAGACCTCAACACGCTCGCGCCCATACAGGCGTTGATGCTGCTCGGCGAACTCAAAGAAAAATTAGAATCGGAGAACTGATATGGCGAAGATCAATGCATTACCGCCGAAAGTATATAACCGTATCGCGGCGGGCGAAGTGGTAGAAAAACCGTATTCCGTCGTCAAGGAACTGGTAGAAAACGCCATCGACGCAGGCGCGACGGAGATAGAGATATACGTAGAGAACGGCGGAAAACAGCTGATTCGGGTCGTGGATAACGGCAGCGGTATCTTGCGCGAAGATATGAAAATGGCGTTTATGCCGCACGCGACGAGTAAAATATCGGCCGCGGAAGATCTCAATAATATCCATACGCTCGGATTTCGCGGCGAGGCGATCGCCTCGATCGCGTCCGTTTCCAAGATGACGATAACGTCCAAGACTGCGGACGGGAAATGTTATAAACTCTTTTGCGACGGCGGTCATCTCGGCGAAGTCACGGAGGCGGCGGGCAAGAACGGCACGGAAGTCAAGGTGGAGATGCTGTTTTTCAATACGCCCGTGCGTTTGGATTTCTTGAAGTCGGACAGAGCGGAGGAGGCGGACATCACCACTTTCGTTTCGCGGTTCATTCTCTGCCGTTCGGATATCGCGTTTACGTATTACGTAAACGGCAGTAAAGTTCTGCAATCGTTCGGCGGCGGGGACGAGGAGGCGCTCGTTTGCGTGTACGGCGCGGCGATCCTGAACAACTGCTACGAGATCAACGCGGAAAGACACGGTATCCGTATCCGCGGCTATATCGGCAATCAGAACTTCTCCAAACCGAACAAAAGCTATCAGTCCGTATTTTTGAACGGCAGATACGTGCTCAATTCGACGATCACTACGGCGGTCGCGGGCGCGTATTCCAACTATTTGATGAAACGGCAATACCCGTTTTACGTTTTGCATATCGATATGCCCCCGCAAACGGTGGACGTCAACGTACACCCGAATAAAACGGACGTCCGTTTTGCGAACAATCAGACGGTCTACGGCAGTATCTATTCCGTCGTTTCCGCCGTACTCGACGGGAAAGCGCAAGCGCTCGAATACGTTGTCGGCGCGAAAACCGAAACGGCAATGCCCGCGACAACGGAACAACCGAGCGTAAGATCCGCCGAACGGAAATTCACGAAAATATCCGATTCCATCTCCGAAAGTATCTTGGCGCAGGCGAAAACGGAAGAAGAGATCGGCGCCAAGCGGGAAAACGCCGACGCGGTGTTCGGTTTCCCGACGCTCACGCTCGACGAGGCGAAAAAGGTACTCGATTCCTGCGCGCCGATGATAAAGACGAAAAAGCAAGACGAGCTCTCCGAAGAAACGGAAAGAGCGGAAACGTTCAGTAAAGGCGTGATACCGATGTCGGAGATAGCGGAAGAATATCCCGGAACGATGGTTGACGAGGAAGATCTGAGAAATCGGAAAAAGAGAAAGAAAAACCCCGAAAAATTGCATAAAAAATTCCCGAACCTGTATTTCGAACGCAACGTGTTCGAGGTCAACGATCCCGCTTACGAACGGGCGAAAGAACAGGGCGCGGAGGAGGATTATTTCGCGGCGAATAAACGCTATCTCGAAGAACTGGATAGCAAAGCGAAACAAAACAGGATAGAAGTTTCTTCTTGCGTGTACGCGGGAAAACTTTTCAATACCTATCTTTTGTACGAATACGGTCAAGAAGTGTATATCATCGACCAACACGCGGCGCACGAACGCCTGATATTCAACCGCTTAAAGGAGAAAATGCAGAACCGCAGTATTCTCCGTCAGCCTATGCTGTTGCCGTACGAATTGCCCCTGAACGCGTTCGAGGCGACTTTCATTCGCGAGCGTTTGAACGAAATACGCGAGATAGGTTTCGATATACGGGAAAACGGCGCGACGGACTTTTTGGTGACGGCGATCCCGCTCGATCTTCGGAATATCGATCTCGGCGTATTCTTTAACGAGATCCTCGGTGACGTCAGCGGCTATCGCGCGATAAAGCTCGAAGAGATCTTGAAAGACAAGCTCGCGACGGCGGCTTGTAAAGCGGCGGTTAAAGGCGGTATGGACCTGACGAACGAAGAAGTGCAAGAGCTTTTGAAACAAATGGACGGCGATATGGGCTTGAAATGCCCGCACGGTCGCCCCGTCGTCGTGAAAATGACCAAGACCCAACTCGAAAAAATGTTCAAGAGGATCGTATGACGCCGAAAGTACTGGTCGTGTGCGGCGCGACGGCGTCGGGAAAGACGGCGCTTTCCGTCGCTTGCGCGAAACGTTTGGATACGGAAATTATTTCCGCGGATTCTATGCTTGTGTATCAAGGGTTGAACATCGGTACGGCAAAACCCTCCGAGGAAGAACGCGCGGGCGTAAAACACCACCTCATCGACGTGGTTTCGCCCACCGAGAACTTCTCCGTCAGCGATTACGAAAAAGCGGCGTTGCCGATCGTACGGGAGCTTTTATCCCGCGGCAAAACGCCTGTTATTTGCGGCGGCACGGGTTTTTATATCAACTCGATCTTATATAAAAGCCAGTTCGGAAACGTAGGTGCGAACGCGGAGGTCCGCGAAAAATACGAAACGATCTGCCGAGAACGCGGAAAAGAATATCTGCACGCGCTTTTGCGGGAAAAAGACCCCGAAAGCGCGGAAATATTGCACGAAAACGACGTAAAACGCGTCATTCGCGCTTTGGAGATCTACGACGTAACGGGAATACCCAAATCCCAACAAAAGGATACGCCCGTGTCTCGGTTCGAATTCGTCGCGGTTTCCGTCGATTATCCGCGCGAGATCTTGTACGAGCGTATCGATAAACGCGTAGACGAAATGTTTTCGGCGGGACTTATCGAAGAAGTGCGCGCGCTGACAAAGACCGTTCCTATTTCCGCGCAATGTATGCAAGGGATCGGCTATAAAGAAATAGCGGAAGGATTGAAAAACGGCAATACGGAGGACGAGATGAAAGAACTCGTCAAAAAGAACACGCGCAACTACGCCAAACGCCAAACGACCTTTTTCAAACGTATGCAAAACCATATACGCCTTTCCCCCGAAAAAGCCGTCGCGGAAGAGGTAATAAGCCTTTTATGATCGAAAAAGCCAAGATTATGTCACGCATAATACCTATGCGTGACATAACAAGTATATCAGACATAGTAATTATGTGTGACATAATAACAAATCGGAGAATAGAAAAATGACAGCGGAAGAACTTATCAAACAAAGCGAGAAACAACTTGCAGAGAATTTCGGGAGAGCGGACGAAATAAGCGAATATAATCAAGAAAAAGTATTGAAAGCGTTCAATAAGAACGGGATCGCGCTCCGACATTTCAACGCGACGACGGGCTACGGCTACGGTGACGACGGGCGTTTTGCGCTCGGCGACGTGTTCGCGGATTCGCTCGGCGCGGAGGCGGGGATCGTTTCGCCCGCGCTTTTGAGCGGCACGCACGCGTTGACGGTGGCGCTGTTCGGCGTGCTCCGTACGGGCGACGCGGTGCTTTCCGTGTCGGGTATGCCTTACGACACCATTCGCGGCGTGATATACGGAGACGGAAACGGTTCGTTGAAAGATTTCGGAATATCCTTCGACTGTACGCCGCTGACGGACGAGGGAAAATTCGATAAAGAACGGATAAAACGGGAAATGGAACGGCTCGGCGACCGTTTGAAAATGATTTATATCCAACGTTCGAGGGGGTACGAATTGCGCGACGCGTTCACGGTCGCGGAGATCGGGGATATTTGTACGTTCGTGCGCGGACTTGGTTTTAAAGGCTGTATTTTTACGGATAATTGTTACGGCGAGTTCGTGGAAAAACAAGAGCCTTGCGAAGTCGGCGCGGATATTGCGGTAGGCTCGCTCATCAAAAATCCGGGAGGCGGACTTGCTCCGACGGGCGGCTATATCGTCGGAAAAGCGGAATACATCGATAAGATCGGCAGACGGCTCACCGCGCCGTCGATAGGGAACGAAGTCGGCTCGTATGCGTACGGGTACAGACTCTTCTATCAAGGTCTTTTTATGTCGCCGCATACGGTAAATCAAGCGATAAAAGGCAGTTTGCTCATCGGAAAATGTATGGAAACGCTGGGGTACGAAAATTTCCCCAAACTCGAAAAAACGCCCGCGGATATCACGCGCGCCATTCGGTTCGATACGGCGGAACAGCTCTGCGCGTTCATTCAATCCGTGCAGGAGGCGTCGCCCGTGGATAGTTTCGTTACGTTAGAGCCTTGGGATATGCCGGGGTACGACAGCAAAGTGATCATGGCGGCAGGTTGTTTCGTGGAAGGAGCGTCCATCGAGCTTTCCGCCGACGCGCCCGTAAAAGAACCGTATACGGCGTATTTCCAAGGCGGTCTGACTTACGAACATTGTAAGTACGCCTTGAAAAAGATACTGGCAAAATTGCTTTGAGAAAAAAGCGACGAAAAACAGGGAACGGATAAAATCCGTTCCCTGTTTTTAGGTTATATGCATTTATTTCGTTAGATCCCAGTCGATGGGCGGTATGCCGTGGGAAACGAGATACGCGTTTGTTTTCGAGAAGTGGCGGCAGCCGAAAAAGCCGTTATACGCCGACAACGGCGAGGGGTGCGCACATTCCAGAACCAAATGTTTGGAAGTATCGACGAGCGGTTTCTTGCTCCGCGCGTTGCCGCCCCAAAGGATAAACACTACGTTTTCTTTTTGGTCGGAAATGAGCTTGATCACGCTGTCGGTGAACCACGCCCAACCGCATTTCGCGTGCGAATTCGCTTGGTGCGCCCGCACGGTCAGCGCCGTATTCATTAAAAGTACGCCTTCTTTCGCCCATTTGGTGAGGTTGCCCGACTTCGGCAAATCGCAACCGATATCCGCTTTCAGTTCCTTGAAAATATTATCCAAAGAGGGCGGGTTGGGTACGCCGTCTTGTACGGAAAAGCAAAGCCCGTGCGCCTGACCCTCGTTATGGTAGGGGTCTTGCCCCAAAATCACCGCTTTCAGATCCTTAAACTGCGTGTAACGGAAACAGTTATACAGATCGTACATATCGGGATAGACCACGTGATTGCGGTATTCCTCGATAAGGAATTTACGGATCTTCAGATACCGTTCGTCCGCGAACAAGGGCGCGAGCTGTTCGTTCCAGTCGCCTAAATCGATCATATTTTCCTCCTTGGTGTGCCGAAATTTATAATTCCTCGAAGATCGCGGGCAAAGCGGTTTTGAGGTTTTCGAGCGCCTTGTTTTTATTCGTTAAAAACTGTTCGGTCGTACTGCCGCTGCCTGCCACGTCGGAAATGGCTTTCACCGAATATACGGGTAGTTCCGCCGCATACGCCGCTTGAACGACCGCCGCGCCTTCCATATCCCGAATATCCGCTTTGAGTTCTTCCGTAAGCAGTTTATAGTCGGCGGGGGAGTCGTTGAACCTGTCCGCAGTACCCAGATTTTTTACTTCGAACGGGGCTTTGAAACGGTTCAAAGTCAGATAATTTTCCGCATATTCGTCCAAAGTACCCATTTTCGTTCCGTTGAGCTGGGTGAGGTCGAAGTCGAACTGCACCGCCGCGCCGATCTGATAAACGCCGCAAAGTTTCGTGCCGCCGTTCAGACCGCCCGCCACGCCGAAATTGAGCAATTTTTTCGCGTCGAACTTGCTCACGAGCAGTTGCGCGCCGAGCGCCGCGTTCACCTTTCCCACGCCGCAAACGCATACGGCGACTTCTTTGCCGAACGCCTCGCCCACGTGTATTTTCTTACCGCTCACCGTAAGAGAACGGTGTATTTTCATTTCTCCGAGCAGGATATCAGCCTCGCTCTGCATTGCAATTACTGCACCGATCATATTCTTTCACCTTTAAAACCTTTATTTTTCTTGTGTTTTCCTTTGGATTGTGTTATAATAAGAAAAAACTTAAAACGCAATAAATTCCGCGTCCGAAAAATCCCTGTCCGCGCACACCGCGACAACGTATCCGTTAAAGGTCGGGAACGCGAGATACGCGGGCAATTCCACTTCTTGGTAGATCATACGCCCTTGCGTATACCGCAAAGCCCGCAGATCGTGCGCCAGCGTGCCGCCCAGCCATTTCACGGCACTTTCCTTTGCCGTAAAATGCCGCAAAAAATCTTCTTTGTTTCGGATTTCGTTCCGCTCCCGTTCGTCGAATTTTCCGACGATCGGCGCGTATTCCACCTTTCTCGAAAGGGGTTCGGCGTCGATACCCACGTTTTGGTCGGAAACGGCTACGAACAACGTTTCGTCCGTATGGGAAACGGAAAAGAACAGGGAAAGCTCCCGAGCGTTCGAAAGATAGGGTTTTCCGCTTTCTGAACGTACGATAACGGCGTTTTCGATATTGAAACGTTCGCGCAATATCTTTTTCACCGCGTCGTCGCTTTTCGCGTATTCGGAGCGTTTTGCATAAAAGATTTTTTCCATATTTAATAATTATTATAACAGGAGAAGAAAAAAATGTCAAGAGCAGAAAGGGCAAAAGAATATTTTCAACAAGGATATGCCTGTTCGCAGGCGGTAGCGTTGGCGTTTTCGGACCTTATGAACGTCGGCGAAGAGGAAATAGCCAAAATAATGCTCCCGTTCGGCGGGGGCTTGGGACGGCTCCGTCTGACCTGCGGCGCGGTAAGCGGCATGGCGGCAGTCGTCGGGTCGGTACTTTCGGAAAAGGAGAATACGCCCGAAAATAAAAAACGTATATACGCCGTCGTGCAAGAACTTTGCGGCAAATTCCAAGCGGAAAACGGCAGCCTGATCTGCGGCGAACTGTTGCAGGGCATAAAAATCCCCGTCGAAGTCGGAGGCGTCGCCGAGGAGAGAACGCGGGAATATTATAAAAAACGCCCGTGCGGGGAACTCGTTTACTGCGCGGCGGATATTCTCGAAAAATATCTGCAAGAACAGGGTATCATATAGAAAAGTTCATACTTCATTTCGGGGAATCCCCATACAAGCAGAAAGAGCAAACACAAAAGCCGAAATAGTGTTTGCTCTTTTGATATTATTTATTTTCAAGTTCCCAAAGCGAAAGTTGCTTTTCAACGGCAGGAGTAATTTCTTTAGTAAGTACTTCATAGCCGAGATTTGTTAAATGTCCGCCGTCAGTTGTGTATTCGGAAAATATTTCGCCGCTCTCAAGATTAAGAAGTGCGGAATAGAGGTCAACGTACGCAAAGGAATATTTTTCAGCAAGCATTTTTATTTTAACATTGTTATATGCGGCAAGCTGATTCTTTTTTCCCCATTCGCCGCTCATTGAGGTAAGTGAAAGGAGGATGATTTTAGTATTAGGCAAATTTTCTTTAAAACCCTTTAAAATTTCCTCGTAATTGTCAAACATAGTGTCCATATTGTTAGCGCCAATCAGCATAACGGCAACTTTGGGTTTCAAATCATATATAGATATTTGAAGTCGGCTTTCAAGACCGATAGTCGTTTCTCCGCTGATTCCTCTGTTCGAAACCAAATATTGAGGGTAATACGTTTCGACGTTATACCCGTCGGTTAAACTATCGCCAAGAAAAGCAATATCAACCTCATAGTCATCGTATTTGTTGTTTTCATCTTCGTAAATGGACATCTTGTTTGCACGGTATTCTAAAACCTTTTGTTCCCAATCGTCATCTTCACTTTCGCAACCGCAAAGAACCCCAAAAAGGAACAGGCAACTAAGAAAAAAGCAAATAATACGTTTCATTTATTCACCCCCACAAACATAGTATCACGGACGGTATCGTTTTAATAGAGGACCTATTTCGCAACAGAATACTCCGTTAAGGTTAGCAGACAAAAACTCTCGCCGTTTTGAAATTTTCGCTTATTTGTTGCTCTTGGAAACGTTGAAATAGTATTCTACGACGTCGCCGTCCTGCATAACGTATTCTTTACCCTCCGAACGCACCTTGCCTTTTTCTTTCGCGGCGGCGACGGAACCGAGTTCCAAAAGTACTTCCCAGTTCACGACGTCGGCGCGGATAAATCCTTTTTCGAAGTCGGTGTGTATCTTGCCCGCCGCCTGCGGCGCTTTCGTGCCTTTCACGATCGTCCAAGCGCGCGTTTCCTTTTCGCCCGCCGTCAGATAGGAGATAAGCCCCAAGAGAGCGTACGACTTTTTGATAAGACGGTCAAGACCGCTTTCTCCAAGCCCGAATTCTTCCATAAACACCGCTTTGTCGTCGGGTTCCATTTGCGAAAGCTCTTCTTCCGTTTTCGCGCAGATGACGAGCACTTCCGCGCCTTCCTTTGCGGCGAACTCTTTGACGAGGTTGACGAAGGGGAGGTCGTTTTCGTCTTTGCCCATATCGTCCTCTTTAATATTCGCGGCGTAGATGACGGGTTTCGCGGTCAAGAGGAAACAGTTTTTGATAAATTCTTCTTCCCCGTCGGCAAGCGCGAAATTTCTCGCGGGCTTTTCGCTTTCGAGGTGTGCGTAGAGCCGTTCGAGGAACGCGTATTCTTCCGCCGCCTTTTTGTCTGAACCGCCGCGCGCCTGTACTTTGACCTTGTTCATACGGTTCTGTACCGCCTCCATATCCGACAATACCAGTTCGAGATTGATGGTTTCGATGTCGGAAACGGGGTCTATCTTATTATCCACGTGCGTAATGTTCGCGTCCTCGAAACAGCGCACGACGTGTACGATGGCGTCTACCTCGCGGATATGGGAAAGGAACTTGTTTCCCAAACCTTCGCCTCTCGACGCGCCTTTGACAAGACCCGCGATGTCTACGAATTCGATGACGGCGGGGGTTATCTTTTTACTGTTGTAAAGCGCGGCGAGCTTGTCCAAACGTTCGTCGGGAACGGCTACGACGCCGACGTTGGGTTCGATGGTGCAGAAAGGATAGTTCGCACATTCCGCGCCCGCGTGCGTAATGGCATTGAAAAGAGTGGATTTTCCTACGTTGGGGAGTCCTACGACGCCGAGTTTCATATCATTTTACTTCCTTTTAAGTCGTTGTATTGAAAAATTTCGAATATATTATAATATAAAATTCAAAATTTGGCAAATCAAACTTGACCTATTTTTAAAAATGTGTTAATATAATTAGGAAAAAATTTCAAAACAGACGAAAAAACGAAGGTGAACGTATGGATTATAAGAAACATATAGCGGAAAAATTACAGATCGAAGGCGTTTCGAAAGACGAGATATACGAGCTTATCGCGCTCCCGCCCAACCTCGAAATGGGGGATTATGCGATCCCTTGTTTCAAATTCGCAAAACTTTTCCGTAAAAGCCCCGTAGCGATCGCGGAAGAACTCAAAAACACGCTTACGCCCGACGGGGTGATAAGCGAGATCTCCGCCGTAAACGGGTATCTCAATTTCAAGATCGACAAAACGGGATTCGTCCGCGCTACGCTCGATAAGATCTTGACCGAAAAGGAAAAATTCGGCTCGTCGAACGAGGGCGAGGGCAAGACCATCTGTATCGACTACTCGTCTATCAATATCGCAAAACCTTTCCATATCGGACACCTTTCCACGACCGTACTCGGCGGCGCGCTCTACCGTATCTTCGATTACCTCGGATATAAGGCGGTGGGTATCAATCACCTCGGCGACTACGGCACGCAGTTCGGAAAGCTCATTTCCGCGTATAAGCGTTGGGGAGATAAGGAAACGGTGGAAAAAGGCGGTATCCGCGCTTTGAACGAACTGTACGTGCGGTTCCACCGCGAGGCGGAAGAACACCCCGAATACGACGACGAGGCGCGCGCGTATTTCAAAAAGATAGAACAGGGCGACGAGGAGTGCCAAGCGCTTTTCAAATGGTTCAAAGAACTTACGCTCAAAGACGTGCAAAAGATATACGAAATGCTCGATATACGTTTCGACTCGTACGCGGGCGAGAGTTTCTACTCGGATAAAATGCAACCCGTCGTGGACGAGCTTAGGGAAAAAGGCTTGCTGACGGAAAGCCGCGGCGCGCAGGTGGTCGATCTCGAAGAATACGGTATGCCGCCTTGCATCATTCTCAAATCGGACGGCAGTTCGCTTTACGCTACCCGCGATATGGCGGCGGCTACGTACCGTAAAAAGGAATACGATTTCTATAAATGTTTGTACGTGGTGGCGTATCAACAGAACCTGCACTTCAAACAGTTCTTTAAAGTCCTCGAACTGATGGGCAAAGAATGGTCGAAAGACCTCGTTCACGTCGCGTACGGTATGGTTTCGCTCGAAGAAGGCACGATGTCCACGAGAAAGGGTAACGTGGTATTTTTGGAGGACGTCATCAATAAATGTATCGAAAAGGCGCATACGATCATTTCCGAGAAAAACCCCGATCTTGAAAACAAAATGGACGTAGCCAAGAAAGTGGGCGTCGGCGCGGTCATCTTCGGCGCGCTCTATAATAATAAGATCAAGGATATCGTATTCTCTTACGATAAAGTACTCAATTTCGACGGCGAAACGAGCGTGTACGTGCAATATACTTGCGCCCGTGCGAACTCCGTTCTGCAAAAGGGCGGCGTACCGCAAACTTTCGAGATACCCGCACTCACGGCGGAAGAGATAGAGCTTGTCAAAGCGCTTTCGGCTTTCCCCGAAACGGTACGTTCCGCGGCGGAGAAATACGAGCCGTCGTACGTCGCGCGTTTTGCGGTCGACGTGGCGCAGAAGTTCAATAAATTTTATTTCGATTGCAAGATACTCGCCGCCGAGGACGAAAAGACCAAGAATTTCCGTCTTGCACTCACGAGCGCGACGCTCACCGCGTTAAAGAACGCGTTTGCATTGCTCGGTATCGGCATACCCGAAAAAATGTAAAAGAACGGAAAAGAAGAAGATATCCCCGTACGCAAGAGAAAGGCGACGGGGGTATTTTTTTAGGGAAAAAGCCCGACTGGAAAAATTTTCAAAAAATTTTCGGTAAAACCCTTTCATTTTTCTCGGAAATATGTTATGATAAAGACTATGGATAGGAGAACGCAATGTCGGACAAGATCGCTTACGAAACGTTGATAAAATATCTCGACCCGAAAAAGTCGGGCGATCACGCGTGGTTTTTGTCTTTGCTTGACGACGGAAAACAGACGTCGTACGAAGAAACGCATATACGGGCGGTAATGCAAATGTTGCGTATCGTCCATATTCGTCCGCAAAAGATCGCGGTGAAACAGGCGAAAGAGGAAATATCCCGTCTGGAAAAAGATACGGATAACGCCGCGGAAAATTATAAAAAGATACGTGAGCTTTTGGAAGAGATACGCCGCCGCGAAGAAAAAATGCAGACCTACCGTCCTTTCTTCGACGAACCGTATTTCGCGCGTATGGACCTCGTAGACAATATCGAGGGGTATAACAGTTATTATATCGGTAAAAAAGGGGACGTCAAACTTGAAATCGTCGACTGGCGCGCGCCTTTGGCAAGACGGTACTATCAAAAGAGCTGTTCGTTTTTCAAGATAAACGAATACGAATACAAGACCGTTCTTCGCCGCGCGTTGCGTACCAAGGACGGGAAATTGCTCGATTTCAAAAACGAGTACCTGTCGTTGAAAGACTATCTCTCCCCCGAGGAGATCGCCGACCGCGACGAGGAAAACGTGCTCGATCCCTATCTTCGCGAGATCATTCGTTCGCGTAAGGAAGAAACGGCGGTCAAGGACATCATCGAAACGATACAGGAAAAACAGTACGAGATCATCACCCGCCCCGAAAACAGCGATTTCGTTTTGCAGGGCTGCGCCGGCAGCGGAAAAACAATGGTAATGCTCCATCGTTTGAGTTATCTTATGTATAATAACGAGGATATCAAACCCCGCGACGTACTCGTCATCACGCCCAGTAATTCCTTTAACGCGTTTATCGACGAGCTTGCGGAGATACTCGAACTCGAACGGGTAAAGACGATCACCGCGTACGAATATTTCCTGCAAGTCCTCAAAAACGAAAAGATCGATATTTCCGATAAGATAGACCTTTCGCAAAAGGAAACCGCGGACTATCTTTCTTACGTTTATTCTCCGAAATTCGTCGCGGACGTGCATAAAAAACTCGATAAGGTCTACGGCGACCTTTACGGTCTGTTTACGGGCGAAGAATGTAGGGAATTTATCGACAGGATACTCGCCGACTGTAAAAGCCAGCTGTTGGCGTACGAGGGCGTTAAGAACTCGTCTATGCGCGTTCGCCGCGCGGTACTCGGCGAGATCAAGGAACGGAAAGAGGGCGGGCTGTATTATACCAAAGCTTTCCGCGAACTGATGAATTGCGTGCTCGACGTCGAGGACTTCCTCGGCGGTACGCTCAAAAGCGAGAACGCGAAAAACCCCGACTATTTCTATCGCCAACTGACCTCGTTTTATAAAAGCGCGGGATTTTTCGTTCGGAACGTCGAAAAGCTCGTTCAAGAGGCGCAAAGCTCGCTCGAAGAACTCCGCGTTTCGCTTGAAAAGGAGATATTCGATCTGAAACGTTTCCGCCAGAAAATAGGCTCGACGGAAGTATATATGTACGCCGACCGTATCGAACGCAGAAAAGAGATCGTCGAGGAGATAGGAAAGGTAGCGGAAAAAGTACGGCTCATCGGCGACAGCTCGACGGCGTTCTCCGAATTTTACGTCTATCTTCGCGGCGAGAAAGAATTTTGCGAGATCGGCGGCGGCGACGGGTTTATCGATATCGTGAGATATTTCTATCGCGAAACGGTCAAAAAATATAAGATAAAATACGGTATGACTTCCAAGAGAATGTATCGTTCGGACGCGTACGCGCTCTGCACGATCTGTTCGGGCATAACCGACAGGCTCTCGCCCGTGTATTCGTACGTATTCGTGGACGAGGCGCAGGATATTTCGGTCTGCGAATACGATCTTTTGCGGAAGATCAATAAGAAAGCCTCGTTCAACGTGTTCGGCGACATCGCGCAGAACGTAACGCCTTGGCGCGGAGTAAAGGACTGGAAAACGGCGTTCCCCGATTTCGAGATATATACGCTCAACCAGAACTACCGCAACACGAACCAGATCGTCGATTTCGTTTCCGCGTCTTTGTGCGTGGATATGCAACCCATCGGGTTCGACGGACCGGAAGTGGAAACGGTCGCGCCGCGCGGGATAAGCGGATTTTTCAAGGATAAAAAGGGCTTAAAAACCATTATCTGTTCGGAAGAAAATAAGGCGGAATATCTTCGCAAATCGTATAACGATCTTGCGGAAAAGGGCAAGGTGTCCCGTTCGAAGGTGAACGTGATGACGGTGTACGAGAGTAAGGGTTTGGAGTTCACCTCCGTCGCCGTCGTACCCGACGGGCTGTCGCAAAGCGAACTGTATATCGCGTACACTCGCGCACTCAAACACCTTGCGGTCGTTCGGACGCGTTCGTAAAAAAGAGGATTTTTGCAAAGAATAGGGATAAGAACGGAAATTTTTCGGTAAAACATTTGAAAAATCGGAAAAAATATGTTACAATAAGTGTAAAATGGTAGATTTTGGCGATAAAATTTCGTAAAAAGTAATTTTTCGCCGATAGATAAACGTTGTAGAGGATAAAATGGCAAAGGAACAGAATCAAGACGAAAAGAAAACAAACGAGTACAGCGCGAAAAATCTGGAAGTTCTGGAAGGCTTGGACGCGGTCCGTATGCGCCCCGGTATGTATATCGGTTCTACGGGCATAAAAGGTCTGCACCATATACTTTGGGAAATCGTCGATAACGCGATCGACGAGGCGGCGAACGGGTTCGCGAACAAGATCAAAGTCACGCTGTATAAGGACGGCAGCGCGTCCGTTGAAGATAACGGCAGAGGTATTCCCACCGACGTACACCCGAAAGAAAAAGTTTCGGGCGTACAGCTTATTTTCACCAAGCTCCACGCGGGCGGTAAATTCGGTCAGGGCAACTACGAATACTCGGGCGGTCTGCACGGGGTCGGCGCGTCCGTCACCAACGCGCTTTCCGAATGGCTCACCGTCGAGGTCTACCGCAACAAACGCATTTATAAAATGAGTTTCCATTCCCGCTACAACGCGAGAAAGAAAAAGATAGATTCCGGTCTGCCCGACGGACCTTTGGAAGATACGGGTATCCGCACCAACCGCCAAGGCTCGTTTATCCGTTTCAAACCGGACGCGAACGTGTTCTCCGAAACGGATTTCGACCTGGAAACGGTAGAGGAACGTTTGAACGAGCTTGCGTTTTTGAACCGCGGCGTGGAGATAACGCTCGTTGACGAACGCATCACTATGGCGGAAGTAAAGCGCACCCGCGCCTTCCTCGGCGACGACGAGGAAACGGAAGACGGGGAGGACGCCGCGGAAGAAACGGCGGAAGAGGTCGAGAACGGCGAACCGCAACAGTCGTTGTTTGCGGAGGTGGACGAGGTGGCGCTCGAAAGCGAACCTTACCGCGCCGTGTTCCGTTACGAGGGCGGTATTTCCGACTTTGTAAAAAGTCTCAACGAGGGTAAGAAAAGACTGTACGCGCAGCCTATCTATTATAAGGCGACGAAAAACGATATCCAAGTGGAATTCGCCATTCAGCATACGGACGATTATCGCACGAACGGGCTTATCTCCTTCGTCAATAATATCCCCACGCCCGAGGGCGGTTATCACGAAATGGGATTCAAATCGGGGCTTACCCGCGCGCTCAACGAGTACGCGAGGAGCAACGGATTTTTAAAAGATAAAGACGTCAACTTCCAGGGCGACGATTTCTGCGAAGGTTTGACGGCGGTCTTGTCTATCAAGATGGCGAACGTGCAGTTCGAGGGTCAGACCAAGACCAAGCTCGGCAATACCGAGGCTCGCCCGCCCGTCGAGGCTACGGTCATCGAGGGATTCAACGCCCTCCAAAACGTCCGCGGCTATAAAAAGACGATGGAGGAGATCATCAAAAAGGCGCAGGGCGCGGCGAAGTCGAGAATCGCGGCGAAAACGGCGAAAGAGAACGCCCGCGCAAAGAACAGTATCGACGGATTGACTCTTATCGGAAAACTGGCGGCGTGTTCGGGCAAAAAACCCGAACTCAACGAAATGTTCATCGTAGAGGGCGACTCGGCAGGCGGTACGGCGAAACAGGCGCGCGTGCGGCAGTTCCAGTCCATTTTGCCGCTTCGCGGCAAACCGCTCAACGTCGAAAAGAAAAAACTCAGTCAGATCCTCGAAAACGAAGAAATACGTACGATGATCAGCGCGATCGGCGCGGGGATCGATCCCGATTTCAAGCTGGACAAGATCAACTATCATAAAGTCATCATCTTGTCCGATGCCGATCAGGACGGTATGCATATCCGTTGTATCTTGCTCACGTTCTTCTTCCGTTATATGCGCCCGCTCGTCAACGCGGGTCACGTGTATATCGGTATGCCGCCGTTGTATAAAGTATATAAAGGCGACAAAGTCGAATACGCGTACGACGACAAGGAACTCAACGAAAAGATAGAAAAGATCGGTAAAGGCTATCAACTGCAACGTTATAAAGGTCTTGGCGAGATGAGCGCGGAACAGCTTTGGGAAACGACGATGGACCCGAATACCCGTAACCTCACGCAGGTAACGGTAGAGGACGCGGCGAAAGCGGAAAGAATGATCACCACGCTGATGGGCGATAAGGTCGAAGGCAGAAAAGAGTTCTTGGCGAAATATGCGAACTTCAATAAACGGGACACGTTTATGGATAAGATAGAAAAGACGGAGAGAAAGGAGAGCGGCAATGGCGAGAAGTAAGAAAGAACCCGAAAAGACGGAACCGACCGGACAGTTATACGTTGAACCGCTCGAAAAGGTATTGCATACCTCGATGCTCCCGTACGCGGAATTCGTAATCCTCGACCGCGCTCTGCCGCGCGTTGAGGACGGGCTTAAACCCGTACAAAGACGTATTCTCTATACGATGAACGAAATGGGCTTAACGCCCGATAAACCGCATAAAAAGAGCGCCCGTATCGTCGGCGACTGTATGGGTAAATACCACCCGCACGGCGACAGTTCGGTGTACGACGCGATGGTGCGTATGGCGCAGGATTTCAATATGGGCAAAACGCTCGTGGACGGACACGGCAACTTCGGTTCGGTGGACGGCGACCCCGCGGCGGCTATGCGTTACACCGAGGCGCGCATGCAACCGCTCGCGCTCGAACTTTTGCGCGATATCGATAAGGAAACGGTTGGATTTTCGCTCAACTTCGACGACTCCTTGAAAGAACCCGACGTTCTTCCCGGTCGTTTCCCCAACTTGCTCGTCAACGGCGCGTCTGGTATCGCCGTCGGTCTGGCGACGAATATCCCCACGCATAACCTCGAAGAGGTCATCAACGGCGTCGTGGCGTATATCGACGATCCCGCGATCTCGCTCGAAGAAATGATGAAATACATTCCCTGTCCCGATTTCCCTACGGGCGGGCTTATCATCGCAAACGAGCTGATACAGGCGTATAAAACGGGTCGTGGCAAAATAACCCTCCGCGCCAAGATAAACGCGGAAAAAGCGGATAACGGCAAGACGAACCTCATCATCACCGAACTTCCCTATCAGGTGAATAAGGCGCAACTTCTTCGCAAGATCGTCGATCTTCGCGAGGAAAAGAAAGAGGAGCTTGCGGGACTCGATTACGTTGCGGACGAATCGGACAGAACGGGTATGCGCGCGCTCATTCGCGTGAAAAAAGACGCGGACGTAGACGCGATACTTAAATGTTTGTATAAATATACCGATCTCGAAGTCACGTTCGGTATCAATATGGTCGTGATCGCGGACGGCAAACCCCAACAGCTGGGGCTTATGGACATCATTCGCCATTACGTGAAATATCAACAGCAGGTGATAAAACGCAGAACGCTGTTCGATCTCAAACAAGCGGAGGCGCGCTGTCATATCCTCGAAGGCTTGATCATCGCCGTACAGAACATCGACGAAGTCATCGCCATCATCAAAAAATCGGAAAGCACGGGCGACGCGAGGACCAAGCTTATGGAAAGGTTCTCCATCTCCGAAACGCAAGCGCAAGCGATCCTCGATCTGCGCCTTGCCCGCCTGACCAAGCTCGAAATCTACAAGCTCGAACAAGAGCTTAAAGAGCTTAAAAAACTCATCAAAAAACTTACGGCGATCTCCAAGAGCGGGGATCTGCAACTGCAAGTCGTAAAGGAAGAGATCACGGAGATCAAAAACGCGTATCCCACGCCGAGAAAGTCCCGACTCGTATACACCCGCGACGAGGCGGACGAGTTCGTATCCGCCGCGCCCGAAAAGAAAGCGGGCAAACCCTGTACGCTCGTCTACACCGCGGACGATAAGTTCAAAGTTCTCGTCGGGAAACAGGCGGAGGCGCTGACGAAACCGCTCGAAGGGAAATACAAACCGCAACTTATCGCGTTGCAAACGCTTGCGACGGTCACGGATAAGCATATTTTCGCGTTCACCAACTACGGGAACTGTCATAAACTCGATATTTCGGAAGAAGATATCGAATGTAAACTCTCCGACGAGGGCGTGAGCCTCAAAGACCTTTCCGCGGCGGCGGAGGTCGGCGAAAAGGTCGTTTCGCTCTTCGAAGTGGGCGAGCGTATGCCGTTCGGCAGTCTGTTGTTCTTTACCAAGAAAGGTATGATAAAAAAGACGGAATGGAGCGAATACGAACAGCGTAAAGACAGTTTTCAGGCGGTCAAGCTCAACGAGGACGACGAAGTTATCGGCGTAGAAGAAGATACGAACGAGGAAGATACGATCGTCATCGTGACGAAAGAGGGTATTTGCCTGAACGCGACGAAAGACGATATCCCCACGCAGGGCAGGATCTCCGCGGGCGTGCGCGGCATTATGCTCCGCGACAGCGACAGCGTGATACTGATGACCCAGATAAACGGCGAGGGCGAGATCGTCATCGCGACGGACGAGGGCAAGTTCAAGCGCGTCATCTCCTCGCAGATAGAACCGTCCAAACGTTACCGTAAAGGCTCGATGATCGTCAGCTTGAAAGAGGGCGCGAGCGTGCTTACCGCAAGTTACGTGACGGCTCCGTATAAACTCGCGATCGTGGGTAAGGACCGTAACGTGTCCGAAATTTCGAGCGAGGACGTGTTCATATCCGTGCAAAGCGCGCGCGCGAAGAAACTTCTCGGATATGCGGAAGACTCGATCGAAAAGGTGATCCCGCTGCCGTATAAAAAAGACGAGTAAACGGATAAAATAGGTTATAAACCGCAAAAAACCGACATAATATAATTCGTAAGCGAATTGCGGAGGTCGGTATCTTGTGGGATTATATTGAAGACAGGGTGAAAAAGTGTGCGGAATATATCGTGGCGACGGGTTGTACCGTCCGAGCGTGCTCCGCGCACTTTTCTATCAGTAAATCAACGGTGCATAAAGACGTTTCCGAACGTTTGAAATACATAGACGAAGAACTGTACGAGCGCACGCGAAAAGTGCTCGATCTCAATTTAAGCGAACGTCATATCCGCGGCGGGATCGCCACAAGAGAAAAATATTTGAGGGAAACGCATACGAAATAGCACGTATCCCGATACGGGAAAAGGGGGAACGCAAGTCCGCGTTTCCTTTCTTTTTTGTCAAAATACGCGCGAAAAAGCGTTTATACGCTTGAAATTTCTTTCGGAATATGCTAATATAATTAAAACGGAAAACACGGGAGAAGAAATATGAAAAAAATAGCGGTCATCGGTATGGGCATCATCGGCGGTTCGATCTGCGCCGCGCTCACCAAAGCGGGATATACGGTAGACGGTTGCAGTCGCAGTGACGCGTCCGTCGAGTATGCGCTCCAAGCGGGATATATCCGTAAAAAAGCGGAGGACCTGACCGAATACGACGTCGTATTCATCGCCGTACCGCCGCAAGCGACCCTGTCCTATCTCCGTAACGGAAAGTTCAAGGACGGCGCGCTTGTGACCGATATTTGCGGCGTGAAAGAGGCGCCCGAACGCGCCGTTTACGAAGGGGAAAGAAACTATCGCTACGTCGGTATCCACCCGATGGCGGGTAAGGAAACGTCGGGCATTTCTTCCGCCTCCGTCGATCTGTTCCGAAAAGCGAACCTGATCATAACGCACGCCCCGCAGACCAAGGCGGAGGACGTTGCGGAGATGAAAGAATACGCCGCGGCGATGGGTTTTGGCAAGATCGTGGAATGTACCGCCGCCGAACACGACAAAAAGATCGCGCTGACATCCCAGCTCGCGCATATCGTGTCCAACGCGTACGTGAAAAGCCCGCAGGTACGAGGTTGCGACGGGTTTACGGGCGGCAGTTTTCAGGATATGACCCGTATCGCGGGCGTGGACGAAAACGTTTGGACGCCGCTGTATGCCTGTAACCGCGAAAATATCGTAAGGGAGCTGGACGGGCTTATCGGTCATCTTTCCGTTTATCGCGACGCGCTCCGCTCTGAGGATGACGAAAAGCTTTCGCAAACGCTCAAAGAAGGTCGGCTCATTCGCGAAACCATTCGCCGCGGAAACGATTAAATCGCGAGCGGAATAAAAAAACCATTGAAAAATATTTTACTTTCCGTTCAATATTTGATATAATAGAGAAAGAAAGCGTCGAAAATTGTTGAAAAAGCGCGAAAAGAGGTAAAAATGCAAAAATGCCACCTGACGATCACGACGGAAACGGACGGGAGAGAAGAACGTTTTTCCCGCGACGGCGAATTGTACCTCTCTCCGCTCAAAACTACGGTATGCTATCGCGAGGAGAACGCGCAGGTGTCCCTGTCGCTCGAAGATAACCGCGCGATTGTGGAGCGGAAAGGCGACTACGAAATGTCGCTCTCGCTTTTCGAAGGCGAAACGACGGAAGGAAGTTTGGGTATAGCGGGCGCGAACGGTCGTATATCGACGAGAACGCACCGCGTGGCGTATTCGACCACGAAAGAGGCTTTGCTCTTGTCGTTGCATTACGACGTCTTATTCGGTACGGAAATACAACGTATGCGTTTGCGCTTGTATGCGCGCGTAAAATAAAAAAAGGAAAGGAGTGGAGAGGGTAATGAACGGTATCAACGAAACAGCCGTAGCACAGTTTACGTACGCTTGCAGGGATTATCTGTCCGCCCTCAGTATCGGCGATCTGCGCGCGTACGGTCGGAGTATCGGCGTGGCAAAACCGACGGAGAAGAAAAAAGGGGAGCTTGTAGAAGAGATAATCCTCGTTTTAAACGGTAAGGTAACGCCCATAGAACAAAGCACCCGCGGCGCGCCGATCCGAAACAACTATTTGGACCCGCAGATACACCAAAATATCCAAACGCTCCGCACGCGCTATCTCGGCGAAATGCCCGCGCCGAAAGAGGAGGTTTTGCCCACCGACGCGCAACCGCCCGAATTCGATTTTCAGAAAGCGTACAAACGTTTTCAAGCGGAGAATAACGTCACGTTCGTCGTCAAATCCAACGAACAGGAAGAAAGCGAGGCGCGCGCCGCCGCGGCGAAACAGATACGGACGGGTCAGTACGCGATATTGCGTGGCGTACCCTGTCTTTTGGCTTTGAATTGTATCGCGAACGACGAAACGCTTATTTTGCCCATAGAGCTTATCCACGGATACGGACTTTGCGAGGGCGACGTACTCGCCTGTTACGTGCAAAAAAGCAACGAAGTGCTCGTGGCGACGGAAATACTCACGATCAACGGCAAGCCCGCGAACAGTTTGCAACGCGGCGCGTTCGAGGAATACGAGGCTTGCTATCCGACCGACCGTATTCGGTTTTTCAATGCGGGCGAACGCAATTCGCTCGTTTCCAAGTACTTGCAATGGCTGTTGCCCGTAGGCAAAGGTCAACGCGGCTGTATCCTTGCCGCGCCAAAACTCGGAAAAACGGAATTTTTATACGAGATCGCCCAGACCGCGATGAAGTTCAACCCCGAACTCAAAGTCTTGGTCTTGTTGGTCGGACAAGTACCCGAGGAAATAACCCGTTTCCGTAAACTTTTGCCGAAAGACGATCTTGTCTATACCACGTACGAGGACGACCCCGACAGACAGGTGTTCACGGCGGAATTCCTTCTCAAACGCGCGAAACGGTTCGCAGAGTGCGGTCGGGAAGTTTTATTGCTCGTCGATTCTTTCAATACCCTTTCCCGCGCGTATAACGATACGAACGAATCCATCGGCGAACGTACGCTCGCGGGCGGTCTGGAACGTAAAACGGTGCAGTATCTCAAACGCTTTTTCGGCGCGGCGAGATGCTTGGAAAAGAGCGGTTCGCTGACCGTTATCGGCACGCTTTCTATACGGACGGGCAATCCTGCGGACGACATCGTCGCCGCCGAGCTTTGTTCGCTTGCAAATCTCGAAATTTGTTTAAACGAGGAACTCGCGCTCAAACGTCTGTATCCCGCCGTCGATCTGCTCCGTTCCCGTGCGCAGTACAGTATGCACTTTACGAACGGGGAGGAGGAAAGCGCGGACAGATTTATCCGTACGCAGTATATACCCAAATACGGCGCGGAGGCGCTCTTTCACCTCATCGACGAATCGCATAGCTACGAGGACTTTATCAACCGCGTGACGCACGTCGCCAGATAATTTCAAACGGATCGGTCGCCCGAAAGGGCGACTTTTCTTTGGTAATTTTTCCCGTTTTTCGGGTAAAAATTTATAAAAAAACAAGAACTATTTTATTTTCAAATAATTCCTTGTTTTTAAAAATTCTTTTTCGCCCGAAAACATAACGGAAAAGCAATTTAAAATGTGGAAAACCGACCGCGAGGCTATAAGTTTTTTCTATACCATATTTTGTGTTCACTCGCTTGACTTTGACACAAGATATGGTATAAAATTATGGTACGACCAAATGCGAATACAATATATTGTGTTAAAAACATAGTCGGCTACGCAAGATATTGTGTATACGAAAGAAAAAGACGCCGTCGGGGAAACGGACGCGTATGAGGAGGATAAACGGAAATGAAGGAAATGAAGATCATCAAACGGAGCGGTCAGGAAGTCGTATTCAACGTGGATAAGATCATCGCCGCGGTACGTAAAGCGAACAAGGAAGTCGTGGAATCCGCGCGCATATCGGAAGAAGATATCCAAAGGATATCCAACGTAGTGTCGGAGGAGTGCGCCAAGCTCGCGCGCGCGCCGCACGTCGAAGAAGTGCAGGATATGGTCGAAAACCGCCTTATGGATATGAAGGCGTTCGTCCTTGCGCGTAAATATATCACCTATCGTTACACCCGCGAACTCGTGAGAAAATCCAACACGACGGACGCGCAGATATTGACGCTTATCGAGTGCAACAACGAGGAAGTCAAACAGGAAAACTCGAATAAAAATCCCACGGTCAACAGCGTTCAGCGCGACTATATGGCGGGGGAAGTGTCCAAAGACCTTACCCGCCGTATCCTGTTGCCCGACGACATCGTCGCCGCGCACGATCAGGGCTTGATCCATTTCCACGACGCGGACTATTTCGCGCAACATATGCACAACTGCGACCTTGTCAATTTGGAAGATATGCTCCAAAACGGCACCGTCATTTCGGGTACGTTGATCGAAAAACCGCACAGCTTTTCGACGGCTTGCAATATCGCCACGCAGATCATCGCGCAAGTCGCCTCCAACCAGTACGGCGGGCAGAGCATTTCGCTCACCCACCTCGCTCCGTTCGTGGATATCAGCCGTAAAAAGATCCGCAAAGAGGTCGCGGAAGAACTGTCCGCGGTCGGCGTTTCCGACGAGGCGCATATTATTGAAATAGCCGAAAAACGCCTTCGCGACGAGATCCGCAGAGGGATCCAGACCATTCAGTATCAGGTCGTAACGTTGCTCACGACGAACGGTCAAGCGCCTTTCGTCACGGTGTTTATGTATTTGAACGAGGCGCGCGACGAACAGGAAAAAGCCGATCTCGCGCTCATCATCGAAGAAACGCTCAAACAGCGTATTCAAGGCGTTAAAAACGAATCGGGCGTTTGGATCACGCCCGCGTTCCCCAAGCTCATTTACGTGCTCGAACCGGATAATATTTCCGAGGAACAGCCGTACTGGTATCTGACGGAGCTGGCGGCGCGTTGTACGGCGAAACGTATGGTGCCCGATTATATCTCCGAGAAGAAGATGCTCGAATATAAGGTAGACAAGAACGGCGAGGGGCATTGCTATACGTGTATGGGTTGCAGAAGTTTCCTCACGCCTTACGTGGACGAGAACGGCAAACCCAAGTACTACGGCAGATTTAACCAAGGGGTCGTGACCATCAACCTCGTAGACGTCGCGCTGTCCTCGGGCAGGGACGAAACGAAGTTCTGGGAGATTTTCGACGAGAGATTAGAGCTTTGCTATCGCGCGTTGATGTATCGTCATAACCGTCTTATGGGTACGCTTTCGGACGCCGCTCCCATTTTGTGGCAGTACGGCGCGCTCGCGAGATTGAAGAAAGGGGAAACGATCGATAAACTCCTTTTCGGCGGGTATTCGACCATTTCCTTGGGCTATGCGGGGCTTTACGAATGCGTTAAACACATGACGGGTAAATCGCATACGGACGCGGACGCAAAACCTTTCGCGCTCGCCGTTATGCAGCACATGAACGATAAGTGCAAGGAATGGAAAGCGAAAGAGAATATCGACTTCTCCCTGTACGGTACGCCGCTTGAAAGTACGACGTATAAGTTCTCCAAATGCTTGCAAAAACGTTTCGGCGTGATCCCGGGCGTTACCGATAAAAACTATATCACGAACAGCTATCACGTACACGTTTCCGAGCCTATCGATGCGTTCACGAAACTCAAATTCGAGAGTGAGTTCCAGCAGCTTTCGCCCGGCGGCGCGATCAGTTACGTGGAAGTGCCGAATATGCAGAACAACATTCCCGCGGTGCTTTCGGTGATGAAGTTTATTTATGAAAATATAATGTACGCCGAACTCAACACCAAGAGCGACTATTGTCAGGTCTGCGGCTATGACGGCGAGATCCAGATTCAGACGGACGAATCGGGCAAACTCGTTTGGGAATGTCCTTGCTGTAAGAACCGCGATCAGTCGAAGATGAACGTCGCAAGACGGACTTGCGGATATATCGGTACGCAGTACTGGAACCAAGGCAGAACGCAAGAAATTAAAGAACGTGTAACACACTTGTAAAATTTAACTAATCCTCCGCAGTATTTACTTATTGTCGGAGGATTGCTCAAGGAGTAATATGAATAAATTCGAAAAAATATCAATAAATCAATTTAATAAAGATTTCGGTTGCCCTGGTGGACGGCATTATTACGGCATACGCTTACCTAAAAGAGCTACAGAATTTAGCGCAGGAT
>JBGVLV010000034.1:0-50433 GCA_045124465.1 Candidatus Scatosoma sp.
TCTGGACGTACCGCCGCCGTGCGTCGTAACCATCGTGCCGTCCTCTTCTTTATCGAACATAACGCCAAGGTTATTCAGCCACAAAATCGCTTCGGGAGCTTCGTTCACGAGCTTATACAAAAGCTCGGGTTTGTTTTTGAAATGTCCGCCGCCAAGCGCGTCGAGATAATGCGTGGCGGGGCTGTCGTTGGGTTTATCCGCCGCTTGAATACCGCCTTCTGCCATTGCCGTATTTGCATCGCCCAAACGAAGCTTCGTTGCGATCATAACGTTTGCGCCTCTTTCGTGCGCTTCGATCGCCGCGGACGAGCCTGCGCCACCACCGCCGATTACGAGTACGTCTACGTCGTAATCAATCTTCGTAAGATCAATATCCATATCAAGGATACGGGAATGACCTTGCAACAAATCGGCGAGTTCGTGCAAAACTTTACCGCCTTTATTTTTCCCGACTTTGAGTTCTTCATACGCCGAAGTGATATAATCGGGGTGAAATTCTGCCAAAACTGCATCTTTTTCCTCCGCCGTCATACGCGCGTGGAGTTTTTCGATACGGGAAGCGCGGGTCGCTTCTACTTTTTTCATAGATTCTAATTGTTCATCGGTATAATGATACATTTGCGCTTCTCCTTATTTTTCGATCTCTCTATGGTTATAGAGATTTTTTTGTTCTTCCAAGGGCGTATTCATGATCGCTTCAAGCGCCGCTTTACAATCGCCCGCATCAATTTCCGCTACGCGATTGATAAGATGTTCACTCTTAGGCGCGAGGTATTTACCCGTAAGACGACGGGCAAGGAGCGCCACTTGCGGATGCGAAATGCCCGCAGGGCAACGGGAAGAACATACGCCGCACATTACACAGTCGAAGCTTTCTTCCGCCGCTTTTTCGTACTCGCCGCGTTGCGCGTACGCGATATACTGCATAACGTTCAGACCCTGCGTACAGCTCTTGGTGCAAGCGTTACAGCCGATACACGAATATATTTCGGGATAAAGCTGCATCATGATCTGTTGCGTGGGCTTGATCTTCTCGATATCGTAGACCTGTTTTACGAGCGGGAAGAACGGGAGCGTAGCTACGTACATACCCTCTTCCACCTGCTGTTGGCAAGCAAGGCAGGTTTTGAGTTCCTGCTGACCGTGGATACGGTAGATCGTAGCGCACGCGCCGCAGAAACCGTTACGGCAACCGCAACCGCGTACGAGCTGATAGCCCGCGTATTCCATCGCTTTCATAATCGTCAAACTTTCCGGCACTTGATAACGCTTACCGAAAAGATATACATTAACCATTTTTTCCATTTGTTTCTATTATTCTCCTTTATCCGCCTTGCGATCAATACTCGTCGGGGAGTTCGTCCAACTCCGTCATACGGAATACGGGTCCGTCTTTACATACGAACTTATCGCCTACGTTACATCTGCCGCATTTGCCGATACCGCACTTCATACGGAGTTCGAGCGTGGTGTACACGCGCGACTTTTCAAAACCGAGTTCCAAAAGCCCCGTAAGCGTGAATTTTATCATGATGGGAGGTCCGCAAAGCACCGCCGTCATATTCGGGTCAAGCCCGAGTTCTTTTATGTAAGCGGGTACGAACCCGACGTGTCCGTCCCAACCCTCCTGCGGACGGTCGATCGTGAGATAGACCTCCGTATTCGGCTCGTTCATCCATTCCGTCTTTATCTCCTCGATATCGACGAGGTCGTCCTTACTTCTCGCGCCGTACACGATGACGACTTTACCGTAGTTATTGCGGTAGTGACGGACGTAGTTGATGACGCTGCGAAGGGGCGCAAGACCGATACCGCCTGCGATGAACAGGAGGTCTTTGCCCTTGAAATCCTCTTCCACGGGGAAGTTCTTGCCGTAAGGTCCGCGGACGGTGATCTGTTGTCCGACTTCGAGGGAGTGGATCACTTCGGTCACGCAGCCGCATTTTTTGATGGAAAATTCCATATAGTCTTCGTTCGTGGGCGAAGAGGTGATAGAGAACATACATTCCCCTACGCCGGGAACGGATACCATCGCGCATTGTCCGGGCATATGCTTGAACAATTTCTTTCCGTCCGTGCCGACCACGCGGAAAGTTTTGACGTCGGGAGTATCCTTACGAATATCGGTGATCACGCCGATCTTCGGGATCAAATTTTCTTCAATCATTGTCTTTACCTCCGAGGGTCTTGATTACTTTGACGATATTGAGCTTTTGCGGGCATTTATTCACGCAACGACCGCAACCCACGCACGAATACATACCGTCGTGTTGCGCGGGATAGTATACGAGCTTATGCATAAATCTCTGACGGTATCTCTGCAACTGCGTCGTACGGCTGTTTCCGCCCGCCATAAGCGTGAAATCGGAATACATACAGGAGTCCCAGCAACGATAGCGGATAACGCCTTCGTTGGTCTTGAAATCGCGGATATCGAAACATTGACAGGTAGGACATACGAACGTACAAGTTCCGCAACCGAGGCAAGCCTCGCTCAAACTCTCCCAAGCGGGATCGTCGAACAGCTCGTTGAGATTTTCGGGCTTGAAACGGCTGAGATCGAGCGCGGAGAAAGGCAATTTTTCGACGATCGCTTTCGTCGCCGCCTGTTGCGCCGCTACTTCCGTTTCGCCGCCGTTTTCGGCGTATTCTTTGATAAGCTCGGTAAGCTGCTCGCCCTTTTCGGTGTTCGCCTGCCAGTACAGATAGTTTTCGTCCAGCCACGTGGTGACGTCGCCCGCGGGAGCGGTCGCGTCGATGCCGAAAGCTTTACAGAAACAGCTTTCTTCCGGTCTGGAACAAGCGAGCGTAACGACGGTCGTCGCCTCTCTTCTGCTTTGGTAATACGTATCTACGGGGTCGGCGAGGAATACTTTGTCGAGGACCTCGATCGCCTTATAATCGCAAGCTTTTACGCCGAACAAAACGAAGGGCCTTTTTTCGTCGCGAACGTCGATGATTTCGAGGTTCTTGCCTTCCGTTTTGAATTTCATCATATTCTCCGTCTGCGGGAAGAACATATTTTTCGGGGATTTTACCGTTTTGAGCGTTTCAAGGGAAACTTCCTTGCCTTCGCCCCAAACGTGATAGTTTACTTCGCCTGCTTTTTTGATGGGAATGAAAAGTCCCATACTCTCATTGATCTTCGCATAAAGATCGTTCAATCTTTCTTTTGCAATCTTTAACATTATTTTACCTCCGCCTTAAACACGTCGTTCGGTTCGGTATCGCTTTCCGTATAGGAAGTGAGCGGCGTTTTGCCTTCCGCCGTTTCACCCGCCTGATATTCGCCGTACAAGCCGTCGATATCCTTGATGAATTTACGGTTGAGAAGGTGCAAAGGAATGTTCTGCGGGCAAACGCGGCTACACTCGCCGCAGTCCGTACAACGACCCGCCACGTGGAACGCGCGAATGATATGGAAAAGTTTTTCTTCGAATTCCGAATCGTTCGCTTTCGCGGCAACGCCGGACGCGGGGTTATCGAACACGCATTTTACGCACGAGCATGCGGGGCATACGTTACGGCAAGCGTTACAACGGATACATTTGGAAAGCTGTTCTTTCCAGAACGCGAACCGCTCGTCCTCCGTCATCGCCTCCAACTTCGCCACTTCGTCGAAACGGTTATCCGCGGGCGCGGGCATTTCGTGGAGAATGATCTCCTCGTCCTTTACCTGATGCGTTTTGCCTTTGCAGGTCGCGCATTTATTGAGGAGCACGTCCGCTTTCGCGACCGTCGTTTCGCCGTACAACGAGGATACTTTTACGTTCTCGCCGTCCTCTTCCACTTCCGTTACGGCGTCGATCCCTTTCGCTTTGATCTTTTCGACGTCGAGTTTACCCTGACACTCGATCGCGATCACGAGAATGTTCTCACGCACGATACGGTGTTCTTTGACAAGCTGATTAAAGCTGTAAGAATCGCAGGGTTTGAGGAAGATCGCCGTCTTACCCGCTTTCTTGCTCGCCTGAATGAGATATTTGGAAAGGTTTGCGCCGCAGAACCCGTTATAGACGAACCCGTCGAGTTCTTCTACCGTTTCAAAGGACGCGGGCGCCGGGTCGAAATAGAACTCGCCTTTCTTCCAACCGATGACGCGGGCGACTTCGCCGCTTTCCAAGAGCGCTTTCGCGCGCTCGATCATTTTCAATTCAACGTCACGCATCTTATTCGCCCTCCTTTACGCGGAGATCGGTAAGGCGTTTGTTCTCGCCAAGCTCCGTCACCGTTTTTACAAAATCGTTCATGACCGCCGAGAAACGCTGACCTTCCGCCGCGGAAACCCATTCCACGCGGGTACGCTCTTTCTCGATACCCATATAATTGAGGAAACTGAACAGGAGCGCCATTCTTCTTCTCGTGTAATAGTTACCCGTTACGTAATGGCAATCTCCGGGGTGACAACCGCAAAGGATCACGCCGTCCGCGCCCTGTTGGAACGCTTTCAACACGAACATCGGGTTGACGCGGCAGGAACAGGGTACGCGAATGATCTTGACGTTCGCGGGATAGCTCAAACGGCTCGAACCCGCAAGGTCTGCGCCCGCATACGAACACCAGTTGCAACAAAACGCTACGATGTTCGGGGTAAATTCTTTCTTTTCCGTAGTTACATCTTGCATATAGCCTCTACCTCCGACATAATCTGTTTGGAGCTGAATCCTTTCAGATCCATCGCGCCCGAAGGACACGTTACCGTACACGCGCCGCAGCCTTGGCAAACCGCAGGGTTGACGGACGCTACGCGGCGAACTTCCGTTTTGCCGCCGCCGATACGGAATTCCTTATCGACGTACGTGATCGCGCCGTACGCGCAAACGTTCGCGCATTGACTGCAACCGTTACACATACTCTCGTTCGGCGTTGCTACGCAAGGATTCGTCTTTAATTTATCTTTCACAAGCAGACCGATGACCTTCGCCGCGCAAGCCGACGCCTGCGATACCGTTTCGGGAATATCTTTCGGTCCTTGGCAAACGCCCGCGAGGTATACCCCCGCCGTAGGGCTTTCCACGGGACGGAGTTTTGCGTGCGATTCCGTGAGGAAGTTGTTCGTATCGATACTCGCCGTCAACAGCGTAGCCACCTTTCTTACGGAAGGTTCGGGTTCGATCGCCGCCGCGAGAACGACGAGGTCGGATTCGATCGTGACCTGTTCGTTATCGATGAGGTTAGAGCCTTGCACCATCAGTTTGCCGTTTTCGTTATAGACTTTGCCGACCATACCTTTGATATAATCGACTCCGTACTGTTCTACCGCGCGACGGTAGAATTCGTCGTAGTTCTTACCCGGGGTACGCACGTCGATATAGAATACGTGCACTTCCGTATCGGGATATTTTTCGCGAATGAGCATCGCGTGCTTTGCCGTATACATACAGCAGATCTTGGAGCAGTAAGGCTTGCCGCAACCGCTCGAATCACGCGAACCCACGCATTGAATGAACGTGATGACCTTCGGGTGCTTACCGTCGGAGGGACGGAGCAAAACGCCGTTCGTAGGGCCTGCCGCGTTCATCAATCTTTCGAGTTCGAGCGAAGTGATGACGTCTTTATTATCGTCGTAACCGTATTCGTTGAATGCGTTCAGGCTGATGGGCTTGAACCCGGTCGCCACGACGATCGCGCCGTACTGGCGTTCGATGAACGTATCTTTCTGTTCGTAGTCGATCGCGCCCGCACCGCAGAATTTCTGGCAAATACCGCATTTGCCCGTTTTGAGTTTGATACATTGTTCGGGATCGATCACCGCGACGTTGGGGATCGCCTGCGCGAACGGAATGTGGATCGCGGGACGGGTGTTGAGGTTCATATTGAACTCGTTCAAGCCTTTCTTGGACGGGCATTTTTCCATACAGACTTTACAGCCCGTACACTTCGTTTCGTCCACGTATCTCGCCTTACGACGGATCTTGACGTTGAAGTTTCCGACGAAACCTTTCACGTCCTCGACTTCCGAGTAGGACAAGATGTCGATCTTCTCGTGCTGCGCGCAGTCCACCATTTTCGGGGTAAGGATACAAGCGGAGCAGTCGAGCGTGGGGAAGGTCTTATCCAGTTGCGCCATTCTGCCGCCGATCGTCGCGTTCTTCTCGACGATATCCACTTCGAATCCCGCGTCCGCGATGTCGAGGGCAGCCTGAATACCCGCGATACCGCCGCCGATGACCAGCGCGCGTTTTACCACGGGACTTTCCCCTGCCATAAGGGGTGCGTTGAGTTTTACTTTCGCGATAGCGGTGCGAACGAGTACGATCGCCTTTTCGGTGGCCTCGTCGATATCTTTATGTATCCACGAACAATGCTCGCGAATATTCGCGATCTCCACCATATAGGGGTTAAGTCCCGCCGCCTCCGCAGTTTTACGGAAAGTAGCCTCGTGCATTCTGGGGGAACACGAACCTACGACGATACCCGTAAGGTTGTGTTCTTTGATTGCCTGTTTGATGAGCTGTTGACCGTTCTCCGAGCACATATACTGATAGTTCGCGGAAAAGACGACGCCGGGTTCGCTTTTCATCGTTTCCGCAACTTTCACTACGTCCACCGTTGCCGCGATGTTACTGCCGCACCAACAAATAAAAACACCTATTCTTTGCATTTTATTTACTCTCTTTCTTTTGATTTTTTTCGATTACTTATTATACTTTCTGTACGCGCTGACGAGCAGTTGCTGAGGAATGAGTTCGTCGACGATGGGCGGTATCTCTTCGGCTTTGATACCGTTATTGCCCTGCATACGCACCACCGTGTCGCGCACCGCCTCCACGACCGCCGCGGGAGCTACGCCGCGCGGACAACGTTCCACACAAGCCATACACGAAAGACAGTTCCAGATCGCTTTACATTCCAGAAGTTCTTCGATCTTGCCCTTTGCGAGCATGGATACGAACTGATGCGGTTTGATATCCATATCCTTGAACGCGGGACAACGCCCCGAACATTTACCGCATTTCATACACTTCCTTACGTCCGTGCCGCTGAGCTTTTTGATATTTTCAATACGTTCTTCTTTCGTCATGCTTTTACCCCCAACGCCTCTGCCAAAAGCTCGGTGAAGTATCTTACGGGAAGGATCCCGTCGCCGTTCACTTGCAGATTGTACAAGCAGAGCGGACACGCGGTGATAATCTCTTCCGCGCCCTTTTCTTTCGCGCTCATAAGTACTTTGCGGCTTTTTTGCTTGGGCAGGTCCGCATTCTTTAAAGATACGTACGCTCCGCAACATTCGTTACGGAAAGGATATACGACGGGCGTGCCGCCGATCGCCCGAATAAAGTCCTCGATGATCGTCGGGTTCTCGGGATTGTCGAACGCCATCACGCCGCTCGGACGGAGGAGCAGACAACCGTAATACGCGCCGATCTTACGGTTCACGGGGTTTACCACCGCTTTTTTGATATTGTCGAACCCGACCACGTTTTTCAGCAGTTCGAGATAGTGCAACACTTCCGTTTCGCCGTTATACGGTTCGTCGAGTTTCAGGTAGTTGTTCGCACGGAAACGGATATCGTCGTTCGACCGCATATCTTCGTTCGTACGCTTTATCACGTTATGGCAAGCGGAGCAGAGCGTGAGCAATTTTCCGCCGTTATGTTTTGCGTGATCGAGCGCGCGTACCGCCGAAAGCTTGGTCGCGATCTCGTCCGTACCCATAGGGTATACCGCGCCGCAACATTGCCAATTTTCGATTTCTTCCATTTCTACGCCCAAAGCTTTTGCGCAAAGACGTGCCGTCACGTCCAGATCTTTCGCTTTCGTTTTGAGCGTACAGCCGGGATAGTAACTGATTTTCATAATATTTCTATACGCTGCCTTTTTAATAAATTATTCCGCTTACGCGCGAATTATTTCTGCGGATACGCCATTTCTTCGGGACGGAACACTTCGTCGAACTTCTCCGCCGTCAAAAATCCGAGCGCTACGCAAGCCTCTTTCAAAGAGATATTCTCTTTATACGCTTTCTTCGCCGTTTTCGCCGCGTTTTCGTAACCGATATACGGATTGAGCGCCGTGACCAACATAAGCGAATTATAGAGATTGTGTTTCATCTTCTCCTTATTCGCCTTGATCCCCGTCACGCAGTTCTTTTCAAAGGACGTGATACCCGTCGCGAGCAAACGTACCGATTGCAAGAAATTATAGATGATAACGGGCATAAATACGTTGAGTTCGAAATTGCCCTGCGACGCGCCCATACCGACCGCTACGTCGTTCGCCATTACCTGTACGGCGACCATCGTCATCGATTCGCATTGCGTGGGATTTACTTTTCCGGGCATGATCGAAGAACCGGGTTCGTTTTCGGGAATGAATATCTCCCCAAGCCCGTCGCGGGGTCCGCTCGCGAGCCAACGCACGTCGTTTGCGATCTTCATCAAATTGCAAGCGAGCGCTTTGAGCGCGCCGTGCGCGAATACGAGTTCGTCCTTGGAGGTCAGAGCGTGGTACTTATTCTCCGCCGTAACGAATTTTTTACCCGTCAGTTCGCTGACCTGCGCCGCTACTTCTTCCGCAAAGCCCTTGGGCGCGTTCAGACCCGTACCGACAGCCGTGCCGCCGAGCGCAAGTTCTTTCAGTCCGCCGAGCGCAAGCGTGAGCTGCGCTTTCGTCTTTTCGATCATATTTCTCCAACCGCTGATCTCCTGTGAGAACGCGATGGGAACGGCGTCCTGCAAATGCGTTCTGCCGCTCTTGACGATCCCTTCGTTTTCTTTTTCCAAACGCTTGACCGTATCGACGAGCTTATCCATTGCGGGGAAAAGCTGATCCTCGATCGCCACGACCGCCGCGATGTGCATCGCCGTGGGGAACGTATCGTTGGAGCTTTGGCTCTTATTGATATCGTCGTTGGGGTGCAAAAGTTTCTTGCCCGCGATCTCGTTGCCGCGGTTGGCGATAACTTCGTTCGCGTTCATATTCGACTGCGTGCCGCTGCCCGTCTGCCATACGACAAGCGGGAAATGGGAATTGAGGGAACCGGAGATGACCTCGTCGCAAGCCGCGCAAATCGCGTCTTTCTTTTCCTCGGTGATCTTGCCGAGTTTACAGTTCGCGAGCGCCGCCGCCTTTTTTAAAATACCGAACGCGTGCGTGATCTCGCGGGGCATTATCTCGCCGCCGATCTGGAAGTTTTGGTAACTTCTCTGCGTTTGCGCCGCCCAGTATCTGTCTGCGGGGACTTGCATTTCCCCCATCGTGTCTTTTTCTATACGATATTCCATTTTCTCTCGCTCCGCCCGTTAAATATTGATCTGCGCGATGACTTCTTTCATCGCTTTCGCGCTCGCCTGGAATTTCTCCACTTCCTCGTCCGAAAGCTTGGGCGTGAGCGTCGTCTTAACGCCCTCCCGACCAAGTACGCAAAGGGTGCTCAGACATACGTCCTCTACGCCGTATTCGCCTTCCATAAGCGTGGAAACGGTCGCGACCGTATCCGCGCCCGAATAGATGTTCTTTACGATATGGCATACGGACGCCGCGATACCGTAGAAGGTCGCGCCCTTGCCCGCGATGATCTGTCCGCCCGACTTCTTGACGTATTCCTCTACTTCTTCGTGCGTGTACGGCGTGATGTTCAACGCGCCTTTATGCGTTACCGAACCTTCGTAATCGTCGAGGTGGATACCCGAAATATCCGCCGCCGACCAAGCCACGAACGAGCTGTCGCCGTGTTCGCCGAGCACGTACGCGTGCACCTGTTTTTGGTTGACCGCGTAAAGCTCGGAAAGGCGGGTACGCAAACGAATGGTGTCGAGGCTCGTACCCGAACCGATCACGCGGCTCTTGGGTACGTTCGTAAGTTTGCAGAACATATAGGTGAGAATGTCAACGGGATTAGCCACGAGCAAATAAATAGCGTCGGGCGCGTGTTTCACGATCTCGGGAGCGATGCTCTTCAAAATGTTCACGTTGGTCTGCGTAAGGTCGATACGGGACTGACCGGGCTTTCTGCCTACGCCGGACGTGATGATGACGATATCCGACCCTTCCGCGTCCTCGTACGTGCCTTCGTACACTCTTGCAGACGTAAGGAACGGGGTAGCTTGTCTGATATCCATAGCCTCCGCTTTCGCCTTGTCACGGTTGATATCGATCAAAACGATATCCGTTACGGGACCGTTCGCTACGAGGGTATACGCGATCGTAGCGCCTACGGAACCTGCGCCGATGATAGTTACTTTGTTTTTCATGGTTCTTTATCTCCGTTTTGTATTATTTTCTTTTTCGGGTATCCGCGCTCTCCGTTGCGCGGCTCGTCTTTTCCCTTTATCCGACATTCATACATAGTTATTATAGCATAAAATTCCCCGAATAACAAACGCTTGACCCGCTCCCGAGGAATTTTTTAATCGCTAAATCGATAAATTTTTATCTTTTTCCCCTCTATACTATATATAATAAAAAAGACCCGATCTCTCGGGTCTGCGTTTTTTAATTGTATGCGATCAATCTCCCGTGAACGCGCCGACGAGGAGAAGTCCGCCCTCCACGATCGTGAACGCGCCGCTGAGGATAAACACCCAGTTCACCGTATTGCCCTGATTGAACAGGAGCAACGTGCCGATGACGAGGGAGATCGCGGGCGCGGCGTATTCGCAAAGCGTTTGCACGATCGACGAACAGCAGGGCTTACGCTTTATCTTCTCGTAAAGGAGAAGTATTCCCGCGATGAGGAGCAAAGCGGCGACCACGTACAGCACCGCCTCGACGATGACCCAGCCGCAAAGTATCACGACCAGTCCTACGACGATCTTGATGACGGCAGGCGGGACAAGGCGATCGAAAAGATCCATAACGCCGAATGCGATAAGTCCCACGCCGAGAACGGTCATCAGAATACTGACGAGCGTACCTCTAAGAGCGATGAGCAACACGCCGAGCGCGATGGTCAAAAGCGCCGCTATGATCTTTTCCGTCTTTTTCATCAAACACTCCTTCGAGCAGTTCTCCGTTATGCGTGGCGATGAATGGTCGCGACGCGAACGTATCCGTTACGATAACGTCTTGCCGCGCGAGCGCAGGGATATTCCTGATCTTTACGGCACACCTCGCAAAACTCGTACGTACCACATCTATCGTCACCCACTTGAATACTGTCAAACCATTTTACGTTGTCAAATCTTTTCTGTTGCTGTTTCAGATCCATACCCAGCACTCCTTATAATACGTCGTATAGAGGCAAAATATTCCTGCGTTTGCGCCCTATCCTTTCCTATTATAATAAATTTCGACAAATTTTTCAATAATTTTACAGGTCTTTTTTCGATTTTTTTATATTTTGCAAAACGGTCGCGACAGGTCGCCGCGGCGTATCGCGTTCCGCGTTTTCGACCGTTTTCCAGTTGTGCGGCTTTGCAACGAAAGTTGCAAAGCGCTCCGACCGTTTTTTCCTACGTACTTCCGACCTTCCGCACTCGGGCGAGTTCGGCGTCTTTCCCGACTTCCGAATATCCCTTCCCCCACAAACGGCGCGGGTTCCTCCGCTTACGTTCTCAGAGCCGCGAAACGGCTTTTTCCGTCAACACATATTATACTATATGCAAAACCCGTAAAAAAGAACACGCTTTTTTACGGGTCTATGAAAAATTTTCTTTTTTAAATTTCCGTGACGTGGAGATTTCCGAGAACCTCGTTATATTTCTCCTTGGTAAACGATACTTTCCCCACCGTCATCACCGTCGCCGTGCCCGCCGCTACGCCCGCGCGCAATATTTCGGAAAGCGGCGCGTCCTCCTCTAATTTGAGCGCCGCCGCCGCGACCATTCCTTCGCCCGCGCCGACCGTGGAATTGACGGCTACGTTCATACTCTTACAATAATAATTATGCGTGCCGTCGGTGATCACCGCGCCCTGTTTTCCAAGTGAGAGCAATACCCGTTTCGCGCCGCGGTCGAGAAGTTCGCGGCAAGCCGCGAGCATATCTTCTTTGCTTTCGATCCGCCGTCCAAGCGTGTGTTCGAGTTCGTCGAGGTTGGGCTTTACAAGGTCCGCGCCCTCGGCGATCGCCGAGAACAGCCGACCGCCCGACGCGTCCACGATTTTGAGCGAACGCGGGTCTACGGCGCGCGCAAGTCTGCCGTAAAAGTTATCGTCCACGCCGCGGGGAAGTCCGCCCGAAAGCACGGTGATATTGCTGCGCGCGGAAAGCATATGTACCATATTGAGTATTTCTTCCGTTTTTTCCTTGGATATTTCCTCGCCCACGTCGTTGACTTCCGTGAGCATCGAACGGCTGTCGATGAATTTATAATTTTCGCGTACCCGACCTTTGTTCCATACGAAAGTGAACGGTACGCCCTCTTTATCCAACGCGTTTTCGAACATATACCCGTTTTCGTTATACATCAATCCCGTCGCATACGATTCCCCCTCCAACCTCTTGATCCCTATCGCCACGTTCAAGGCTTTGCCCGTAAACGAGAGGGTCTTACTTTTTACAATGTTCGTTCTTCCTATATTGAGGGAATCCAGTTCTATCGTTATGTCCGTACACGGACTCATGCAAACGGTCAAGATCATATATATACGCTCCTACATTTTACCGTAGGGTAACGGAATCGGTATTCGAATAGCGTTGCCTTACCATATATATTATACAACAACCGAATGAAAATTTCAATACAAAAAGGAAAAAATTTTACAAAATTTTCAAGAAAATTTGCAAAAAATACGCACATACGAAAAGAAAAACCGTTTTTCGTCAGGAAAAACGGTTTTCGTGCTTTTTTTGTTTCCGATTTTTACATCGAGATCATCTGCAACGTTTCGTACAATTCGTAGTTGAACGTCTTTTTCATCGACACAGCCTCGATAATATCCATATCGATGATCTTGTTGTCGTGGATACCGACCACGCGGTTGCCTATGCCCTCGTTGAGCAGGCGGACCGCTTTATTACCGAACTGCGCCGCGAGCATTCTGTCCGCCATCGAGGGCGAACCGCCGCGCTGTACGTGACCGATACAGGTGGGACGGACGGAATACGTCGTGACTTCCTGCAACTTCTTCGCGAACGAGTCCGCGCTCATAACGCCTTCCGCTACGACGATGATATTCGAGTGTTTGCCGTTCGCTCTCGAACGGTTGATACGGGAAACGATCTCCTCCATATCGAACGCTATTTCGGGAACGACGATGATCTCCGCGCCCGACGCGATACCGCTATACAACGCGATGTCGCCGCAATGACGGCCCATAACTTCCACGACGGACACGCGCTCGTGCGAGGTCATCGTGTCGCGAAGTTTATTGATAATGTCAAGACAGGTATTGACCGCCGTATCGAATCCAAGCGTATAATCGGTGTATTCGAGGTCGTTGTCGATCGTGCCGGGAATACCGATGGTAGGCACGCCGAACTTTTCGGTGAGCGCCTTCGCGCCGCGGAACGAGCCGTCGCCGCCGATGACGACCAGACCTTCGATGCCGTGTTTTTCAAGCGTAGCCGCCGCCTGTTTCTGGCCTTCTTCCGTCAACATTTCCAAGCATCTCGCCGTGCGGAGTTTCGTACCGCCGAACTGAACGATATTGGAAACGCTGCGCATTTCCATAGGGATCACGTTATCTTCGATCAAACCCGCGTAACCGCGTTCGATCCCGAACACTTCCATTCCGAAATAGATACCCGAACGTACGACCGCACGGATCGCCGCGTTCATACCGGGCGCGTCGCCGCCGCTCGTCAACAAAGCTATACGTTTCATCTTGTTACCTCTGTATTTTCTTTTGATTTTGTTTCTTTTTCCGTTTCTGATCGGCCGTTTATTTTATCTCTTTTTACGACCTTCTATATTATAGCAAAACTTTCGCAAAAAACAAAACGTTTTGAGCATATTTTTTCAATTTTTTCAGATAAGTTTTATTGCGGATTCGGGCAAAAATCCCGACAGTTCCGCCATCAGCGCGCGACTCGGCGCCACTTTCTGCGTACAGAGCATCTTTTTGCCGTTATTGACGAAATATACGGTGGTTTCTCCCGCGTAGAACGTGAGGGTGTCCATAAGCTCCTCGATATCCGCCTCTTCCAGCCCCGTAACGTTGAGCCAAAGTTTCTTTTCCGAATCGGGTTTTTCGACCGCTTTCGGCGCAGGGTTTGCCGCGCTTGCGCTTTCGCGGACGGGCGTTGCCTGCGGTTGCGCGGGAGCGTCCTCGGTGAATTCCGTCATACGGTCCACGATGATGACGGGAGCTTTTTCCTCGTCGATACTGATCTTGCCCGCCACGGACACTACGCGGTCGTTTTCGAGGAAATTACGTATTTTATCGTAGACTTTGGGGAAACAAACACATTCGATCGAGCCGTACAGATCTTCGACGGTGACGAACGCCATAAACGAGCCTGTGCGGGTCTTTAATTTTTTATATGCGGAGATCATACCGCCCATCGTGACCTGCATACCGTCGGAAATATCGACGTACGTTTTCGCGCCGCCCTCTTCTTCCTCGGTGTAGTTATTGAGCATAGAGCAGTTGAACGTTCTGTCCTTGAAATAGGGCAAAAACTTTTCGAACGGGTGACCGCTGACGTACACGCCGAGCACCGATTTTTCCTTGGAGAGTTTCTCCATCGTTTCGTATTCGGGTATGTCGGGGAATTTCACTTCAATCGACTGTTCTTCGAGGATACTGCCAAAGAGGGAGATCTGATCGCCCGCCTTTTGTTTATCCATCGCGTTGACGCGGGCGAGCACCTCCTCGTACACCGCCGCTACCTGCGAACGGGTACAGCCGAACCCGTCGAACGCGCCCGCGTAGATAAGGCTTTCGACGATACGTTTATTCACGTACTTGGCGCAACGCATAACGAAATCGGCGAAATCCTTGAACAGACCGTGTTCCTGCCGTTCTTGAATGACCGCCTCGATCGCGTCCTGACCCACGCCGCGGAGCGCGCCCAAGCCGATACGGAGTCCGTTGCCCTCCACGTGGAAAATGGATTTGGACTTATTGATATCGGGCGGCAGGACGGCGATATTCTTTTCCTTCATATACATGATATACTTGGAAATTTCTTCGATCTTATCGATACGGTCGTTTAAGATACCCGCCAAAAATTCTTTGGGATAGAACGCCTTCAAATACGCCGTGCGGTAGGCTACGACCGCGTATGCCGCCGCGTGCGATTTATTGAACGCATACGAGGCGAAACTTTCCATATCCGCGAATATTTTCGCCGCCACTTCCGCGGGAATACCCAGCGACGCGCAACCCGTGATCCCTTCTGCGGGCGCGCCGTAAATGAACTTGTCCTTTTGCTCCATCAGCTCTTTCTTCTTTTTCTTCGCCATTGCGCGGCGGACGAGGTCCGCTTGACCGAGCGAATAGCCCGCGAGCTGTTGGAATATCTGCATTACCTGTTCCTGATAGATGATGACGCCGTACGAGTTTTTGAGTATCGGTTCGAGATAGGGCGTGTCGTAGACGATCTCTTCGGGATGGTGTTTGTTTTTGATATACTGGGGTATGAAATCCATAGGACCGGGACGGTACAGCGAGATACCCGCGATCAGGTCTTCAAGGCAGTTCGGCTGCAAGTCTTTCATGAACTTTTTCATGCCGCCTTGTTCGAGCTGGAACACCGCGTCCGTATCGCCGGACGAGATAAGCTCGTATGCCTCGGGTACGTCTACCCCTATTTTATTAAAGTCGATCTCTATCCCCAAGCCCTCTTTGATATAGGTGAGCGTGTTCTGGATATCCGTAAGCGTGGTGAGCGCGAGGAAGTCCATCTTCAACATACCCACCGCCTCGACCTC
The DNA here is from genome assembly GCA_045124465.1 of Candidatus Scatosoma sp. Classification (GTDB taxonomy): domain Bacteria; phylum Bacillota; class Clostridia; order Christensenellales; family Borkfalkiaceae; genus Scatosoma. The sequence goes on from JBGVLV010000034.1 coordinate 15,762, forward strand.
TTTCATATCGAACTGCGTTACGATATCGTCGCCGTTTCGCGCGAGCGGTACGTTGTCCGAAAGCACCTTGTTACAGATGACGACGCCTGCGGCGTGTTCGGAGGTGTTCTTGGGCATACCTTCGAGTTTCAAGCCCATATCGATGACGCGGCGAAGTTCCGAGTTCGTTTCGTAGACCTCGATAAATTCGGGGTTTCTCTTCTTCCGCTGTTCGTCGAGGTTCTTTTCTATCTCTTTACGCTTTTCCTCGTCGAGGTTGGGGTCTTCCAGTTGTTTTTCTATCTTGGGTATCTTACGGCCGAGCAATTCCCCGATCGTCGATTTCCCGTCCATAAGTTTCGCGACCTTATCCGTTTCCGAATAGGACACGCCCATAACCCGCCCCACGTCCTTGATGACGGCGCGGGAGGCGAGCGTGCCGAACGTAACGATCTGCGCTACGTTTTCGGGATGGTATTTCTCCCGCACGTACTCGATCGTTTCGATCCTGCGTTTGGTACAAAAGTCCACGTCGAAGTCGGGCATGGATACGCGGTCGGGGTTGAGGAAACGTTCGAAGATCAGATCGTAACGGAGCGGATCTACGTCCGTGATACCGATGGAATACGCGACGATACTGCCGACGCCCGAACCTCGTCCCGGACCTACGGGAATACCATGCAGACGGGACCAGTTGATATAGTCCCAAACGATAAGGAAATAGTCGGCGAATCCCATCTTGATGATGATGCCCAGTTCGTACTCCACGCGCGCTTTTATCTCGTCCGTGATATTCGCGTAACGTCCCGGCAAGCCCTTCCACGTAAGGTTGGTAAGGTATTCGGGTGAGGTCGTGCCGTCGTCCGGTTTATAGAGCGGTATCAACGAGGTATCGCGGATAGGATCGCCCTTGGGCGTGAGGTCGAACACGGGTTCTTCGATCTTGTTCGCGATCGCGCGGGTATTCGAGATCGCCTCGGGTACGTAGTGGAAAAGCTCCGCCATTTCGTCGCCCGATTTCATATAGAATTCGTGCGTTTCGAATTTCATCTTCGGCGCGGCGAGCGTGGATTTGGTCTGGATACAAAGCAGGATATCCTGCGCCTCCCAGTCCTCTTTCTCGATATAATGCACGTCGTTCGTCGCGACCAGTCCGATATCCAGTTCGCGGGCGATCTGCATAAGCTCGGGGATTATCTGTTTCTGTTCGGCAATGCCGTGGTCTTGGAGTTCGATATAGAAATCGTCGCCGTAGACCTCTTTCATCTCCGCGGCGAATTTTTTCGCACCCTCGTAGTCGCCTTTGAGGAGCAACTGCGGTATTCTGCCCGCAAGACACGCGGAAAGGCAGATCACGCCTTCGTGGTATTGTTTGATGAGGTCGTAACTGATACGCGGTTTACCGCCGTAATACCCGTCGATATAGGACAGGGAGTCGAGTTTGACGATATTTTTATAACCCTGTTTATTTTTCGCGAGCAAGACGATATGTTCGTTCTTGACCCCGAATTTTTTGTCGAGGTGGTCGTCCACGGCGTACAGTTCGCAGCCGATGATATATTTGATACCTTTTTTGACACATTCTTCGGCAAAGTACAAAGACGCGTACATATTGCCGTGATCAGTGACGGCGCAGGTATCGATCTTGTTTTTCACGAGAAAGTCTATGAGGTCGTCGACTTTCGCCGCCCCGTCCAAAAGGCTGTATTCCGTATGTAGATGTAAGTGTACAAAATCCGTCATTGCCTTATAGTTCCTCCGAAATTTCCATCAGCCGCCGCATACGGTGGTTTAAACAGCTCTTGCTCGTTTGCAACGTTTCCGCAAGCTCTTTGAGCGACATCGTCGGGTATTGCAGTCTTGCTTTGGCAAGCGCGCGAAGATCTTCGCTAAGCTCGGCAAAACCCGTTTTTTCCTCTATCTTACGTATCGCCACAATCTGTTTCACCGCCGCGATCGCCGTTTTGTCCGCATTGCCCGAGATACAGTTCCTCGCGCGGTTGTCGCGGTTGGATTCGTCGCGCCTGTCCAAGAACGCCGCAAATTTTTTCAGCGCGCTTTCCGCACCGACAAGGGAAAGAAAGTCGGAGATGACCTCCTTGCTCTTGATATATACCACGTACGTTTCCTTGCGTTCGACGAGTTTGGCGATCAGCTCGAACGTTTCGAGCAACGCGCAAAAGTCCCAAGCCGTTTTCTTTTCCGAAAAGACGATTTCAAGATGATACCCGCCGCTGTTTTGGCTCGGCAACGTGCAACTGCCGCCCCCCAAGAACGCGCCTTTGATATAGGCGATCTTGCGTTCCTCCGTCTTGACGAGGGTACGGGAGATACCCTCCCGAAAATCCGTTCCGTCCCGTTTCAAAAGTCCGAGCGCGGCGAGCGCGGTTCGGGAAAACGCGGGCGGGCATTGCAGAACGAGCTTGTCCCTGCCGCTCTTTCTGTCCATCGACGCGTGCGTGACGGAGAGTTCCGTTTTGAACGTTTCGAAGAACAGGCGCATAAAAAATTCGGCTACGTGTTCCGTTTCGCTGACGAGAAAAAAAGCGGGCGCGCCGTCCTTCACGCCCAACGCGCCGCTCGTGCGGACGAACGCCGATATGCCCGCGCGTTTCGCGCCCGCGCCATCGTCCGTTCCGTCGCCGATACCGCGGCTTACGATCTCTTTTTTGATGTCCGAAGTAAAGCTCATTTCTCCCGTCCGTAAATGCTCAAAGGTGTTTTTTGAATTCCGCAAAGCGGAAATTCGGCAGTCTGCCGTCGATATTGTCTATCCTGTCCATCGGAAAATCCAGCCGCGAGAGCTGTTCTTCCACAAGCTTGGTATCGCCCACCCGACTTGCCGAATGTGCGTCCGAATCGACGATGAACCGCGCGGAAGTCTTTTGCACGATGTCGTTAAGCTCCTCGTCCGTCAAGTGCGATTTTTTGGAGTTCAACTCGATATACGTGCCGTAGTCCGCGGCGCATTTCGCGACTTCCAACGCGTTCGCGGGGCAAAGGTAATTGATATGCGTGACCGCGTCGATAGGATTGTTTTTGATCGCGTTGATATACGCTTTCGTGTTGCGGGCGACGAGCTTATCGGATGCGCGGCGCAACAGCGTTCTCGACAGCACGTTCCCCCAACCGTACATCCAACGGTCGCGATTGCGGGAATAGTAAATGAAAATATGATTTCCGCAAAGGTAGACGTCGAAATTTTCGTAGTCCTTTTCCGTTAGATCGGATCTCCCTTCCACGCCGCGAATGTTCGCCTCGATCCCGACGAGGACTTTGATCCCGTACCGCTCCTCCGCCGCTTTACATTCGGCGACGTACGACGGCACTTCCCTACGCCGTAACCCGTACACCACGTGCGAAAAACCGTGATCGCTTATCGCGATCTGCTGCAAACCGAGTTCCTTTGCGCGCGCAACGTTCTCCGCCACCGTGTTTTCGCCGTGCGAATAGGGCGTGTGCGTATGATAATCTGCCGTCAGAATCACCTTTGTTTCTCCTTATTCCAAATACCGTATTTCTTCTTCCAGTCGTATTTTATATTGTGCAAACACCGCGTTTTTTACGATCCCGATAAGCGAGCGTATCTGCGCCGAAGTCGCGTTTTTATCGTTGAGGATAAAATTCGCGTGCTTTTCGGACACGCGCGCCCCGCCTACGCGAAAGCCTTTCAATCCCGCGCCCTCCACGAGTTTCCCCGCGACCAGTCCTTCGGGGTTTTTGAACACGCAGCCCATACTCTTGCCTTTGGGCAAATGCGCCCGTTTCGCCGCGTAATACGCCGTTCTTTCTTCTATCTCCGTTTCGCTCGCCTCCGTAAGCCGAAGGGTCGCGCCGACGATCAGGTCGTCGTTTTGCATAAATACGCTCTTTTTATAGGCGTAACCGCACTCGGCTTTGGGCAAAGTCAAAATTTGTCCCGACCGAAGAACGGTAACGCTTTCGACGATATCGCCGATATACGCGCCGCCGACGCCCGCGTTCATATACAACGCGCCGCCGAGGGTGCAGGGTATGCCTTCGAGGAACTCCGCGCCGCTCAAACGCCTGCGTTTACATTCGCGGAGGATCGCTCCGCCCGTCACGCCCGCCTCGGCGAAAAAACCGTTTTCCGCGGCTATGCTTTTCATTCGTTTCGTAACGACGAAAACGCGTTCCGACTCCCCGTCGGGAGGCAATACGTTGGTCATATTCCCGACTGCGTAATACGGAACGTTCGCCCTTTCGAGCGCTTGGACGAGCGAGGTCATCTCCGCTACGCTACGGGGAAAATAAGCGGTTTTTGCGGTCCCGCCGCAACCGATACTGCTGTTTTTCGCAAGATCGAAGGGCGATTCGAGTTCGATATTTTCAAACGGAATGTAGCTGTTCAAATTCGTTCAACTCCTATTATAACATATTTTTTTTCTTTTTGGAAGTATTTACTCCGCCTTTGCGGAAAAATTTTTGCCCCGTTTATAAATATGCTTTTTCCCGTTTCCGATATGCCCGATCTTCCCTCTATCCCGCCCTTTTAAACGGAAAAAACGGGATACGTTTTTCCGTAATATAAAATCCCCCTTTCAAAGCCGTTTCGCTTTCAAAGGGGGGATTTTTATGTGATTTCAGGCAAATTCAGCGGTCGCGTTTACGAACGCGGTAGTAGGTCTGTTGGCTTTTAAACCCCGATTCGTAGATGAGTTCGATGGTCGTACGGTCGTCCCCTTCCGCGCGCAAACGTTCGATATATTTGATACGCAGTCCGTTTACGTATTCGGAAATGCCCGTCCGAATGTAGCGATGGAACACGCGGGATATGTGCGCCTCCGTATACCCGAGCGCGCGGGCGATACTTGCGCGGGTAGCCTCGCCGCGGTAGTTTTCCTGTATGTAGCCGAGGATCTTACGCACGAGCACGCGTTTGTCGCCCGTTACGCTTTCCGTGAACGAGAGCCGTTCGCCGAGCATAGCCAAAAACAGACCTATCGCCGCCTCCCGCACCGCCGCGTTCGCCTCTTTCGACAACAGTTCGTCGGCGAGCCGCATAAGCTCCGAACAGAATTTTTCGTCGCGGAGTATCGGATTTTCGATACGGAAATTTTTCCGACGGGCGTTGAAACGGTCGAGATATTTATAAGGTATGATCAAAACGCAGTCGTCGGGGGCTTGGTCCTTTTCGAGCATTTGAAAGCTATGGATATCGTAACTGTCGATGACGAACACGCAACCGTCCGTGACTTCATAGCGTTTTTCGTTGAGGAACACCTCGTACCCGCCCTTCCGCACGAGTAAAATTTCCATACTGTTATGGAAATGCGAGGGAAAGTTATGATTGCCGTTTCTGTTTACGCGGAGAAGGTCCTCGTCGTCGCGTATTTTTTCGTAAAAGCTGTTCATGATTCGAATTATATCACAAAATGAGAGTAAATTCAACCGTTTTGTCGTATATTTCGAGAATTTTTTCTGTTATACTTCTATTACAATAAAAAAATCCTTTGGGAGGAATTTATATGAAATACGACATCAAGAACCTGACTTTGGAAGAGAAGTTGCGCCTTTTGACGGGCAAAGATACTTGGCGTTTATCGGACGCGAACGGAAAACTGCCCGAAGTGTTCCTTGCGGACGGGCCGCACGGTCTGCGTATGTGCAACGAGGCGGACGGTACGACGAAACCCGCGACGGCTATGCCCAACCTCTGCGTTGTCGCAAGCACCTGGGATCCCGAACTTGCCTATCTCGACGGCGCAACGATCGCGGACGATTGCATCGAGAACGACGCGCAAGTCCTGCTCGCGCCCGGCGTGAACATCAAGCGCACCCCGCTCTGCGGACGGAATTTCGAGTATCTTTCGGAAGACCCTTTCCTTGCGGGCGAGCTGGCGAAAGCGTACATCGAAGGCGTGCAGAGCAAAGGTATCGGCACTTCGCTCAAACATTTCTGCGCGAACAACCGCGAATATGACAGAAACTCGCAAACGAGCGAGATCGACGAGCGCACTCTCCGCGAGATCTACTATCCCGCGTTCGAAACGGCGTTGAAGGCGGAGCCTTGGACGGTAATGTGTTCGTACAACCCCGTCAACGGCGTTTACGCCTCGGAAAATCGGAAGTTGTTGCAAAACGTGCTCCGCGACGAGTTCGGGTTTAACGGTATCGTCGTTTCCGACTGGTGCGCGGTACACAACGGCGCGCGCGCGGTAAAAGCCGCGTGCGATCTGCGTATGCCCTACGTTCCCGAGGCGTACGACGAACTGAAAACCGCATACGACGAAGGCTGGTTGACGGAGGCGGAGATCGACGAACGGATCGAGAATATTTTACGGTTCATCGAAAAAACGGAGAACGACAAAAAGATCGTGACGACCACGAAAGCGCAACGCCACGAAAACGCCGCAAAGATCGCAAGAGAAGGTATCGTATTATTAAAGAACGACGGGATCCTGCCCCTCAAAGGCGGCAAGACGGTCGTGAGCGGTCAGTTCCACGAACACCCCGTCCTCGGCGGAGGCGGCAGCGCGCTCGTACGTACCGAGTACAAATGCGCGCCTTTGGCAGACGAGCTGAGAAAACGTTTGGGCGAAAAAGCCGAGATCGTTGTGCCGCGCCTCGTTCTGCGCGGAGTACACGTGAAATATATGAAAAACATCGACGAGGCGGCGTACAACGCGGACGCGGTCGTGCTTTGCGTAGGTACGGGACCGCAGGTCGAAAGCGAGGATTACGACCGTATCACGTTACGACTCACGCCGAACCAGGAAGACCTTATCCTGAATGCGGCGAAAGTGAACGAGAACGTGATCGTCGTGTTGCACGCGGGCAGCGCGGTGGACGTTTCGCCGTGGATCGACCATGTGAAAGCGGTCGTACTCGTCGGGTTTGCGGGCGAGGCGGCGCACGAGGCGACGGCGGATATTCTCGTCGGCGCGGCTTGTCCTTGCGGTAAGTTAGCGGAAACGTTCCCCATTCATCTCGAAGACACGCCCACGGGCGAGGCGCGCGGAAACGGGTCGTACGAGAGATATTCGGAGGGGGTGTTGGTAGGTTACCGTTGGTACGATACGAAGAACAAAGAAGTTATGTTCCCGTTCGGACACGGACTTTCGTACGCGGAATTCGAGTATTCCGATCTCGCGATCGAGAAGAACGGCGAAACGGACTACGAAGTATCGTTTACGGTGAAGAACGTTTCGAACGTGGACGGAAAAGAGATCGCGCAGGTATACGTACGCGACGTAGTTACGATGGTCGAACGCCCCGAAAAGGAATTGAAAGGGTTTGCGAAAACGGCGCTCAAAGCCGGCGAGAGCAAACGGATAAGCGTAAAACTGAACGAGCGGTCGTTCGCGTATTACAACACGGCGCTCGACAAATGGCACGTGGACAACGGCGACTTCGAAATACTCGTCGGCGCGTCCTCGCGAGATATTCGTCTGAAAGGCAGAATACGGATAGAGTTACCCAAAGAAGAACAGTACACAAGACAGGTAAATTGATCCCGAACGTTACGCCCCGCGGAAAGCTGCTTTCCGCGGGGAAAGCGTTGCGTACGTAAGCGGAGAAGTAGCCGCAAGCGGCGACGGTCTGACCGCCGACTCCGCCGTGAAAACTTTGGAAGAGGGCTATGCTCTTATCGACGACGGCGGCGTTTAGCGCTATCCCTCTCCTTTGTGCGGGCGCGGGATTTGGGCTTATCAAGAAAAGAAAGCGCAAAAAGTAAACCGCGGGCATATACTGTATTATCACATATCCTCCGAAAAGATAAGTTTACTACATATCCGCCTTTTGCTCGACGCAAAAGGCAGGTGTGTAGTATTTTTTTTGCAAAGGAGAACTTTTTATGCCTTTTGTTCAAAGATATTCGAACGTAGAAAAGGGCGGTATCGTCTTTACGGGCAATACGCTGGGACTGAGCAAAGCCCCCAACCAACTCGAACCGGGTACGGACGGGTCTATCGGCGCGTTTATCAGTCTTGACACTTCCCTGCAAGTCGGTTCGTTCCCTGCCGGGACGACCCTCGATTATACGAAAAACGGGTCGCGCGCCGTGCTTGAACTGCCCGCGGGTTCGAGCGTATTATACGCCGAACTTATTTGGGGCGGTCTGTACCGTTCGAGCGCGAACGATATATCCGCTATCATCAACAACAGCGTTACGTTCACCACGCCTACGGGCGCGCATACCGTAGCCCCCGACGCGGCGACGGCGCAGGATTTCCTTATCCCGACCCAAAATATCACGCTCGGATTCTACGTGCGCAGCGCGAACGTGACCTCGCTCGTACAAAGCGCGCTCGGCGGCACGTATTCCGTTCAGGGCGTACCCGCGCTCATCGAGGCGCTCGACTTCCGTACGGCGGACACCAACCACGCGGGCTGGACGCTCGCCGTCGTGTACGAGAACAACACCCTCCCCTTACGCAATCTTACGCTTTGGAGAGGCGGCACGGTGGTTTCGCCCGAGGCGGGCAGTACGACCGTCGATATTTCTGACTTCCTCACGCCCGAAACACCGCCGATCACGGGCAAGATCTTCGTTTCCACGCAAGAGGGCGACGCGGTTTTGACGGGCGACAAGATGTTGTTCGGAAAAGACGTCGGTTCGCTTACCCCCTTATCGGGCGCGAACAATCCCCAAAACAATTTCTTCGCCTCGCAGATCAACGACGAGAACGGCGACCTCGACACGTCGGGTACGTTCGGAACGCGGAACGCCGACGCCGCAGCGGGTACGAACACCATAGCTTGTCGGCAGGGCTGGGATATTACGGCGATAGACGTTTCCGACAAGCTGACGACGGATCAGACCAGCGCGGTCATTCGGTTCACGAGCGACGGCGATCTGTACGTGCCGAACGCGCTCGGATTACAGATCGACAGCAACGGCGCGAACCTCGTCGTGAAAAAGTCGGCGAACAAACAATTCGCGACCGTCGGCGAAGAGATCCTCTATACCCTTTCCATCAAAAACGAAGGCGCGGTGAAAGCGTTGAACGCGACGATCACCGATCTGTTGCCGCCCGATACGACTTTGGTCGCAGGCTCGATCACGGTCGGCGGCACGCCGTACGCGGGCAGTCTGCCCGTCACGATCGCGGAGATCGGCGCGGGCGAAACGGTCGAGGTTACTTTCCGCGTTACCGTAAACGCCCTGCCCGCCGAAAATCCCATCGTCAACGTCGCGCACGTGGAATACGAGTTCTATCCTTTCGAGGGCTATCTCGTCACCACCTCCTCCGACTCCAACCCCGTGGAAGTATATATCGTCGCCGAAACGGTCACGCTTGAAAAGAGCGTGGATAAAACGACCGCGACGGAGGACGATACGCTCACCTATACTTCCGTTTTCACCAACACGGGTAACGTGCCTGTCAAGGACGTATTTTTCACCGACCCTATCCCCGACGGCACGACGTTCGTAACGGGTTCGGTGTATATCGACGGCGTACAGTTCGCCGCATACGATCCCGCGAACGGTTTCGCGCTCAAAGATCTCGAACCGCAGGAAAGCGTTACCGTCGTTTTCCAAGTACGGATCAACACCGCCTCGGAAGGTTGCGTTGCGGCGACGGTTTCCAATCAGTCGCACGTAACGTTCAAATTCGTTCTCCCGAACGAAACGACGGTCGACGGCTCGGCGGAAAGCAACGCCGTGCAAACGACCGTGAATAAAAAGACCGAGCCGACGGAAACCCGTTTCTTCCTACAAGTCACCGCCGAACGCTGTTGCCGCGGCAACTGTTGCAACCGTTGCAATACTTGCAATTCGTGTGATAACGCGTGCCATTCGTGCAGTTCGTGCAATACTTGCAACGATCGGGCGCTTTTCGAATTGTTGCTCTCCGCGTTCCGTTGCGGGTTCTGACAAGCCGCCAAGCGCGCAAAAAACGCTCCGAATTTTTCGGAGCGTTTTTCTGTGCCGTTGCAAGCTTTGATTTATTTTTTCGCCTGTTCCAAAAGCGCGTTGACGGAGATTTGCATTTCGGCGAGTTTTGCGTTCGCCGACGGTTCGTCTTTGGCTTTGATGGAATAGTATATTTTGAGTTTGGGTTCGGTACCCGAAGGACGAACGCAAACGAACGAACCGCCTTCGAGTTCGTAGTATACGCAGTTACACTTGGGAATATCCAACGTTTCCGTTTCGCCCGTGGCAAGGAGGGTGCGTTTCGCCGCGCTGTAATCGCGTACCGCGACCACGTTCACGCCCGCGATATCGGCGGGTTTGAGGGATTTCAGCCCGTCTACGACGGCGTTCATCTCTTTCATCGCGTTAAGACCCGAGTACTGCACGGACACGTTTTTGTCGAGTACGTAGCCGTATTTCGCGTATATTTCCTGCAATCTGCCGTACACCGTCTTGCCGATATACGTATAATAGCAGACCATTTCCGCACAGAGCATAGAGGCTACGACCGCGTCCTTATCTCTCGCGTGCGTACCGCGGAGATACCCGCAGGATTCCTCGAACCCGAAGATATACGTATGCTTGCCGTCGCGTTCCCATTGCTTTATCTTCTCGCCGATGAACTTAAAGCCGACGGGAGTTTCGTACAACGTCACGCCGTAATCGTCGCAGAGCGCTTTCGCCATACCCGTCGTAACGAACGACTTTACCACCGCCGCGTTCTTGGGCATAGCGTTATCTTCGGAAAGTCTGGTCAGGATATAGTCGAGCAACAAAATGCCCACCTGATTGCCCGACAGAGCGACAAATTCGCCTTTATCGTCTTTGAGCGCGACCCCCAAACGGTCGGAGTCGGGGTCGGTGCCGAACACGACGTCCGCTTTGATCTCGTTCGCGAGCGCGATACCCATCGACAGCGTTTCTTTGAATTCGGGGTTGGGTACTTTGACCGTCGAGAATTCCGTGTCTTTTTTGGTCTGCGCCTCGACTACCGTGGCGTTGATGCCCAGTTTTTTGAGAATGGTCATAACGGGTACGTAACCGCTGCCGTGTACGGGGGTATAGACGAGTTTAAGGTCCTTTCCGCACTTTGCCACCGCCTCTTTGGAAAGGGTAAGGCGGGAAAGTTCTTCGATATAATCTTCGTCCAGCTTTTTGGGTACGGGTACGATCAAATCGCTGTTTTCATCGCCCGTTACGGACAAGTAGTCCTCTATCTTCGAGATATAGCCGACGACTTTCGCGGTATCTTCGGGGGACATTTGCGCGCCGTCCTCGCCGTAGACTTTATAGCCGTTATATTCCTTGGGGTTATGGCTCGCCGTGATCATGATACCCGCGACGGTTTTAAGATAGCGCACGGCGTACGAGAGCATAGGCACGGGGTGTACGTCGTCGAAAAGGTAGGCTTTGATCCCGTTCTTTGCAAGCACGCTCGCCGCCGCTTTCGCGAACTGTTCCGACTTTCTGCGCGTATCGTAAGAAATGACCACGCCGCGCGATATTTCCGCTTTGCCGAGGCTCTTTATCCATTCGGACAGACCTTGCGTCGCACGCATTACCGTGTAGATATTCATCATATTCACGCCGTAACCAATCAAGCCGCGCATACCTGCCGTACCGAATTCAAGCTCGCCGCCGAAACGGTATTCTTTTTCCTTTTCGTCGGTTGCGATGCTTTCGAGTTCGGCTTTGCCCTCCGCGCAAAGCGCGGGGTTATGTAACCATTTTTCATATTCTTTGCGATAGTCCATTTTCTATATCTCCCATTATTTATTTATATTTGCTTACTCTTGTGTTTCCTGCGTTTTTTCTTCCGCGTTCCGCTCCGTGCTTATCGCGACCGTCGGGTCGAGCGCGGTTTCGTCGATGTATTCGAAGATATGTTCGCGATCGCCGCAATCGGGATTGCTCGCGATCCGATCAAACGTAATGAAATATTTTTTGCCCTTGATGGTATAATAGTTTACGAACTGTTCGCAGATAAATACCATATACGAGGCGGGAACGGTGACGATCAACGCGCTGCCGAACGTGCATACGGCGGCGACGATATTGACGATGATGACGAGATACACGGTGACGATATACGTCGCGAATATCTTGGGCAGTTGTTTTTTCTCCGTTTTCTTATACGCGAACGCGTTTCTCAGCTTTTTGCCGTCCGTCGTCATCGCGGGCAACCAAACGCCCGTGAACGTGAGTTTTACCGACTGCATAAGCACGAGCAACGTAACCGAGAAAAACAACGCGGGAATGATATTCACCGTCGTCATCAGCAATACGATCATCGAAACGGTCAGAAGATCGAACAGGAACACCACGGGTACGTACACGAGCGCGTAACGGCTCGCCTTGCCCGCGTTGGAAACGTACGCCGTGCCGAAAGAAGTTTCGGCATACGTGCTCATTTTATCGTTGAGGATACTGCCTACCGAGAAATAGCAAAGCGTTTCCGCGAAACGTTTTAAAAGATAGATCAGCACGCAACCCACCGTCGTGAGCACGATCGCGGTCATTTTGGAAAGCACCATCTGCGCGAGCGCGTATAGCGAACCGTTTTCGCCGAACATAGCGTTTTTCACCTCTTCCAACGCCGTGGCGTTTGCAGCGAAGAACGCCGAGAAAAACGACTTGACGTCGGTGACGACCTTCTGCCATTGCGGGCTTGCGAGCAGTTCGACGAGTTCGGGCAAGATGAGCGCGGCGCAAAGCGCGCCCGCAACCAAGCCCACGATAAATTTATACAACAGTATCTTGTATACGTTTTTGAAATTTTCCATCAGCAATTTAATGCTGTTGCGAAAAAGCATACCCCTTCTCCTTATCCTTTAACGTCTGTAATATCTGTTCAGATCCGCGCGGTCGATATTGTCGAGATCGAAATACGCGATCTGCATACGCACGCAATAGATCATGATCATTATGCAATAGAGCGCGGTCGTAAGCACGGTGAACCAAAGCTTACTGATCGCGAACCACGCGCAAAGGCATATCACCGCCTCGAACGCGAGCAGGAACACCATCTGCCCCATTACGATCTGCCATTTGATGGGCGCGGAAAGTTGGTTGGAATAGTACAGCGCCTCTTTCGCTCTGAATCCCGTGATCTGCATACACGGCAGCCAAAGATAGATAAGGCTCACCGCATACAAAAGCACGAAGTGCATACCCAAAAACACCAGACCTACGAACACGTAAGAAAGTATTTGCGCGTCGATACGCGACACGAAGAACAGCAAAGCCGCCGTGACAAGCGACCAAATTTCATAAATAGCAAGCAACAACAGCGCGTAACCGCTGGTGGAAACCAAGTTATCGTTGAGTTTGGAAAAGATACCGTTAAAGGTACGTTTTCCGATCCGCATATGTTTTTCCAGTACCGCCATCATCAGCGCGACGCAGACGATCAGCGCGACGACGCCAAACAATCCGAACCCGATCGCGCGCCAGGACGCGAAGTTGAGCACGGACACCGAACGGAACAGATCGGGAAAATTCCACGCGTGAAGATCGCCCGAAAAGAATATTTCAAGTACCCTGTTCAACGCCACCTCGTCCACGCAACCGGACAGAAAGAACGCCGGAATGACGGCAAACGGAAACACGTACAGGAAATTTTTTAAAACGTATTTACTCGATCGTATCGTATATTTCATAGCCCTTGTCCTCTTATAGCATTATACCACAAAAAATATATCCTGTAAAGCGTTTTGCCGAAAAAACACCTCTTACCCCGCGAAATTCCGCACATAAAAAATCCCTCCCGCGACGACGCAACGTTCGCCGCGAGAGGAAAAGACAAAAATATTTGCGATTTTTACACGATTTTTTGCAATGTTTCCATTACGTAGTCGCCGAACTGTTCGCACGTTGCGCCCGTATCGCGGCCGGTGATGACGTACTTCTTCTCCTCGAACGAGCAAATATCGAGCGCGCGTTCGAGTTTGTCCGCTCTCTCTTGCAGACCGATATGCGACAAGAGCATAACGCAAGCGCGGAGCATCGAACAAGGATCGGCGTACTGACCTCTGCCTTCCGTGACCATACGGGGCGCGCTGCCGTGGATCGCCTCGAACATCGCGTATTTTTTACCGATATTCGCGCAACCCGCCGTGCCGACGCCGCCTTGGAATTCCGCCGCCTCGTCGGAAATGATGTCGCCGTAAAGGTTGGGGAGCAAAAGCACTTGGAAATCGCGGCGGCGCTTTTTATCCACAAGTTTCGCCGTCATAATATCCGCGTACCATTCGTCCGTTACGATGTCGGGATACAGATCGCCGACCTTATGACAATCTTCGAGGAAGTTGCCGTCCGTCGTCTTGATGACGTTCGCTTTCGTAACGAGCGATACTCTCTTGAACCCGTTCTTATGCGCATAATCGTACGCAAGCCGCGCGATCCTGTCCGAACCTTGCTTGGTCGTCACCGTAAAGTCTACGGCAAGATCTTCCGTAATGTTGAACCCCGAAGAACCGATCGCGTACCCGCCCTCCGTGTTCTCGCGGAAGATCGTCCAGTTGATCCCCTCTTCGGGTACTTTTACGGGACGGATATTCGCGAACAGATCGAGCGCCTTCCGCATAGCCACGTTCGCCGATTCGATATTCGGCATACCGCTGCCCTTTTGCGGGGTGGTCGTCGGTCCTTTCAAAATGATATGACAGGATTTGAGTTCCGCCATAACGTCGTCGGGGATCGCCTTGCCTTTCGCGATACGGTTTTCGATCGTCAGACCTTCGATGTCCTTGAACTCCACCTTACCCGCTTTTACGAGATCCGCCAAAATAAATTCGAGTACCCTTCTCGCCTGCGCGGAAATAACGGGCCCTATCCCGTCGCCGCCGCAAACGCCGATCTTGATCGTTTCGAGTGCGGAATAATCGACGAAATCGCCCTGCGCTTTCATATCCTCTACGCGCGTGAGCTGATCGGACATCAGCTTTCTGAATTTTTCGCAAGCCGCGTCGAGCTGTGCTTTGTATTCTGCTTTTTCCATATCCTTATTTCTTCTCCTGTTTCGTATAATTTAATCTGCCGCCCGCGAGCAATATCTCGCGCTGTCTAGCGGACAGGTTCAAACAAAGTTTCGCCTCTTTCCCGTTCGTCTTATCCACGAGCGTCGCCTCCGTCGCGCCCGCGACCGCCTCGGCAAAACCTTTTATCTCCAAAGTGTCGCCTTCCGCGAAGTTCTCGTAATCGTCGGGATTTGCAAGCGTCATCGGTATGATACCGAAATTGATGAGGTTCGCCACGTGTATACGCGCAAAGCTCTTGGCTACGACCGCTTTGATACCCAGATACAAAGGCACGAGCGCCGCGTGTTCGCGCGACGAGCCTTGCCCGTAGTTCGAGCCGCCGAGGATAACGCCGCCGCCCTTCTTTTTCGCGCGTTCGGGGAAATCTTTATCGCAGACCGTGAAACAGAACTCCGAAAGTTTCGGAACGTTCGATCTGTACGGCAAGACTTTCGTACCCGCGGGCATAATATGGTCGGTCGTTATATCGTCCCCGACCTTCAAAATAAGCTCGCAAGCGAGGTCCTTTTCGGGCGCTTTGCCGACGGGAATGGGTTTGATATTCGGACCGCGTTCCACTGTCACCGTTTCCATCTCTTCTGCGGGAACGGGCAATTCTACGAGGTTATCGTTTATTTTGAACGCCGCGGGCATTGCGATCTTCGGCGCTACGCCGAGCGTCGTGGGATCGGTGAATACGCCCGCGATCGCGCTCGCCGCCGCCGTTTCGGGGGATACGAGGTATACCTGCGCGTCCGCCGTCCCGCTACGGGCGAGGAAGTTACGGTTGAACGTACGAAGGCTCACGCCCGCCGAACGGGGAGAGAATCCCATACCGATACAAGGTCCGCACGCACATTCCAAAACACGCGCGCCCGCGTTGATGAGGTCGGCAAGCGCGCCGCACTCCGCAAGCATCGTATAGACCTGTTTCGAACCGGGGGAAATGGACAAACTTACGTCGGGGTGTACCGTTTTGCCTTTGAGCATAGCCGCGACCGTGAGCATATCCTGCATAGACGAGTTCGTGCAAGAACCGATGCAGACCTGATCGATCTTCATTCCCGAAAGCTCGGAAACGGGTTTTACGTTGTCGGGGCTGTGCGGGCAAGCCGCCAAGGGTTCGAGCGCGCTCAGATCGACGGTATATTCCGCGTCGAACTTCGCGTCGGGGTCGGAGGAAAGCTCGACGAAATCCTGTTCCCTGCCCTCCGCTTTGAGGAAAGCTTTGGTCACTTCGTCGGAGGGGAAGATGGAGCTGGTCGCGCCGAGTTCCGCGCCCATATTCGTGATCGTCGCGCGTTGGGGTACGGACAGCGTTTTCACGCCCTCGCCCGCATATTCGACGATCGCGCCCACGCCGCCTTTTACGCTAAGCTGTCGGAGCACTTCCAAAATAACGTCTTTCGCGCCTACGTAGTCGGAAAGTTTGCCGACGAGGTTGACTCTTATCATCTTGGGCATGGTTATGTAATACGTACCGCCGCCCATCGCGACCGCTACGTCCAGTCCGCCCGCGCCCATACCGAGCATACCGATACCGCCCGCCGTCGGCGTATGCGAATCGGAGCCTATGAGCGTTTTACCGGGCTTGGAGAAACGTTCCAAATGTACCTGATGGCAGATACCGTTGCCGGGACGGGAGAAACGGATACCGTGTTTTTTCGTTACCGTTTGGATATAACGGTGATCGTCCGCGTTCTCGAATCCCGCCTGTAAAGTGTTATGATCGATATACGCGACGGAAAGTTCGGTCTTGACCCGATCTATCCCCATCGCCTCGAATTGCAGATACGCCATCGTTCCCGTGGCGTCCTGCGTCAAAGTCTGGTCTATTTTCAGACCTATCTCTTTGCCTACGGTCATTTCGCCGCAGACAAGGTGATCTTTTATGATCTTTTGCGCTATCGTATAGCCCATATTCTTTCTCCTAATTACTATTAAAGCTCAAACCAGTTTACGTTGCAACGACCGTCTTTGGAAAGCGCGAGGAAGAGTTTTTCCAGTTCGTCCTCGCCCATTACCGTCGTTCTGCCGTCGGCATAGAGCGCGTCGATCTGCGTTTTCATCTCCTGCACGATCCAGTCCTGTTTGACGACGGCTTTCTCACTCGAAAGCTGATAATGTTTATTGATCCAGTACGCGATGCCCGCAAGTCCCGAAGTGTTGGAAACGGAAACTTCCGCAGGGCGTTTCAATATCTTTTCCGTGTCGAAAATATTATAAATCTCCGCGTCTTTCATCATACCGTCGGCGTGAACGCCCGCGCGGGTGAGATTGAACGCGCTGCCTACGAACGGAGTCATAGGCGGAATATCGTATTCGAGTTCCTTCTTGAAATATTCCGCGATATCGGTGATCGCCGTCGTATCCATACCGTCCAGCGTGCCGCGCAAAGACGCGTACTGCATCACCATCGCCTCGGTGGGAACGTTACCCGTTCTCTCGCCGATACCCAGGAGCGAACAGTTTACGCCGCTCGCACCGTACAGCCAAGCGCTCACCGCGTTTGCTACGCCCATATAGAAGTCGTTATGACCGTGCCATTCGAGCATTTCGGAGGTAACGTCCGAATAGTGATGCAGACCGTAAACGATACCGGGAACGCTCCGAGGAGGAGCCGCGCCCGCGAACGGTATGCCGTAGCCCATCGTATCGCACATACGGATCTTGACGGGAATTTTCGCCTCTTTGGAAAGCTCGACGAGCGCGTTGACGAAAGGTACGACAAAGCCGTAGAAATCGGCGCGCGTCAGATCTTCGAGGTGGCAACGGGGCGAGATACCCGCCTCGAACGCCTGTTTGACGACGGACAGGTAGTGATCGTACGCCTGTTTTCTCGTCATATTCAGTTTCTTGAAAATATGGTAATCGGAACAGCTGACGAGGATACCCGTTTCCTTGATCCCGATATCGTGTACGAGCGCGAAATCCTCTTTCTTCGCGCGTATCCACGTGGTTATCTCGGGGAACTTATAGCCGAGCGCCATACATTGTTCCAAGGCGTCCCTGTCCTTTTTCGTGTACACGAAAAATTCGCTTTGACGGATAATGCCTTTCTCGCCGCCGAGCCGCGCCAAAAGCTTATAAATGTCCACGATCTGTTTCGCCGTGTACGGCGCGCGCGACTGCTGACCGTCGCGGAAGGTCGTGTCCGTGATCCAAATGTCTTTGGGCATACTCATCGGCACGCGGCGGAAATTGAACGGGGTCTTGGGAATTTCCTCGTAAGGATAGATGTCGCGGAATAACTGCGCCTCCGCAACGTCTTGCAACTCGTACTTATATTGATCTTGTTCAAGCAAGTTGCTCATAGGATTCAATTCTATCATATTCTTTCTTCCTCGCTTTCTTTTTCTCTTTTAGTGCATTTCGTTTTTTCGATCGAACGCCGTTTAAATATTAAACAAATCGATTATACCCGAAAAAATCTATTTTGTCAAGGATTTGAGCGGCGAATTTCGTTTTCTTGACCGAGAAAGGGAAAATTTTTCCGTTTTTCCCGCAAAACGGCGGTTATTCCTCCGCGCTTTCCGAAGAAAACGCAAACTCCGCGAACGTACCGTTTCCTTTGATCGTAACGCCCTCCGTCGTCATATCCTCCCGTTTCCAAACACACACGGCGTATATCCCGTCGCTTGAACTTCCGTTCGGGGTTTGCAGGGAAAGTTCGCAAGCAAAGAAACCGCCGTTTTCGAGCAAACGGACCAAACCCGCGTCGCTCCGTTCCAGATCCTCGCATTGTCCGCTCGCCGTATACGTAATATCCGCTTTACAGCCCGACAAGCGCGCGCCGTCCGTCATCGTGCCGATCAACGCGCACCCGTATGCCTTTCTGCCGCCCATGGGCGTTTGCACGCCCTCGAACCGCACTTCGCCGAAGTCGAGGTCTTTCACCGTTCCGCCCGACAGTACGCCGATAAGACATTTCGCCGACCTGCCCGTAAACGTCAACCCCGAAAGCGCGTGACCGCCGCCGTCGAGCATACCGCCGAAAGAGGGTATCAGACCGCCCGTATCCCCGTCTACGGCATAATCTTCGGTATCGACGGAAGAAAGATCGATATCCTGCGTAAGGATATATTTCCCATCGCCCGCGATCGACAAAAACTCCGCCGCCGTGGATATTTCCAGATACAGCTCGGCGTACAATTCGACGTCCGCCGTCAAAGGCTCGCTCGGGATCGTCCAAACGTAGCGCTCCCCTTTCGGCGTTTGATAGGCGGGAATATCCGTTTCGGACAGCGTTTCGCCCTCTTTCCGTTCGACCGTTCCCAACAACCCGCCGTCGGGCGTGTAAAAGCGGACCTCGTACGTATTTTCCTGCGGTTCGCTCGGCTCGTCGTCGGGTTCGGGCGTTTCTCCGTTCTCCTCGCCCTCGTCTTTCCCGTCGTCCCCGTTATCTTCGTCCTGCGCGGGCGGCGTTTCGACGGCGGGCGAATCTTCCGTAGTTTCCGTTTCTTCCGTATCTTCCGTAATTTCCCCGTCCGTCGCGTTCTCTCCGTCGTCCGTTTCGTCCGTTTTATCGTCCGTTTCTTCTTCGGTTTGGGGCGGGGTTTGTTCGGTCTGCGTTTGGCTCGCGGGCGTTTGCGGGGTTTCGGGAAAGACCTGCTTACAAGCGGTGAAAAGGAACGCGGCGCAAAGCGCGAAAAATATCGTTTTCATCAGCTTTTTCATAAGCGTTTCCCATTTCTCTTTCGTAGTTTATTTCGTCAGAACGCGTCTTTGGAGATTTTGCTCCAACGTTTGGCGATGAACCGCAATTTCAGCGGTAACGGCAACAACGCCGTCGATACGCGCATTACCTTATTCCAGAACCCCGGAACGGCTTTGCGTTTGTTTTTGCGTACCGCCTTCAAGGCGTATTCCGCTACCCATTCGGGCGGTTTCGCGGCGAGTCTGCCCCAAAGCCCTTGCCCTTGTATCTGCCGTTTGATGTCTTCGCGGGTGGGCATAGCGCCCGGCAACACCGCCGTCACCGCCGCGTTCGAATTTTTGAGTTCTTCGCGAAGGGCTATGGAAAAGGAAGTCAGCGCGCTCTTGGTCGCGCTGTATATCGCGAAATAAGGCATCGGATAGATACCCGAAACGCTGGAAACGTTGAGTATCTCCAACCGCTCCGCGCGGCGTTCTATCGCGAAACGGCTCATCGCCACCGCCGCCTCGAAATTCACGCGGCATTGAAAGGCGATCTTTTCCTGCGTGTATTCCGAAAACGCTTTCTGCACGTCCGCGCCCGCGACGTTGACGAGGAGAGAGATCCGCGCGCCGCTTTCCGCGATACGCTCCGTCATCGCGTACCTGCTACCCGCGTCCGAAAGATCGGCGGCGAAACATTCCGCGGACAAAGACGGATAGTTTTCGAGTAGTTCGTTTTTTAAGGAACGCAGTTTCTCCTCGCTCCTGCCCGTGAGCAATAGTGCGTACCCGCGCTTTGCGAGCGCGAAACAAAACGCTCGGCCAAGCCCACCCGTCGCGCCCGTGACGAGCGCGTAAACGGCGGTATTTTTTTCTTCCGTTTTCGGCATACTCAACTCCAAAGCTCGTCGAGATCGAACCCGAACGCCTGCACGACTTCTACCTGATCGGACAACGCGATGTCCTGCGGTTTGACGATCAGACCGCCGTTGGAGTCGAGGTCGAATCCGAATTTTTTATACGCGTACCAGACCAAGTGCGCGCATTGCGAACGCGCGGGTGCGGTCACGCCTTCTTCGAACTTCTTCGTCAAGATACCCGTGGTCATTTGATAAGGTATGCCGATCAGATTTTCTTTCGCGTACGCCGCTACTTCCGTCCGTACCTCTTTATCCGCTTTCGGGCGGAGGATCAAAAAGTCCGCAAGGTCGGCGAACGTTCTCGCGCTGCTGAGCTTACTGTTCATACCCGGCGACAGGGATTCGACGATGATCGAGTTCTCCCCGTCCACCACGAGCGCGGCGTGACCGTACCGCCACCACGACACGCGCGTGGTCGCCGATACGAGAATATCGCCGTCCCGCAAGTACGCCATCGTCGCGTATTCCTCTATCGTTTCGAGATAGGTGAACGGCGCGAACGGCTCTATCGTCATCTCGTGTTCCTCGAAGAAAAAGGTCTGAATATCGAGTACGCGTTTGAGATCGTTCTTTTCCCGACAATCGTCGATACCGAGTTTGGTCAGACCCGTCTGTTTATACAAAGTTTGATAGTCCTCGTCCGTCAGCGTTTCCTTTTGCAAAATGGGCAGGATATCCTCTTTCGCGTAATCGGGCGACCAGTACTCCCAAAAACGTTCGGTGTAGACCACGCCGAGCTGCAATATTCCCAAAACGGAAGTAGCGAATACGCACAAACAAAGAAGGACCGTCAAAACGATCTCCCACCATTTTTTCTTTTTCCGTATCGTTTCGTTCATATCTTTATCCTCCCCGTCAGGCGTTCCCGCCGTAGTCGCGCGCGCCGAAGATCGTCGAGCCGACCCGTATCATATTACTGCCTTCTTCCACGCACAGCCGAAAATCCCCGCTCATACCCATAGACAGATATTCGACCTTGGGCGAAACTTCGCGGAGCGTATCGAACAAACCGCGCATTTTTCTTGCGAGCGTTCGGAGCAAATCCTCGTCCTCCGTATCGGGCAGCATCGCCATCACGCCTTTCACGCATATCCCGTCCGTTTCCGAAAGCCGTCTGAACGCGGCGAGCGCGTCCCCGTAGGCGTACCCGCCTTTGGAGCTTTCGTCGCCGATATTCACCTGCATAAGCACGTTCGAAAGGACGCCGCGTTTCAAAGACAGCCGCGCGATCTCGTCCGCCAGCTCGTCCCGATCGCAGGAATGGAAAAGCTCCACCTTGCCCACGAGATACTTGACTTTATTCGTCTGCAAATGCCCGATGAAATGACGGGGACAGGGGGACAGGAACTCGTTCTTGTCGCGAAATTCCTGCGCTTTGTTTTCCGCTACTGCGTCCACGCCTGCGGCGATCGCCGCGTTGATCGCCTCGACGGTCTGCATTTTCGTCGCCGCGACGAGCGTTACCCGTTCGCCGAATTTGTTGCCGTTTGCGAGCAATGCCCGTATCCGTCGTATATTTTCCGCTATTCTTTCCGTTTGCATACCGTTCTCTCCCGACTGCGCTTTCTATGCAATTATACTATTTCCCCGCGTTTTTGTCAATCCTACGCGCCGCAAAACGGAAAATAATCGGAAAACTTCACGATTTAAGACAAAAATCCCGTTCATTCGCTTGCTTTTTCCCGCGTTTGGGTTTATAATTAAGTTAATAGATTATATCGATAAGGACGATCAGTTTTTTCTATGAATACCGAAGAACTCAAAACATTCATATTTTTATCGAAAGTGAAAAACTTCACCCTTGCGGCGGAACAGTTGTTCATCGCGCAATCCACCGTCACCAACCGTATCAGCGAGTTGGAAAAGGAAGTGGGCAAACGCCTGTTCTCCCGCGGTTCGAAAACGGTGACGCTCACCGAGGCGGGCGAGATATTTTTACGGTACGCCGAGCGTATTTTAGAGCTGCAAGACACCTCGATCGAGGAGATGAACGCACTCTCCTCGCACAGCCGTAAATTCTCTATCGGCGCGATCAACGCCACCTACGAAATTTACGTAAAACCTTTGGTGGACAAGTGTTTAAAGGACAATTCCCTCACTTCCATCAAGGTTATGCTCGGACACTCGCTCGATCTCATTCAGCAGTTACAAGACAATATGCTGGATATGGTGTTCTCCGCCGTACCTCTCAAACGGCAGGGCTATGCCTGCGACGTGTATGACGTCGATCGCGTAGCGCTCGTCTGCGGTGCGGGAAAGAACGAATACAAAAACGGCGTAACGAAAGCGCAGCTTGCCAAACTGCCCTATCTTATGTGCGACCTTACCCTCAGCGAGGCGGGCGTGTTCATTCGCAACTTATTCCCGAAAAACCACGTGTTCCGTTTGGACGTAGACAACACCTCCAAGCTGTTGCCCTACCTCGAAAACGGGCTTGGTTACGCGTTCCTGCCCTATAAGCTCGTGAGAGAAAAGCTCGAAACGGGCGCGCTCGAAGAAGTGGCTCTCAAAGATTTCACCGCGCCGAAGGTGACGACCTATCTTATCTATCGCCAAGGCTACGACGTCAAACGGTTTCTCGAAAACAAATTCGATCCTATCCCCGACGTCGAAAGCGTATAGCCCCTTTACATACGTTTCGCCCCGCGTTTCCGCGGGGCGATCTTTTTTATAATTCCGTTTCAAATTTCGAAACGAACGTTTTTCCGTTCAGATAGGAAAGTTCGCCGTCCGATCGAAAAGAGAGGTATTTCGCGACGAGGCATTGTCTTGTCGCGTTCCGTTCTTTATTCCGCGCGCCGTCGCCGTATTTCATATCCCCGACCACCGCGTGACCGATATGCGCAAAATGCGCGCGTATCTGGTGGGTCTTGCCCGTATGCAGAGTGATCTCCGCTTTCGTTACGCCGTCCTTTTCGCCAAGTACCGTATATTCGGTGACGATACGTTCCGCGCCTTTTTTCGGTTCGTCGTAGATCCGCACCAGCGCGCGCTGTTCGTCCTTTTTCAGATACGCCGTCATCGTCTGCGACTTGGTTTCAAAACTGCCAAAGCAGAGCGCGTGATAGGTCTTTTTTACGTTCTTATCCTTGAACGCCCGCAAAAGCTCGCTTTCGGCAGTCGCGTTCCGCGCGAATACCATAAGACCTTGCGTGTTTCTGTCCAGTCTATGGATAAACCGACAATCCGCCCCGTAACTTCTTACGAGCGCGGCGAACACCGCCTCGGAGTTGACCCCGCTTTCCTTATCGACGACGAGGATATTCCCGTCCTCGTAAACGATATGAAAGGCGGGTTTTTCTTCCTGTTTTTTCGTGAGGTAGTAACAGACCACGTCGCCCGCTTTGAGCGCGACGTCCGTTCCCGTCTTTTTGCCGTTGACCTTGACGTCTTTGTTTTTCAAGAGCGCGCGGAAGAAAAACGAGGCTTGGGCGTAGGCGTTGTCGGTAAATTCTTTGAGCGTTTGGTCTTTGTCGGATATGAGTTCGAGCAAGTCGCGTACCTCCCTGTTTTGAAAAACCGCCGCTATGCAAGCGACGGTTTTTTTACGTTCCGTTTGAATTATTTGTTCTTTTTCTTCTTTTCCGCTTTCTTAGCTTTCGCGTCTACGTCGTCGAGCGTTTCGTCCGAGGGCTTGACAAGCAGAAGTATGATGATGAGAATGAGCAGTACGCCCGCGATCGAGAACAGAACGACGGAAGCGACGTTGTTTTTCAGCCATTCCGTTTCGCCCTTGATCGAGTCTGCCTCCGAATCCACGATGACGAGTTTATACGCCGTCGCGCGTACCGCGGTCTGTTCCGCCTCCGAATAGTCCGCGAGGATAAAGAACATACCTTCTTCTATCGTCGAGAAACTCTGCGAGGTCGCCGACCAGTTATAGTCCTCGTAGATATAATTTCCGTCCTCGTCCATCGCGCCGTTCTTACGGTCGCCAACCTCGCCGATCTTTTCGAAACATGCGACGATCTTCGCTACGTTCCCGTCCGTCGAGTCTATATCCAGTCCCTCCGCGAGCAATTTCGCATACGCCGTAAGATAAACGCCGAAATAGTCTTTGTTTTCCGCGCTCGATATATCGAGCGCCGCGTTGAGTTTTTCGTAGTCCACGCTCGTGAGCGCGCTCTGCGAGATCTTTCTCGTCGCCGTTTCGTTATACTTGCTTAAATCGATCTTATACAGCGCATAGTCCTCTTTGAGCGTAGACGTCACGCCCGTAACGTCTATGTCGTCCATCGTGTACGTTTTATTGAGCAGTACCGTGTCCTTCTTATCCGACGCGCTGTCCGGTTCTTCTACCTGAATACCCGTATTCGCGATATAGAAACTGAACGAGGGAATTTCTTCGATATCCCATACGTTGTCCGAGGTCACGGAAACGAGTTCTCCGTCCTCGTCGTAGTACTTCATCGCGTTGTCCGCTCCGTCGACGGCAAACACCTTGAATTCGTATTCCCCCTGTTCCTCAACGGAAATGGTCAGACCGTTATAGGAAAGACCGGAATTCGTACTGGGCGAACCTGTCGAGGAAGAAGGCTTATAGTAACTGATCGTGAATTTCAAATTACGATAGCCGTTATTGTCGTTGATGAGCCATTTCATCGACGGGATATTCACCGTCGAATTACTGCCCGCGGTCTTATCTTTCGCCGCCGCAGTCAGATCTGCATCGAATTTTTCATAACCACCATATTCTTCCCATTCTACTGC
This sequence comes from Candidatus Scatosoma sp., assembly GCA_045124465.1. Lineage (GTDB taxonomy): Bacteria > Bacillota > Clostridia > Christensenellales > Borkfalkiaceae > Scatosoma. Next base: position 40,910 of record JBGVLV010000034.1, read on the forward strand.
CACTCTATTCTTATAATTAACATCGTCCAAAGAAATATTAGAATAGGTCGCGCCGTCTTTGTTGTTATCCGCTTTAATATACGCTACGGAACTGAACGTTTTCACGGCGTTTGACGTCGCGTACCAAGAAAGGTCGATATTCGCGCTCTTGGAGCCGTCGTCGAGTTCGGCTTTTATCGAGTAATACTCCGCCTTGTTCTCTTTGAACATAGAAGTCCATTCTTTGGCGTCGCCCTCGCCCTTCCAGTAACCTCTTTCAAGAAAATATACGGAAGTATCGAGTTCTCTGTACTCTTCTTCCGTCAGTTCTTCCGTGACGGTCGGGTCGTACTGATAATAGGTCAAAGACGGGGTAACGGTAGACTTGTACAAAACGTCTACGACCGTATAATCGAGCGAGAACGCAGTACCCAGCGTAAACCCGTCGAGAATCTCGTTGAGCACGAGTACGGGAGCGGCGTTATCCGTCACCTTTCCGTCCTCCGTCAATTCGTCGAACTTCTGACCGTTGATCTCGGAAAGGAGCACTACGGTGCTCGCGTTCTCCGCCGCGTCGTCCGCAAGTTCCGCCGTTACGACGAGTGGATAAGTCTTGCTCGATTTGGAATAGGTCGCGTAGTTCGCACCGACGTTGGTGAATTTGCTGTCTTCGCTCATCGTCTGCGCCGTACCGTCCACCGAAAGCGAAACGGTAAATTCGCCGTCGTTTGCATCCGTTTTTTCGCCGAGCTGTAAGGTCAGCGCTTTGTTCACGTCCGCCGCCGCAATCGTCGTCGCGGCGTTGCCGTTCACTTTGACTTCGACGTTGCCCTCCGCGTTCTTGGTGAACGTAACCACGTTCGTCGCCTTATCGTCCTTCGTCGCCCAAGCGGACGGAGAATCGAAGGAGAAGGTCACGGTTTTGAAATTCGCGTCCTTGAACGAGAATTTCAAGGTAAGATAATTCGCCGAATCCGATTTTTCGAACCATTTGAACGCAAGGTTACGGGCGAACGTTACGCTGCCGTCGTTCGGGAGCGTGAACGCGGTCTTCGCAGCGTCCGTGCTGTCCGCCGCGACCGTAGCGTCGTTGCTTACGGTGAATACGTTGGTAAGTTCGTAGGTCGCCGCGTCGTCTGCGGACGAAGATACGTTTTTACCTAATAAAGCCCCGCCGAGGGTAGCCGAAACGACTGCCGCGGCGAGTGTGAGAGTGATTGCCGTTGATTTTTTCCTTTTCATTAAAACGTGCCTCGCAATTTTTGTGGACTTTCGCTTTTTACAACTAAATACTATCGTACTTTCTTATTTTACACCCAAAACCGACTTTTGTCAATCGCATTTCACGCATTTTTACGCGTTTTTGTAATTTTCACTTAATTTCCACAGCTTTGGACAGGTCGAACGCCTTCCACGGCGTTTCCGTTTCGGGCGGGTACGCGATAAAACGCAACCGCTCTTTCGTGATCGGGTGCGAGAACGACAAGCAATACGCCCAAAGCGCGAGCTTGCCTTTTTGCGCGAGCGCGCCGCCGTAACGCATATCCCCGAACACGGGATGGGATATTCCCGCCATCTGTACGCGGATCTGGTGCGTTCTGCCCGTATGCAAACGTATCTCCGCGAGCGAGTATTTGCCTTTGCTCTCCACTACCTTGTAATCGAGTTCCGCGTACTTCGCGTTCTCCTCGCTCGGCGTACAGATATATACCATATTATTAACGGTATTTTTCCGAAGATAATTGCAGAGCTTGCCGCGCTCCTCGTCGGGCGTACCGCAAAGGACGGTCAGGTATTTTTTCTCGAAGTCGCCCGATTGCAGACCCGCGGTCAGTCTTGCCGCGGCTTTGCTGGTCTTGGCATACACCATCACGCCGCCCGTCGGTCTGTCCAGTCGGTGCACAAGTCCCACGTACACGTTCCCGGGCTTATTATAGGCGATCTTGATATATTCTTTCACCTGATCGAACAGGTTGTCGTCCTTGCTCTCGTCGGGGCAACAAGCCGTCATCTGCGGCTTTAAAACGACGATGATATGATTGTCCTCGTATAAAATATCGAACTTGGGGCGATACTCCCCCTCGTTTGCCTGTTCGGTTTTTTGCGTTTCGTTAGTTTCGGTCATTGACAAATATACCTCCCGCGCCGCAGGGAAGGGCAATGCCCTCCTCCGTTTTTATGCCGACTTCATACGCCTCGACGCGCCCGTCGAAGTTTTTGAGCGTTAATTTCAGAATGTTCTGCAAGACCATCGGTTGCAGTCCCGTCGTATAACTGTTGATAAGCACGAACAACGGCTCGTCGCTGAGCACGTTCGCGCAAAGCTCGACGAATTTATAAAGGTCGTTTTCGATCTTCCACATTTCGCCGTTCGGACCTCTGCCGTACGAGGGCGGGTCCATAATGATCGCGTCGTATTTATTGCCGCGGCGGATCTCCCGTTGCACGAATTTCAGACAGTCGTCCACGATATACCGTATACCCGTTTGAATACCGCTGAGCCGCGCGTTCTCGCCCGCGCGTTCCACCATACCTTTCGCCGCGTCCACGTGCGTGACCTGCGCGCCCGCCTTGGCGCAAGCGACCGTCGCGCCGCCCGTGTATGCGAACAGGTTCAAGACCTTAATGGGCCGCCCCGCATTTTTTATGAGGTCGGTCATATATTCCCAGTTGACCGCCTGTTCGGGGAAAAGACCGGTATGCTTGAATCCCATCGGTTTGATCTTGAAATTCAAGTCGAGTTTGTCGTAGGAGATATTCCATTCCTCGGGCATGGGTTTGAGTATCTTCCAGCCGCCCCCGCCCTTTTCGCTGCGCTTATAATACGCATTGAGTTTGGGATAGGCGAACAGATCGGTCTGCGCCGACCAGATGACCTGCGGGTCGGGACGGAGCAAATAGACGTCTTTCCAACGTTCGAGTTTGTAGCCGTCGCCCGTAGCGATGATGGAATAATCTTTCCAGTTTTCCGAGATCTTCATAAAACTTCCCTGTTTTTATCTACGGGCTTGTCCGTAAAATAAAAAGACATAATACGACACTTTGACTTATTTATTATAGCGTAAAAAGCTTTTCTTGTAAAGTGTTTTGCGCGCTCCGTTTTAAACAAAAAAACGAAAAAAGGAATTTTTTTCTTTTGGACGGAAAAACGTCCGAAAAAACTTTTTTGGATTTTTTAATTTTTTTTGAAAAAATCGTAAAAAAACAGTTGACAAAAAACTTTCTTTTTAGTATTATTATAAAGCTGTTTTGACTGACGAACGCATTTCGTCGGGAAACAGGCTATATCGCGGGGTGGAGCAGCTAGGTAGCTCGCCGGGCTCATAACCCGGAGGTCGCAAGTTCGAATCCTGCCCCCGCAACCAAAATGGCGGCGTAGCTTAGTTGGTTAGAGCGATCGGTTCATACCCGATAGGTCATAAGTTCGAATCTCATCGCCGCTACCATGATAATTATACGAGATTTTCGTTTTATATAGGACGCGCCAATTGCGCGTTGATAACCGGCCCCTTGGTCAAGCGGTTAAGACACCACCCTTTCACGGTGGTAACATGGGTTCGAGTCCCGTTGGGGTCACCAAACAAGTTAAAGGCGAACCCGTTTCCATTAGGAGACGGATTCGCCTTTATCGTATATTTTAGATAAATAGCAAAGAGCGGTTGAATAATTCAGCCGCTCTTTGGTTTATGTACTCAATTTTTACGTTCTTGCCATTTCGGACAAGCGGATGCCATTGCCGATTGACCGCAGTTGCCCCTGCTGCTGATTTTGCAAACATGCATACCGTTTTCAAATTCAACAATGCTTCCTTTTAACTGCGCCTTACCGCCGAAATGCTGGCACGTGCAACAGTATTTAGTGGTTTTTGAAAGACTACTCATAACATTATCCTCCTTATTTTATTTTTCAACCAAGTCATAAAACTTGAATTGAGAGTTTTTTAACTTGTTTTGCGCCCAATTGACAACGAAGTTTCTATCGCCGCTGACTGTTTCCGTGAAGGCAGGAATGCCCGCTTTATAGGCGTTTTCCGTTAAATAGTACCTAATGAGCCATTGTTTTGCCATGATTGCATCTCCTTGATTTTGTTTTCATTATTATAACACAGCAATTATACCAATTATGGGACAATTGGCATATTGCACGCATTTCGTAATAAGTTCAACATTTCTTTTTCGTGTTCGGCACATATATTATCTTTCCACTTTGCGTCATCCTTTGTCAATTCGCTCATCAATCTAAGTTTCAAACTACCTTTTTCTATTATTTGACTATATGTGTTCTTTTTAGAAGCCGGACTTAAATTCGAAAACTTGGAATTAATATTGCGTTGTATGATACAAAGATTTCCAAAACGATCAAAGTCGTCCCATTCCACAAAAGACTGTTCCGAAGGGTGCTGCGGATACCAGTGTTCTACCGAATTTCTAAATTCAAATGAGAACTGTGCGAAATCAAGTTTTTTATATTTTGCGTTATCACTCTCCGTCCAAAGCAAATAATCAAGATAATTTAAAACAATATGCGGTGTATTAACCCCTTGTCGATAGTTCGCATTGTCTTGTAAAAAAGCGATGGCATTTTCTTTGGCTATATTTTCTGTAAAGCCTTGAAATTGCGATAATTTTTGCCTATTGCTATCATCATATAACCATAATAACAATTTTGTAATCCAATGCATTATTTTAGAGGAAGTATATGACACACGCAAGCAGGACTGCAACATAAGGTTAATTTTTGTACGCGGACTATAAGTTTTTTCCCATTCGTTATATTCCCCGAAATATGTATCTTTGTAATATGGTTTCTTTTGCGATTTCGCTCCCGAAACCTTTAATTCTTTCAAGCTCCAATCGCCATTTTCATCTTCATTTTTGTATTCTCGCTTGATGATATATTTATCAAACAAAAATCTGCATTTAAGCAAACATTTTATAAATGCCTGAGAAAATTCTTTTTTATCAATATGCTTACCGTTTTGTTGTCCGTTATCAATAACCGAAGTAAAAATATCCAACAACTTTTTATCGTCAAGCAATTCGGGAATAGAATAGCTGTCTTTATCTAATTCCTTAGACGCGAACACTTTCAAAACGTGTAACAAAAAATGGGTAAATCCTATTATGCTATCGAACCTAATGCGCGTACCCACTTCGTATTCACCGTCAGTAGGTGTCGGTAATGCATTGCTTTTTATAATTTCCAATACAGAGCGATTTGAAATATTCTTGTCTTTTTTATTGCACAGAGTATCATACTTATCAAGCGCAAGCCAATCCCAACCGCCGCAGAACAGCGTTTCTCTATATTCTTTGTGAAAATGCATCTGCACATAACCTGTCATATCTCGGCAAGCATCCCAAACGATTGCAAAAGTATTACGCGAATGTTCGTCAAGCGACTCCATCAATTTCGCCTTCAAAATATCATGCTGTTCCAACTGTTCGCCTCGAACATTCATAATTTCAAAGTACCGATTCAAATCGGTATGTGGCGGCACTTCAATTCTATACAGAATTACTTTTTTCAAATTAGCGATAAACTTATCCTTGTTAATGTGATCAGTGCGGAATTTATCGTCGATTATTTTTCTACCGTTAATTAGACTTTGCTCGATTTTTTCCGCATTAGCTAAATACGGTTCGATACTGTCGTTTGACAATTCCGCCAGACAGTTAAGGGTGTAATTCGAGCGTTCTCTACACTCATACCCAAGTCGGTCTTTCCCCCAGTTATAATCTCCCACATAATCCAAAAGCAAAAATAAAGCCGTCAATCGCTGCTGTCCATCGATTACTTCATATATGCCGTCCTTATTCAAATTTACAATCAACGAGCCAAGATAGTAATAATCTGCCGTGAAGTCGTGAATATCGTCAATGAGCTGACAGATTTCTTTATCTGACCACGCGAAAGCCCTTTGATATAAAGGTATTATATATTTGTCCTTGTCAAAAAGTGTCTTGTTTGAGTCGTCCAAGATAGACAAAGGTAAAATTTTACTTTCCATTTTTAACCCACCATAAGTGTCTTCAATGATTGATAAAGTTTGTCCCACGTTTCCGATTGAGCTTTATCGGGATTTCTGATAATTTGAATTTTCAAGTTTGCTATTTCGCGATTGCTTCGTGCAGTTGCTATATTGAAAAACATAGGGATAAGGTTCGTATAGGTTTTGTCCTTATTCCCGATTGCGTAATTGTTGATGGTATCCATACCAAGATTATCCATATCCACGCGAATCATCATTGCCCATACGAACAACTTTTTTACAGCCATTTCGTCAAGCATATGAAATCTGTCGTAATAAAACAGCAATGCGCAATAAAATAGATTCACCGCATAGCGAAAACCCGTCGAATTGAATTGCATCGTATTATCTTTTCCGCGTTTGGTGTTAGCGTCCAAAATTGCTTTGATTTGCTTGAATTCTGTGTTTGACGATATTTCATTTTTTAAGTCGGCAATCAAGTCAATATAATGCTCAACCATCTTAAAAAAATCACTTCCGGCACAGAATGGCGCATTGATTTGAAAACACGGCATTGCCTTACGCACACGCTGAGCATAAGTATAAGTACATTTAACGTCAACACCCTTATATACATCGATATCCTGCGAAACAAAAGCCCGAGAGTTTTCCTTTTGCGACCAATTCAATATAGGAAATAAATACAAAGAAAACAATTCTCGAATAAGATAAGGCGGAATGTCTTCCCATTGTTTAATCAAATTCAATTTCTCAAAAGGATAATCGTTCATTTCTCGCAAATGATATGCTTTTAACAAATCGTGCGGATCAAGTTCTTTGCCGCGAGTGTTTTGTGAATCGAATAATTGGAAAGCTTCGGAAATTTTATCCACTTCCAACACAACGACTTCTAAAATATTGTCAAAGGCGTTTTTATATTCCTCGATTTGTTTTGAGCGCATAGACAACCATTCTTGAATGAACTGGTTGTTATCGAAAACATTGCCGACGGAAACACTATCCTTAAAAACATGTTCAAGCAATGTGTTTGTATATTGCGAATCAAGCGCGTGCTTAATCAGCGATAACGTAATAAGACGTTGTTGTCCGTCAACGATATCAAATTGCCCGTTGTTGTTATGCAATATTACCGAGCCGACGCGATATTTGAAATCTGTATAATCGGGACGGCGACTATCATTTATTGCCGTATCAATATCGCCGAATAAGTCGGAAACATTTTTGCGCGTCCATTTATAGGGACGCTGATAGTTAGGTATATTTAATTGCTTTGAAAGCAATTCGTTTATAGAAATGACTTCACTCATATTTACCTCGATGATTTACTCATATATATTTTTTTGTGGCACTCTTCAAATTGGCGGTAATTTGTTCTCGTAACGAAATGGGTGTCAGAATTTCCACATAGTTAAGATATTGCATAGCCCAATATTCCATAGCGCAAGGGCTTGCCTTTACGGTAACTATTATTTTACCATCCTTGTTCTCAGTCTTAAAATCGAAACCAAACCAATCGACAATTTGATCTATCATCCATTCTCCGTCTATGGAAAAGGTTATTTGCTCGGGCTCATCGGAAAACATATACGGGAGAGCAGATGAAAACTGCTTGTAGTCGATTCCGTTTTTATATCCGTCGATAGACCGCAAACCGGTTGCTGACTCTTGCAAAAGCTCAATATTCGTTATCCTGTCAAGACGGAAATAGCTTATGTGTTGCCACTTTTCCTGATATGCCATCAAAAAATACCGTTGATTATGCAGTATCATTTGATAAGGGCTTGCGATATGTCTTGCAGAGCGATGCAACTTTTTATCTTCACCGTATTTGTTATATTCGAATTTAATGCGCAAGCCTTTTTCTATTGCCTCATCAATAATTTCGATATTGTAAAACAGAGCAACATTCTCCGATTTATTCCAATCGTTTACCGAATACACGTTCTTAATATGTGATTTGAAATACTTGTTAGAAAGAGAAGCGATTTTTTCAATTAAATCTTTGGAATGAGAAACCGTAATATGCTGACTTGCAAGCACACTGTCGGACAGAAGGCGCAACTCGGAATCCTCGAATAAACGGCTATTAAGATATGAACCTTTCTTGGTGGTTTCGATATCATAGCCTGCTTCCTGCAAAAGTGAAATGTTTCTTCCGATAGCTTTTCTCTCTACGGTAATGCTATAATCATTCTCTAATTTCTTTACGATTTCCTCGTGTTTTAGCGGATGATCGCAGTCGGTATAACGCTCAAATATTTGTAAAATGCGTATAAGAGCAAGTTTTTTCGGCTCAAACGAATCCATATTTTTCTCCTTGTCAGAATATGGATTTATTATACCAAATTTGTCGCAATTAGTCAATGGGATACTCCGCCGTAATGCGCATTATATCATCATAAATCAATATTTCTTTTTCCAAGAGTGCGTTTGCGATTGCACACACAAGATTTTTATTCTTAGATAAAATCATTTTTGCCTCGTTATAATATTCTTCCAATAGCCGAACGGCTTTTTCTTGATTTTTATCTATCTGCCTATATGCTTGGCTTTCGTCATATCTATACGTTGTATAGCAATATTCAAACCCATGCAAGAGTGTTAGTTGCAAATTGTCCCGAATGATAGACATAGCCTCTTCGATATCCTTTTCCACACCTGTATCCACTGTCCCGAATTGCAGCTCGCTACATGCCTTGCCCGCAAGCAACATTAAAATATAGTTATGTATTTCATCGTAGGAAGCAAGTTTGCCGGGCTTCCCTAATGTGCAAACACCAACTCCCAACCCGTCTTTACCGCATTTACCGATAGCAAGGCAACCCACGGCGTGGTGTGTCAGCAAATGGATTACGGCATGACCTGCCTCATGGTACGCAGTTATCGGCTTTATCGGATCATTTTGCGGCAAAGGCGTGCGCTCAATCATAACCTTAGAAATTGCCTCGCGCACATGGTCAAGCGTAATCTCCGGCGCATCGTCGTATGCCGCATATATGCCCGCCTCGTTAATCACACTTTCTAACATGGCGCATGAACGACCGCATAAGATATGTGCCAAAGACTCTGCTTTTACTTCGGAAGAAACTTTTTTAGAAGAAAGATAGTGTGCTATTATTTTTGCGGAATCTTCAAGTGACGGTGCAGAAAATTGTAACTTTTTACCAAAGCGTCCGGCGCGCAATAAGGAATCGGGTAAATTATAAATATCATTAGCCGTAGCTATTATAAAAACATCTGCACTTCCGATATCTTCCAATCCCGTTTGGATGGCAACAAATTCTTCTTTGTTGCAGTTTTGTTGCAGGTTATCCTCGGCAAACTTATCCATATCGTCAAAAAATATAATTGACGGTGCGGCTTTAATTGCGTTTTCGAATGTAGCCTTTATTTCATCTACAAATTCACCGTTAGATTTGTTTTTCTTGCAGTGAAAAACTTTTCTACCCGTCGCCGCAATAAAAGCTTTTGCCATTAGTGTTTTCCCGAGTCCCGGTTCTCCGTACAATAATATTGCCTTCGGCAACGTAATACCTAATGCCTCGTATTTTGT
>JBGVLV010000035.1:0-38738 GCA_045124465.1 Candidatus Scatosoma sp.
TTGTCTCGGGCAAAGCAAGGTAAACTTTGCCCTCGGTCACCGCTCGGACGAACTATGTCCTCGCTCATCTCGCCCCTAAAAAGCATTATCAATGCTTTTCTTAACGGGTAGCTCGTCCCAGCCCCCGACAGAGGCTCTGCCTCTGCACTCCGCGAGGAACTAAGTTCCTCGACCTCTCGACTTGGCGACGAACGAAAGCGCGGCGCAGTCCGTCATTGCGAGCCGTAAGGCGCGGCGATCTGAAAGAGATTACTTCGCTACGCTCGTAATGACAGGGTGGGAGTACGCTCGTAATGACGGGAGCGAGCGCGTTCGCCCTACTTGCCGAGACGTTTCGCGCGCTGGTCGTGATCTTCCATAAACCGCAGGATCGCGTCCTGCGAAAAATTCTCTTTTTGCGGCGCGGGCTTTGTTTCCGACTCCGCGGGCTTTTGCGAAACGGTTTGCCGCGGCGCGTCGTCCGCTACGGGCGAGGGGGTCGGCTCTTGCGGGGCGGGCGCGGACGGGGCGGGCGGGCTAAGTAAAGTTTGTAAAAATTGAAATAATCCGAACGGTTCCAAAACGAAAAAGTCCTCCTTTTCGAAAATTTCACGGAAAAACCAAAAAAAACGGGGCGTTTTTGTTTGCCTTGAATTGAAATTTGATATATAATAGAATATGCGTTAGAGTAGGCGTTTTATACGGGCGCGAAATATTTCCGCCGCCGCCCGCTCCCGCGCGATCATCTTTTCAACATTTTTTAAGGAGTCCTTGCTATGAAGGATATGCACAAAAAATTACTCAGCATCGCAGCGGCGGCAACGTTGACCGTTTCGGCGTTTTCGTTCGCGGCTTGCGGCGATGACTATTATACGGGGGACGCGCTGACGGGCTATCAGTCCACGGACAGCAAAGCGGAATCCAACGGCGGGTTCGCGGTCAAGAAAGACGGGTTCGTCTACTTTATCAACGGCGCGGAGGAAAACACCGCCGACAACGAATACGGCGACGTCGTAAAAGGCTCGCTGATGCGTATCGCGGACAGCGACCTGCAAGCGGGCGACTATTCCAAAGCGGAAACGGTCGTGCCTATGCTTTTCGTCGCGCAGAACTTCGACGCGGGTATTTATATCTACGGCGACTACGTGTATTACGCTACCCCCACGACGGACAAGAACCTCAGCGGCGACGTCGAGAACACCTGGATCGACTTCAAGCGCGCCAAGCTCGACGGTTCGGAAACGATGAAAAGCTACTACTTCCGTTTGGAGGATAACACCTCCGCCTATCGGTTCGTGGAAGCCGAGAACGGGGTGGTATACTGCTTATACGAAGAAGACAGCGCGCTGAAATCGTTCAACACCTCAACGAAAAAGACGACGACGCTCGTTTCGGGCGCGAAATCGTCCTTCTTCTACGACGTCAAGGACCCGACCAGCCCCTACGTGTACTACACGATGTCGGTGACCGTGGACGTGGATACCTCCCACGCCTCGACCTCCGATTACGACCAGCTCTACCGCGTAAGCGCGGCGGCGACGGCGACGGTGAACGCGGACGAGGCGTCCTATACCGTTTCCAACGGTAAAACGTACGACTTCGACAAGTCCTATCTCGAAAAGCTGAACAAAGAGGCGAAAGAGAACGACACGGACGAGCCTTACGACTTCGACGACTACACAACGTACCCTTACGTCAACCTCGGCGATCTCGTTTTGGACGGCGTAGGCACGAACAGCACGAAAACGGTATACAACTACGATACTACGACCGATCCCTTTCCCCTCGACGGCTACAACTATACGATCAGCAGTTACCAGAACGGCGGCGTATACTTCACGAGAACGGACCTGCCCCAAACGAGTTCCTCGGGCGAGAACACCAACCTGTACTTCCTCGCGGACGCGGACACGAAAGAAAACTGGAACGCCATCAGCGGCAACGCGACGGGCAAAGACAGTAAGATCGTGACGGTGGCGAGCGACACGAAGAACGCGACTTCGAGCGCGGTATTCTCCGTAGACAAGGACGGCGCGCACAACTACTTCTACGTGACCTCGGACGGCGATCTGTACCGTCAATGGTCCGCGAACAAGATCAAGATCGCGAGCGGACTTTCGGACGCTACGCTTTGGAAACTCGACAAAGAGCTTAACGAGCTTGCGAGCGGCGAGAGCGCGTACCTGTACTATTACGCGTCGGCGAGCGTAGGCAACAGCCTCGTGCGCATCAACTGCACGGGCGCGGACAGCGACTACAAGAAAGCGGAACTTCTGCCTACCGAGGAGAAGGAAAAGGACGAATACACGCCCAAATCCCTCGACTTCCTCACGTTCAACGATTCGTGGTACAAACCCGAATTCTTCGGCGACGTGATCCTGTATTCCAACGCGCAATCCTTCGGCGACGTATCGTATAACTACGTTTACGCGACCAAGATGGGTACGGCGGCGGAGATCGTAGCGGCGAACGAGGCGTACGCGAGCGTGACCGACTATATCTCGGAGGCGAAAACGGACGTACAGACCGCGATGACCTACTACTTCCGCACGGGTAAGACGGCGGCGTACGACGACGTTATCGACCTGTACAGCGACTCCGAACAGGCGGCGTTCACGGAATTCGTCAAGAAATTCGAAGGCGACGCGCCCGAATTCAAGCTCGAAAGCAGCTATCTCCAACTCGTCGGAACGTTGAACGAGACGGACGCGGAGGCGATCGACGAGGCTTGGGTGGATTCCCTTTTGAGCGAAACGACGGAAGAGGACGAGGACGACGGTCTGCCTACGTGGGCGATCGTGCTCATCGTCGTAGGCAGCGTACTTGTCGTTGCGGCGGCGACGCTTATCCCCGTGCTTGTGATCCATTCCAAGAAAAAGGCGAAAGCGAAAGCGGACGAGGCGACGGTCAACGCGTATAAGCGCAAGAAGATCGACACCACCGACGACAAGACGATCGACGTTTACGCGGACGACGAAGAACCCGCGGAAACGGTCGAGAGTGAGGACGAAAACAAGGACGAATAAAGTCGAAAGAACGAAAAAACCGTTCCCTTTATACGGGGGAACGGTTTGTTTTGGAAATCGAGGAAAAATTTTTTTCTAAAATATTCAAAAACGGAGCAAAAACGGTTTACAAATCCGAAAAATATAAATATAATATAGCAAAACACGGTACGAACCGAAAGAACGAGGGAAAAGATCAGTTATGGCAAGATATATTTTATGCCCCAGATGCGAGTTGAACTTCATCGACGCAGACGAGCAGGAATATTGCGACGTATGCGTTAAGGAATTGAGCGGAGAAAAGACCTTCGCGGACGACTTCGAGGCGGAAGAGGCGGCGGAAGAAACGGAACTCTGCCCCGTCTGCGGCGAGAACTATATGCAGTTCGGCGAAAAGATGTGCGAGGAATGTAAGAAAAAGACCGCGTACGAGGAAGAAGAGGTCGAGGACGAGAACGAGGACGACGCGGACGCGTCGTGGCGCAGCTACCTCGACGACGAGGAAGAAGAGATCGACCTCGGTATCCCCGACTCCGAATTCGACGAGGAAGAGGAAGAAGAGGAGGAAGAGGAAGAAGAAACCGCCGACGAGGACGATTTCGAATACGTTTCCGCCGACGACTATTACGACCTCGACGACGACTTCGACGACGACGAGGACGACGACTTCGACGACGACGACGCGCCTACTCCAAAAAGCGGCTCGAAAAAAAGCAGAAGAAAGGACGACGATTTTTAAGCCCTTTATCCGCCCGTTTTTCGCGCGAAACGCTTTCCGCGAGTACTCCTTCGGGAAAGTATAAATTCTCGCAAAAACACCGCAAAGAACGCGTTTAAACAAAGATCGTAATTAAATATGCCAAAGCTCCTCCAAGCGGCGTCGCGCCGTTTGGAGGAGCTTTTTTTGCCCGACGGGATCTTACAGGTCGTCGGCGTCCTGAACGGGTATTTCCCGTTTGTTTTTCGGTCTGCCCGTATAACTGCCGTTCACGTCCGTCGCGGACGGATCGGAAAAGGTGTCGATCGCCTTTTTGGTGGGGGCAGGTAAGGAGCGAGCGGATTTTTTAGTCATTGTTGCCGCCGTGCTGGTAGCTGTGGTCGTTGTTCTTGCCGCAATTTCTGCCGCGGTTTCTGTTGCAGTCTTTTTCGTTCTGACCGTTCTGGTTTTGGTTGTTCTGGTTGTTGTTGTTCTGATTGTTTTTCATAAAAATCAAATCTCCTTTAAAAAATAAAAATTAAAAAATGAAAAATGGAAAGCAAACGCTTTTTCGTGGCAGGTTTATTGTCTTACGCCCTCGAACGGCAGGTGCAGATCGACGTAGCCCTGTTCCGCTTTGCAGAGGGGACAAACTTTCCACGCCTCGGTCGCCACGTGCATATAGCCGCACTCGCTGCATATCCATAAAATGGGTTTGTCGCATTTATAGAGCGTACCGTTCTTCACGCCGTCGCAAAGATACTGAAAGACGATCTTGTGCTGTCTTTCGACTTCCGCGATCATTTTATACAAAGCGGCGATATCCTCGAACCCCTCTCTTTGCGCGGTAACGGCAAATTCGGGATAGATATCTTCCGATTCGTTTTTCTCGTCCGTCGCGGCGAATTTCAATCCCTCGGCGAGCGTACCCGCGTGAAAGGGATAGCCCGCGTCGAACTCGATATTGTCGCGGCTGCCCGTCTTTTCGATGATCTTGTTAAAGAACTGGGTAGCGTGCAACGTTTCGTTTTTGGCTATCGTGCGGATAGCGTCCGCAAGCGTTTTCATTTTCTCGTTCATAGCGAGTTTCGCGATCATCTGATACCGCATACCCGCTTGACATTCGCCCGCAAAGGAGCGGGCAAGGTTTTTAAAAGTTTCCGTGTTTTCAAATTGCATAATAAACTCCATTTTCAAAGGCGCCGCCTTCTCGAAATGCAGTATGCGCGATCCAAGCCCGATCATACGCCGAACGCTTTTTCCAAAATACGGAAAATCGACCGCGAAAACGCTTGCCAAATCCTCCGCGCGCGTGTAAAATAATAATGTATCGCGCAACTCGCGCAAAGGTAGGCACGCTATGTTCAATATCGTTCTCGTCGAACCCGAAATCCCCCAAAACGCGGGCAATATCGCCCGCACCTGCGCCGCTACCGGCACGCGGCTGCACATGATCCGCCCGCTCGGTTTCGAAGTGTCGGACAAGTATCTCAAACGCGCGGGACTCGATTACTGGAACCTCGTCGAGGTCCTCTATTACGATTCTTTCGACGAGCTTACCGAGAAATACCCCGACGGTCGGTTTTTCTTTTTTACGACCAAAGCCCGCCAAAGACATTGCGACGGAGCGTTTAAAGACGGCGACTTTCTCGTGTTCGGCAAGGAAACGAAAGGTCTGCCCGAAGAACTGCTGTTAAAGCACAAGGGCGAGTGCCTGCGAATCCCGATGCGGGAGGCGGCGCGGTCGCTCAATCTCAGCAACTCGGTCGCGATCGCGCTGTACGAGGCGCTCCGACAGAACGATTTCCCCGGTCTTTCGTACGAAGGCGAACTGCACGAACACCGCTGGTCGGAGGCGAAAGAGGAATAAATTTTTCGTGAAAGTAAGGTATAAATACACAGTTTACGGTCAATAACTTCCGTGTGACAGAACACGGAGGTTATTTTTTTATGAAAAAGGTCTGCATAATTTTTTTATTGTCAATCATAATAAGTTTAACGGCGCTCGGTTTTTCGGGTTGTTTCGGATCGGCGGCGACGGAGCAAAGCGAATACCTGCGTATCCATATCCGCGCCGATTCCAACGACGAGGACGCGCAAGCGGTGAAATACCTCGTCCGCGACGGGATCGTAGCCTATCTCACCCCGCTCGTAGCCGAATACGAAACCAAAGCCGCCGCGACGGCGGGGATCGAGAAAAACCTTGCGAGGATCGAAACCGCCGCGAACGAAGTGCTTGCCCGCAACGGGTTCGACTACGCCGCCCGCGCCGAGGTACGCACGGAGGAATTTCCCACCCGCGTTTACGGGGACTACACTCTCCCCGCCGGCACGTATACCGCTCTCATCGTCGAGCTTGGTTCGGGCAAGGGCGATAACTGGTGGTGCGTGGTCTATCCGCCCCTCTGCTTTGCGGGTTCGTCGCAAGGGAACGTGGTCTATAAGAGCAAGATCGCGGAGATCATAGAAAACTGGAAGAAGAACTGACGGCAACTTGCCGTCAACGAATACCTGCCCCCGTCCTTCCCGTACATACAGGAGGAAAGAGTATGAGAAAATCAGTAAAGAAATGCGCGTTGACGGCGGCGATAGCGCTGACTTTGACGTTACCGGCGGCGATCACCGGTTGCACTTCGATGAAGAGCAAAATGCACGGCGACGCCGCTACCTTGGAACAGACGCTCGAAGTCGCCGTTCTCCGTCAAGGCTCGAAAGGCGGCGAGGTCAAAGAGGTCCAACGCCGTTTGAAACTTTGGGGCTACTATAACGGGAGCGTGGACGGCGTGTTCGGCGCGGGTACGAAAGCCGCGGTCGTCGCGTTCCAGAAAAAGAACGGTCTGACGGCGGACGGCGTCGTGGGGCTTGCGACCTACAAGGCGCTGGGTATGAACGACTCGTATAACGTTTTGAAAACGGGTTCTTCCAGCACCCAAACGGGCGGCGCGGGCGGATATTCGAGTTCGGACGTCTACCTGCTCGCCAAGACCATCTATGCCGAAGGCAGAGGCGAACCGTATACGGGTCAGGTCGCGATCGGCGCGGTCATTTTGAACCGCGTGCGGAGCGAGGCGTTCCCCAACACCGTTTCGGGCGTGGTGTATCAAAAACACGCGTTCACGGCGGTGACGGACGGTCAGATCAATCTCACGCCCGACGATACGGCGATGAAAGCGGCTCGGGACGCCATCAACGGCTGGGACCCGACGGGCGGCGCGATCTATTATTATAACCCCGCCGTCGCGACGAGTTCGTGGATATTCAACCGTCAGACCGTAACGGTCATCGGCAAGCACGTGTTCGCTATCTGATAGGAGGGAGAAAAGATGAAAGAAAAGAAAACAACGGAAATCGCAACCAACGTATCCTCGGGCGCGGAAAAGGTAGAGGAAGTCGAAAAGGAACTCCAAACCCGCCGCGAGGAGAACGGAGAAAAAGCCGTGGACGTGAAAAAGACGGTCAAAAAGTCCTCGCCCGCAAGCAAGTCCGCCGCGCAAAGATCAAGCTCGGAGGAGAAGGTCAGCGCCAAGAAAATGAACGCGGAAAGCAGTAACGGCAAAGCGGAAAAGGAGAGCGAGGCGGCGAAAGCGCGCGTAGCCGCCGCCTTAAAAAAGAAAGAGGAACAGGCAAAGCGCAAGGAAGAAAAGGAAAAGGCGCGCGCGGAAAAAGCCGCCGCCCGTAAAAAGAAATGGGAGGACCGCCTTTCCAAGACCGCGAAAGAACGTATGGCGGAGCGCAAAGCGATAGCCGAAAAACGCGCGGCGGAAAAGAAGGCGAAAGCGGAAAAACACGCCGCCGAACGCAAGGCGCTCATCGAGAAACGCAAAGCGGAAAAGGAAGAAAAGATCCGCGAACGCGCGCACAGAAAAGCCAACCGCGCGCAGGAAAAACACCGCGCGAAAAACCGTAACGGCAAGGAACGCGAAAGCCGCGCAAAGGGCTACGGCGGTTGGCTCGCCGCAGTCATCTCGCTCGGCGCGGTCACGCTCGCGCTGACGACCGTCGTCACCATCGGCGCGGTGGATATGAAACGGACGAAGGACAGCGCGATGTCGGGCTACCGTTCCACGACCTACGAGCTGATCGGGATCATGGAGAACGTAGACAACGACCTCGACAGAGCGCGCGTATCCGCGTCCTCGGCGCAACAGACGAGAATCCTCACCGATCTTTTGGTGCAGGCTCGGCTCGCCGAACTCGACCTTGAAAAAATGCCCGTCACGGCGGAGGCGGACAGAAATCTGACCTCGTTCATCAACCGCGTTGCGTTCGAGAGCGAGAGAATGCTGTCCAAGCTCCGTCACGGCGGCACGCTGTCGGCGCAGGACGAGGAAGTGCTCGCGCATTTGTACGAGATCAACCATTCCGCGAGAGAACAGCTCGACGAGTTCGCGACCAGAATGACGGATAAGGATATTACGAGCTACCTCGAAAAGGGCGAGGGCGGTCTGAAAGAAACGCTCGAACGCTTGGAGAACGCTACGCTCGCGGAGAACAAGCTCGGTTCGGAAACGGAGGGGGCAGGTAAGCAACGAAACGCGGACGCGCCGCCCATGGGCGAGGAGAATGCGACCAAGATCGAGCCGTCCAAAGCGGAAGATCTGTGCGCGAACTATTTCGCGGAATACAACATCGGCGAATTTCAATGCGTCGGCGAAACGGTAGGTCGGGGCTATACGGCGTATAACGTGCAGGGTCACGATCAAAAGGGTACGTTGCTGTTTGCGGAAGTGGACTGCGCGAGCGGGGAATTGCTCCGTTTCGACTACTACGAGGATTGCTCGGAAGAGAAGTTCGACGTAGAGAACTCCAAACGTATCGCGGAAGAGTTCCTGACCAAACTCGGCTATGAGAATATGACCGCGGTACGCGTGCGGGAGAACGGTACGAACGCCGATTTCACGTTCGTGTACAATCTCGACGGGGTAGTGGTATATCCGGATATGCTGCGGGTGCAGGTCTGCCGTACGCGGGGTATCGTCACGGCGATGGACGCCACGAAGTACGTGAAGAACCATAAAGAACGGCAAGAGCCGACGACGAAAGTAACGCTCGGCGAGGCGCGCGAGAAGTTGCATAAGGGTCTGGACGTAGAGTCCTCCCGACTTGCGATCGTAGCGACGCCGAAAGGCGAACGCGCGGCATACGAATTCGTATGCGCGTACGGGGAAGAACGTTACGTTATCTACACGGACGCGACGAGCGGCGAAGAACTCGCGATCGTCAACGTAAAGAACTTGGGTTAAGCCGAAACGGTTTACCCGAAAAAGAAGAAACGGGGCTATGTGCTCTTTCCTTAGGGATTTTTTAGGAACTATAAAAGGATAGCAAAATTTTTTGCTATCCTTTTCTTTTTGCTTTACAAAACACACGACTTTCATTTGAAAGTATAGTGTGCTACACTTTTGGAAATTTTCCCACAAAGACTATCAACTCGATAAATTGGAATTTGACAGTTTATTTAACTGCTTTTACCGTATATGTTGCTCCCCAATTATTTAAGACCTCTACGGATGCAAATCCCGCTTCAACAAGAGCTTCAAGCTCGTGTTTCACGGTAAGCGGTGTATCGTAATGGTAGAACTCATCATCGGTAATGCCTTGTTCTGCTTTCAATGCTAACAAATTCCGTCTGTGCATCTGTTCTTCTTCGTCGGACAATGAAAAATAATCCGTTAAGATAAAATATCCCTTATTCTTCAATGCTGTATGCAATTTAGAATACAAGCCCACCTTTTCTTCTTTCGTGAAATGGTGCAAGCTTTCCACCGATACAGCGGCATCAAACACATTCTCACCAAGCGGCACATCAAAATACGAGCCAAGTACCAAGGTTATATCCTTGCCCACGAATTTTCGTTTAAGTTCGGCTAACATTCCTTGTGACAAGTCGATGCCTGTAACCTTTGCCGATGGGTTAAGCGTATAGTATTCTTGCAGTTCCAATCCCGTGCCACAGCCCAAATCAAGCACGTGGCAGTTTTCAGCGGTTGGCAATTGCTTTGCTGTAAAGGGATAGAATTCGTTTGCGGATTCGATGTTGGTCATCATATGCTCATCGTATCCGTCAAGTCTTGCCTCAAAGAAATCACTCATTTTTTCAAGCATACATAACCTCCTACAAATTCTTATTTATCGGTGAGTTTATTGTACCACAAATTAATATTTTATGCAACTTGTTATGCGTGGCAAAAGAAAACTCGACTTTTGATAAGTCGAGTTTTATAAATTATTCAATTTAAATCCCTATGAGTGGCACGCATACACAACTCCGTTTCTTTTTTATAATATATAGGAAGAAAACACGCAACAAAAAAACTCCCTCAACGAGGGAGCTATCGCCATACGGCGATTTAAGGAGTAGTGGGTACTTGTAAACTGTTCAAAAAATCGTTGAAAAGCTTTCTTTGCTCTTCGGTCAGAGCGGCAATGTGGTCGATCGGCTCTGCGGAAACGGGCGGTTCGGGGATTTTTTCCTCGACGGGTTCGGGAACTTCTTCCTCTTTCAGCTCGATTTGAATTTCCCCGTACAGATATTGCCGTTTGAAAAGCTCGATCGTTTCGAGAATATCCGGTTCGAAAACGTTGCTCTTAATGGGCGCGCCGCGGGCGTTCCTTTGCGGAACGAACTCCCCGCAAAGCACGCCGATAATGTCTTGGATCAGCTCGCTTTTTTTCTTCGCCGTCGGATCGACCAACGAAAGCGACCGACCGTAAGCGCGCAACGAGAACAACCCCCGCGTATTAAGATAACGCTCGCAAGCAAGTTTAAACTCTAATACGTTTTTCTCGTCCATATCTTTTCCCTCGTGTTCAAAATCCATAAAAAAGTGCCGCCCTCTTGCGAGAACGGCATTGTAAGCTATACCACTCGCAAAGGTTGTCACACCAATTTTTGACAAAAGGAATTTTGTAAAAGCGATTTGATATAGTCCTACCGAAACTATATCCCTTTGTCAAAAAAATTATTCAATTGATGTGACAAGTCTATTATAGGCAATTTTTCGAAAAAAGTCAATACTTTTCGTTAACAAATCTTTCCGTAATTTTTTTCGCAAAATCTCTTGACGGATTTGATAAGCTATGGTATAATATAATCAGTATTCAATCTCAATAACAAGCAAAGAAAGGAGGAGAGAGCGGTATGCAAGAGCGGCAGACAAAACAAAAACAGATCATATACGGAGCGTTGCAAGCGCTTGATCATCCGACGGCGACGGAGGTATACGGTCAGGTGCACGAGAATTATCCGACGGTATCGCGGGCGACGGTGTTTCGGGTTTTGAGCGGATTTGCGGCGAGCGGTCAGGCGTTGGAGCTGAGGTTTGCGGGCAGCGAAGTGCGGTACGACTATAACACGCGGGCGCATTGTCACGCGCGGTGCGTGTGTTGCGGTCGGGTAGCGGACGTTGTGACGGAGGCGGGGAAAGCTATGGCGAAGATGAGCGCGGTCGCGTGTAACGATTTCGAGATCGAGGGTTGCGCGATCGAGTTTTACGGCAGGTGTAAAGACTGTAAAGCGGATATGCGGGCGTGAAAGCGAAAAGTTTTCCGCGTTTATGGAAAAGCGAGAAAAAATCGTTGACATTTACGCGGAAAACGGTTATAATAGGGACGTTAAAAGAAAAAAGCGCAGGTGTCGCCTAGCGGTATGGCGGCAGCTTCCCAAGCTGTTCCCGGCGAGTTCGACTCTCGTCACCTGCTCCAACCAAGCACACTTCCACCACCTTGAATTGTAAGGGGTATGGAAGTGTGTTTTGCTTTTTATCCCCATTTTCCCCTGTATTATTAGTGGTAGCCGTAAACGCCATAAGAAATCCTATCGTGTTTCGGGCTAAAATCGGGCAAACACCACCTTTGCGTGAAAATCGCTACCCTGAACATTAAGGGTTTTATCCTAAACGATACCTATTTCGTAAGAAGTGGGGAAATCGGGGAAGACGGGAAAATCCACTCTAAACCTAAAAGTTTAAAGTTTTATGCCTACCTGCCCGAAAATAAACGGGGAAGTCGGGGAAATCGGGGAAGCCCTATCAAAAAGTCAAATCCCCACCTTCCCCACTTTCCCCGATTGAAACAGGATAGGCAAGCAAGGACTGCCCCCGAAAGGGGGAACTGCCCGAACGGGCAACAGGGTTAGATTTCCATAAAAAATCGTCTCGGGGGGTGGGCGGGACGGAACAGCCCCTTTCTCGAAAAATCACAAAAAATCACGCGCTCACGGCAGTTTTGTCGTGGGCGTTTATCATTTCACAAAAACAAGGAGAATCAACAATGAAAACAACGAATATTTACTATATCATCGACACTTCGGTTAAGACACGCGGAATCGTGGCAAACCGTATTAAGCAAAACATAACAAAAGTGGCACGGGCATTAGAGTTTTGCCCCTACAAGACGAAGTTGCATATTATCGGCTACAACGATAAAGCGTTCTTTGTTCATCCGTTCAACGCGTACCTGCCCCACGGAAACCCCGATTTTGGCGAAGGTTTGAAGATGTTGGAAAACGTAATGACCTACGGCAATAAATACCCCACGGCGAAGACTCGTTCGGTGTTTATATGGCATACTGCGGATAATGTGTTGGAAGGTTGGCAATCGCCCCTTGAAAGACTATTCCACAAGAAAGAGTTTGCCTTTGGCTTGCGCTACGTGGTGTATTACGGCAACCCCGACAAGTACACGAAACAGGCGTATTATCGCTTTGCGGAAGCTCCCGACAAAATCTTACGGCACTTCTCGGAAGGTCGCTTATGTAGCCTTGTACGCACGATTCAAAGGTAAAAGAAAAAAGATTTGGAAAAAGGGCGTGCCACTTAGGGATTTTTTAGACGTTATAAAAGAGTAGCAAAATTTTTGCTACTCTTTTCTTTTTTGCTTTGCAAAACACACGACTTTGCTTGCAAAGTATAGTGTGCTACACTTTTAAATTTTTCCACAAGGATAACTGTTCGACAAATTGGAAGTTCACTTGTAATTATAAATTATCTCGCCTGCTTTGTATTCAAATTTTTTCGATATTTCAACGCAATAAGACGATATAATAATATCTTCTGTTACGGGATCGTTTTCTCCTATTTTCTCACGTTCAAACAAGGGATATAGTACGCCTTCTTTTTCTCTCAGCTCTACGAATTCCATTTGGTCAGTAGAACAACTCTGAACGATAAACACAAGCAAATTGTTGTTCTCAAAGAAACCTTTGGTATAATCAAGATTAAATCGATAATCTGAATAGGTTTCATAATCCGTAATCAATTCAACTGTATCTGCTTCAAAAATCAAATCATCATAATATGTCGTAAATGTCTTTGCTTCCATATTCGTTGCGTGATAATCTTTATACTTATCTATTCTGCAAGCTGTAAGGCAGAACAAAAGGGTTATTAAGGCTAAAATTAACGATAGTGTTTTTTTCATTGTGTTGACCTCCTCATCAAATTCTTATTTATCGGTGCGTTTATTATATCAAAAAAACAATAAAATGTCAAGTCGTTTTGTGTGGGCAAAAGAAAACTCGACTTGTTAAAAGCCGAGTTTAATAAAAATCCCTATGGAAATAGCGATAACTCCGAATCCTTTTTTCTTACTTCAATTCCAAGAAACCCATTTCAAAAGCGGAAGGGAATAAAAAGTAAAACGCCCTGTGGAAATCTCTATCCGCAGGGCTTATTTTTACTGAAAAATACCATTTAACATCCATATATTATAACATTGGTGGTAAATGATACATACAAGCAAAGTACACGCCGTATGTATTCCCATTTAACTATTACATGGCGCAATGTAACTGTTAAATGGTACTGCCATTTAACTATTAAATGGTGGGCAACTATTAAATGGGTGCTACCATTTAACAACTAAATACAAACGACTATTAAATGGGGCTAACGTGTAAAAACGTTAGTCCTTTTACTATGTCCCCAAGGAGAAAATCTATGAAGAAATTTCAAACAATGGGCGAACTCATCGCGTACATGGTGGGTGCAAACGCCCCAAACGAACTAAAAGCGGAAGCAGAAAATCAAATGCAAGCCGTGGAAGAAGTAAACCAAGGCGGAGCAACGGCGGTCCTAATCATAGCGGAAACAAAAGCCGAAGCACAGGAAGTAGAAAAGGAATATGCGTTATCGAACTGCGCGCCCGAATACAGCAGAATTATTAACACTCTTGACGGCGCGTATTGGAAACAAAGCGTATTCGTTTTCTCGGATGACGGTGGCGGTATCATATACTTTGAGCGCGTGCCGTTATTACCCTAAAACTGCCCGAATTTCGCACGTGTTCTACGGCGCATACTCGCGCTATCGGCACACACAAACACCAAAAATCGGGTACAAAGTCGCCCAACTTCGGGCAATTCACAACCACAAGGAGAAATGAGATGTTTGAGCCACAAAATCGCTACGTAACGTGCGGAATCGACCAACGCCTACCGCAAGACTTACAACGTCTGATATGGACTTCGATTGACGCACGAATCTTGTTCTCGAATGAGAAAATCGACTACCTGCAAGTGTTCACGTTCAAAAAAATCGACGGAGAAGTCCTTGCTCTACACCACGAGCAGGAGCAACCGCCTATGCTAAACGTACACTACACCAACTACCGCCCCGAATACGAAGAAATCCTACACGAAAAAATCTTCGTAATCGACGACGGCGACCATAGCACTATGCTATTTGCCTATGAATATTAAAAACAGGAGGAACAAAGAAAATGGCAAGCAAGAAGCAAGGAACAAAGAAAGAAGAAGGCAAGAGCCTTAAAAGCAAAAACACGGTGAAAACCATTGACCAAATGACGGTTGCCCGTCAAATCGCGGAGAAGTTCGGGTTCAAACTCTCGGATATTCTCGCGGTCATAGAAGAAGAACAAAAGCTGACGATGGAATACGCCAAGATGGGCTATAAGGTGATTAAGAAAAACTACCTTACCATCGAAGGGCGAAAAATGGAAGGCAAGAAAGCGTGGAAATCCCCCTTGACGGGTAAAATCTACGATATTCCTACCAAAACCCGTATTCTCGTAAGAGTGGGCGACGGATTCAAACGCTATATCGAGAATAAGAAAATGCCCGATAAACTCTGCCGATTCGTGGATAGTGGCGCAAGCACCCCTGCGGTTGCGAACGTATGACGAACTACGAAAAAGCAATAAGGATAGCAAAGGAAGACGGGAAGGTTTGTATCTCTTACCTGCAACGTCGCCTTTGCCTGTCCTATTTTGAAGCAGGGCAAATCATAGACCGAATGAAGCAAGACGGGTATATCTCGGATAAGAAAAAAATCGGAATATGGTATATTTACGTTTAGTGTTTGATGAAAGAGTTTATATATTAAATGGGTGTAGTTCCCCTTATTCCATAACGGAAATCGACAACGGAAATGCGAATGATAGCGCATTGCCTTATCCTGTTGCCGTGCGTACACTAAAAACGTGCGGTAAAGGACGGTGTCGTAAATCCAACCGCAAGGTTGTCGACATCGTAGAAAGAGAAGACTACGAATGTAAACGTATTCTTTTCTTCGGGAGAAAAAGCGATAAGTTTTAGATAACGTTCCCTAACTAAACAGGAAGCCGCGCAACCTATAAACCCGTGCGGAAACGGTTAATCATCCCGTCGCTGTCTACTACAAGTCGTATCGTCGAAGAACGTTTGACGAAGAAAAGGGAATTGCATACTATTATACCAAAAGAGGTGAAAAATGTTTAAAAGAAATTTAACTAATCGGATGCTTTGATTATCCGACAACAAAAGGTGTTCAACAAGACGTAGCACCTATTTTCGACATTATCGCAATCGTACGCAACGTAGAAGACCCTAACGGGTTAGACACGTGGCTTATTGAAGTAAACGACCATAATGTCCGTATATATCAATTCGAAATCTCTTCGGATTGTATATATCAACCAAACCTGATGGCACTATTAAGCAGATATGGTATTATCATAGACCCTTATTTCGCAGGTTCGGTTGTGCAACACTTGCTCTATGGATATAGACAATGCAGGATAACAAATAGTATCGTATATCGCAACAAAGTTTTGGGGTGGTATCCGTTCAATGGTCAAACTTATTACTTCTACGATGAAACTACCTTCGGTGGCAATACCGCTCTCACTACACGCAAAGAATTTGAGTTCAAGCGCGGTGATGAAGCAACGTATCTTCAATTCCTGCAAGATACAGTATTCCCTTCAACTGAATTAAGCCTTGCGCTTGCAATCGGGTACTCTGCGGTTGTAGTGTCAAGGTTGAATGGAGAAGAAGCCGATTTGGGTACAGTAATCGTAAACCTTTGCGGTACATCCAGTACGGGTAAGTCTACGGCTGAAATGCTAATGTGCAGTCCTTTTATGAATCCTGAAATAAGCAATAAAAACAACGGCTTATGCTTTACGGCAAATAATACCTTGAACGCAATATTCGGGCGCATTGATGGGGTACACGGTGTTCCGTTTGTAATAGACGATATTACAACGAACCCCTACCTTAAAAATCAACTCACACAGTTTATCTATTCACTCGCAGACGGCACACACAAGGGTCGTTTGAATGGGAATGGCGAACTTTGCGAAGGTGGTTTGGGTTGGAGTGGCGTAGCGATTACATCAAGCGAAACTCCTATCTTGGACTACGGCGAACAATATCAAGGTACAAAAGCGCGCGTATTGCACACACAAGGGATTCAATGGACTAAATCGGCGGAAGAATCCGAACTCGTGAAGTCGGTTGTTCGCAAGAACTATGGCTTTACGGGCAAAGAATTTGCCGATTTTGTAGCAAAAATTCCTATGGGAAAACTATGTACGGGCTTTAAAAAATCCGTAGAACGTGTAAAAGGGTTTATGGATAAAACCGATAATCTTACCGACCGTTTGGCGAATAAGTTTGCGGCTATCTACCTAACGATAGAACTTCTTAACGCGAAGTTTGCGTTCGGTCTATCATCGGAAGAGTTGATAAAGCGTTTTATTCAATGCGAACAAGACTCTATCGAAGAACGCGATAACGCATTAAAGGCTTATCGTTGCGTAGTAGACTTTATCTTCCGTCATCAAGCAAACTTCTTGGAAGATAGACAAACGAAAGATGATACGTTGATTGGTCATTTTAGGGAAGATTATCGCCCTAAAAACGCATACGGAAAAATAATAAAGTACAGTACACATTGGGAAGTACATTTGCTCGAAGAAATCACAAAAGAAATCCTCGAAAAGAATGGACTTGGTGGCGAACTTCGCGGAATCCGTCAAAAGTGGATAGAACGCGAGTTAGCCAAAGGTGATGGCGACCACAACACCCGAAAATACAGTATCGAAGGTCAAGTGGCAAGGTGCGATTGCCTTATCATCCAAGGGGGGATTGTCGAACCCCAAGGTGAAGAACCACCCAAAGTAGAAGAAGCACAACCCGAAACCCCCGTAAGCACATACGAGGTGGATGATAGCAAGGCTCTCGACGATTTGTTCGGAGGTGAAGAATGAGAAGTATTCATATTAAGCGTAGTGAACTCTACGCAAGCAAGGGACAGGTAAAACTGTCCCCTGCGACGAAAGAAAGTCATACCCCCACCAACGACGAACTCAACGAAACGCTCGCGGAAATCATCACAAAAAAATATATAGGAGAAAATAACAATGAGAACACTTAATGTAGAAGAAATCCAAGCCCTGAACAGGCAACTGAAAAAAGTATCTGAAACCAAGCGGAATTGAAAAACTCCGCACTGCTATCTATGCTCGTAAGAGTACAAAGGATGAAAGGCAAACTTCCATCCCTACCCAGATAGAACGTTGCACCGAATTTATCGCACGCTACGACTGCCTAAAACTCACTGAAATCTTCCAAGAAGACGACAGGAGCGGTATGTTTACAAACAACCGCGAAGAGTACCTTGCAATGATGAGCAAAGCCGAAAAAGGCGAAATCGACGTTATAGTCGTACTACGTCTTGATAGACTTGCTCGTGATTTAGGCGACGCAACAACAAGCATTAAACTATTAAACACTTACGGGTGTACGTTGCTTGCAGGTGATGATATATCGGGGAATCAAACCCCCGTCGGTGAATTTATGCGCGGTATCTTGCTGTGTCAAAATCAATATCACGCAAGAGCTACGGCAAGCCGTGTAATGCAAGGTGAAATTCATAACGTTCAAAAGGGCGACTGCGCAGGTGGTCAAGCACCTTACGGGTTGAAAATAGTAAACAAACAGTATGAAATCAACGAAGATGAAGCCCCTGCCGTAAGGTTAATCTTCGCTATGACCGCCAAGCGGAAATAGCTATCAAAAAGTTATCGAAAAATTAGACCAACAAGGCTTTAAGACAAGACAAGGAAAGAAGTTTACCATTTCTACGTTGAAGTCTATGCTTGAAAACGAAAAGTATTACGGTACTTACATTTACAATCGTGAAAACGGTAAGCGTAAGAAAAACCGTGTACTTCTTGAACATTTCGACGAGGTGCGCAATGAAACGGCGATACCTGCCATCATAACAAAGGCACAGTTCGACAAAGTAAGAGCAATCCTTGAAGCAAGAAAGTCTTGTAGACCACACCAAAACGCTAACCCCGAATACTTCCTAACGGGATTCGTGCAATGTAAATCGTGCGGATCGTCGATGAGCGGTATGGCGAATAGTGGCGGACGTGGAAACGGTCGTATTCGTTCGTATGCTTGTCCTAACCACGGTTCAAGACGTGATAAGGTATGCAAGACAAAAAAAGTCAACGCTGTATATCTTGAAACGGTCGTGAAAAAAGTGCTTACGGATGAAGTGAACGCATACCTGTATGCCACAAATGCCAAAGATACGGTGTTTAGTCTATTAAAAAAACGCACTCTCAATGAAGCCAAATCAACGCAACAACATATCGACAGGCTTGAAGACCATATTAACGGTTTAATCAACCAACTTGCAAATACAGGCAACAAGGCGATTGCGGAACGTTGCGAGGCAAAAGCAAGCGAATCTATCGGCTATCAAGAGCAACATAAAACAAGGCTCGCCGAGTTGAACACTTTGCTATCCCGTATCGACGAAATCGAAGCGAAATTCAAGGCGAAAACAACCGAATTAACGGTGGATGATTTGTTTACGTCCAACGAATTTGCTCGTGAACTCGTTGGGATATTCATTGAAAAAATCATCGTTGACGATACTAACGATGACATCGAAATAATATTAAAAAATTAAAAGGAAGGAGATAACTTATGAAAAAGATGAATTTATACGTTGAAAATATTACTATTGAAGGTAGCAGAGATATTAGCACAGTTTACGTTGACCTTACGGACAAGAAAGGCAAATACATTGATACCATTGTACGGTAGAGGTGTATACGAGAATTGGTATGAAGCAATTACTTCTACATTGGAAGAATACCGATACGGGCAATTCAATCCCGATACGCTCTCTCTTGTCCCCCAAGATATACTCGTAAACAATTACGGACAACTCCGTGATTACGAAATCGTGTTCGATTATGAAGATTACTTCGAGTATCTTCCTGATGAAGACGAAGACTACGACGAATACGATTAAAACAATGCGCATAGCTCGGAAAAGGGCTATGCGCTCTTTTTATGCAAAAAACAAAGGAGAATACAGGAAATGGTACAGTTAGAAGGCGTTGCCTATGCTCGGTATTCATCCGACAGGCAACAAGAATCAAGTATCGTCGTACAACTCGCGGAAATACGGCGATTTTGCGAACGGCACAATATCCACTTGCGCCACGAATACGTAGACGAAGCGCAAACGGGTACAAGCGCAAACCGAAAGAGTTTCCAAGAAATGATAAAGGATGCACAAAAACGGGAGTTTCGCTTTGTTATCGTACACCGTATGGATAGATGGGCGCGAAACGTAGACGACGCAAGACACTACAAAAAATACCTGCGGAAATACGGAATCAAGGTTGTAAGCACCATAGAAGAATTCGACGAAACGCCCGAAGGCGAGTTCTTCGAGTTAATGTCGATGGGTATGGCTGAACTGTACTCTAAAAAACTTGCGCGAGAATGTCGGGCAGGTTTACTTGCGAACGCAAGAGAAGGAAAGGCTCTCGGCGGTATGCCCCTGCTCGGCTACAAGGTGCAAAACAAAAGGTACGTGATAGAAGAAACGGAAGCGGAAGCCGTGCGCCTTATCTTCGACTTATTCTTGAAGGGCTACGGCTACGTTCAAATCCGCAAGTATCTCTGCGAAAACGGCTATCGACGGGCAGACGGCAGGGAATACACAGCACACCTATACGATATACTGCGGAATCGAAAGTATATCGGGGAATACTCGTTCAACGTGGAAGCGGAAAAAGACGAACGCGGTATCCGCAATAAGCATAAAAGTAAGCCCGAATCGGAAATCATACGAATCCCCGACGGTATGCCCCGTATCATAGACGATGAAACGTTCTTCAAGGTGCAAGCAAAAATGGACGAACGCAAGCAAAGGCGAATCACCTTCAACCCTAACGGCAAGTACCTATTCGCAGGGTTGATGAAGTGCGGTTGTTGCGGTAAGTCGGTATGCGGTGGCGTAAGGTACAACCAAAAGGAAAAGCATATCGGCGTACCACACTACCATTGCAACGGACGAGAAAAAACGTGTACAACCACCCCTACAAATGCGGAATACTTCGAAGCGTACGTTCATCGGCTCTTAACGCGGTGCTTACTTAAAAAGGAAAATCGGCAAAAACTGATAGACCTTGTACGTATCGCATATATCAAGGCTTACGAGAAAATGCAAGCCGAGTATAATGCCTTGTTAGATGAAATCGAAGAAAAAGAAAGGCTTATCAATGAAAACTGCCTGAAAGAAACGGAAGAAGAAATGAAAGCCCTGCGAAAGTATCTCGAACAAGAAAACCACCAAATCCGATGGGAAGCAAACGAACTTACACGGCAAGCGGAACTCTTGAACGAAAGAATTTCTATGTACCCTGCGTTCAAGCCCAAACGCATAATGCGAATGGCGGACACTTACCTACAAAGGTTGACGTCAACGGATGAACAAGTCCTACGCGCAACCTATCGGGAAATCATACACCTTATCACTATGGATAACAACGAAATACGCATAACGTTCAACCTGCAACGCCTACTTGACGGGTTTGAACCCATACCTGCTACCGTGATAGAAGTGCGAAACCATATCGCCCACCCGAACAAACACGACCGACAATCGCTCGAATTTTGCGAGTTGAAAGTCCAAATTTGACGGGCAAAAAAGCGGAAGCGAGTACGAAATAGAAGTGCTATAAGCGGTTGGATAAAGCATAAAAAATCACGCAAAAATGCCCCAAAATCCCCGAAAAACGGGTAAAATGATGGGTTTTGATACCCGTGGAAGTGTGCAGACTATGCCCCCTTTCACCTGCTCCAAATCAGTATAATCCGAGCTATATCGTAACAGGCGATTGGTTCGGATTTTCTTTTTATATTTGAAAAAAGGCGGGAATTGGTCTTCCACTTAATTGCAAGTATTCAAAAAAGGTTTCAATTTCTTGTTGGTTTTTTACGGGCGATTTAGTCTAAAATAGTAGGATATTTGTTATCTACTCGAAAAACTATTGACAAAAAAAAGTTTTTAGAGTATAATAAAGAAAATCAATATTTGAGGTGTGTATGTATATCAATCGTCAAAAATATTTGGATAAATTGATTAGACAAAAGGATAAAGATATTGTAAAAGTAATTACGGGTATTCGTAGATGCGGAAAATCCGTGCTTTTGTTTGAGATTTACTATGATTATCTTTTAAGTGTAGGCGTTCAAAAAGAGAACGTTATCAAAATCAATCTTGAAACCAAGAAAAATGAAAGTTTGCGTAATGCGGACGCGCTTTATAACGCGATTGTAGAACAAATCGTAAACGATGATAGATACTATATTTTTATCGACGAAATCCAGATGGTTGACGGGTTTGAAGACGTTGTAAACGGGCTTCGTGTGGATTATAATTGCGACGTTTATATTACGGGTTCAAACTCTAAACTGTTATCCAAAGATATCAACACGAAAATGCGTGGGCGTAGTATTGAAATCAAAGTTTATCCACTTTCCTTTGCGGAGTTTTACGATTATTACGGTGGCGATAAAAGACAATGCTTTAATAATTATCTTATGTACGGCGGTCTTCCCTATTTGGTGGCGGAAGACGATAGCAAAAATAAAGTTGAATACTTGAAAATGATTTGCAAAACTGTTGTCGGCAGAGATATTATCGAACGGCACGGTATACGACAAGAAAACTTGTTTGAGGCGGTTATTGACTTCTTATGCTCGAATATCGGTTCTTACGTTAGCGCAAACAAGATTGCAGATACGCTAAAAAGCAACGGATATAGTAAAGTTACTCCCGACACGATTGGAAATTATTTAGAGTTTGTTTGTGATGCCTATTTGTTTTATAAAGCGCAACGCTACGATATCAAAGGTAAGCAGTATTTGAAGACGCTCAACAAGTATTATATTTCTGATTTAGGGATACGGAACAGTAAATTAAATTATAGACAGATAGAAATCACGCATTCGTTGGAAAATATTATTTATTTGGATTTAATTCGCCGTGGGTATATCGTGGATATCGGAAAAAATAATACGAAAGAGATTGATTTTGTGGCGCGGGATGATAAAAATCTATATTATATTCAAGTGGCGTATACGTTAAGCGATCCCGACAAAAACGAACAAGAAGTTTCGTCTTTCTATGGATTAGATGATGGATATAAAAAGATTGTTATCACTATGGACGATGACCCGTTTGTAAACTTAAAGAACGGATACAAAAAAATTAACGTGTTTGATTTCTTATTGAATGATAACATTTTGGAGGAAGTTTAGATCCCCAAAAATTCAAATAATAAAAGAAAAACCGCTCCAAAAGAGAAACGCACCCACAGCGGTGCGTTTTCTTTTGGGGTAGTTACCGAAAAACTCAATAATTTTTTAAAATGTCCTCCGCCGTGGTGTGGAGGTCTTTTTTATAGTACGCGGAATAGAACGTTTCGTCGTCGAGAAGATAGTCCTCGGGCGAGATCCGTACCGAGGTCGAGCGGTGGTTCGGCGAGGAATGCGCTATCTCGTCGTTGATGAAATGCTTTCGGCAATTCGACGGCGATATTCCTACCACTTTTTGGAACGAATACACCATCTGCGTGTACGACGGAAAGCCTACCTGCTTGGCTATCTCCGCTACCGAGAGATTCGTGTCCCGCAAAAGCTGCAGGCTCTTCGATATTCGCATGGAACATACGAACTGCATGATCGTCTGTCCCGTTATCTTCTTGAATTGCGCGGTCAGGTACGCCTTATGATAGCCTACCGCCTCCGCGACCTCTTCAAGCGTTATCTTCTGATTGAGATGGTTTTTGATATACACGTATCTTGCGCGCGGTCGGGGGCAGGCGTAAGGACGTGACGGCGCTGTTCGTGTTGGAATCCTTGCTCCTCGGCGCGATCGCGGGGCTTGCGGCGATCAGGAAATTGAAGAAACTGGATATAGAATAAAAACGGGGTAAGGCGAATGACTTGGCAGGAAAAAGTCGCACAACTGGAAAGCGAAGGGCGGTACGCGGAGGCGTCCCGCGTTTTCGCGTTCTCCGAGCCGAACGCGTCCTACGCGCAGAAAATGCAGTTTGCCGACCGTCTGTATAAAAAGAACGCCTTCCGCGAGGCTTTGCCGTGGTATGAAGAATGTATCGGTACGCCGATCGAGGAGGAGTATTACTACCTGACCGAAAACGGCAATTACGAACAAGACCTGCCAAAAAACGTACTCGCTAAATTGAAAAAGGGCGATACCATGTACGAAACGAGAAGGTATAAAGCGGCGATGGAATACTATTTCCCGTTCGCGGAGATAAGCCGATACGCGGCGACAAAGACGGCGGAATGTTATTTCCTGTTAAAAGACTACGCGAAAGCGAAAGAGATCTACCGCGTTCTCGCGCAGGAAACGGACGAGGGGTATTTTATGTTTATGCTCGGCGAGTGTTATACGCACGGGCTTGGCAACGAATACGCGTTCGAACACGCGGCGTACTGGTATCTTTACGCGCTCGAACACGGGGATACGTACGCGTATTATCCGTTGGGACTTGCCTACCAGTTCGGTCGGGGCGTGGAGTGCGATCCGCAAAAATCGGGATATACGGGGCATGGAGCGCAAGCAAGCGCTGTGTCTGCTCGCGAAATCGGCGGCGCTGGGCAGCGCCCGCGCGGCGGAGTTGTATACTTTGATAAAAAAGAAAGGATTTTAAGAAAAAGCCGTCGAAAAAACGACGACTTTTTTCTTTTTCCGTGCTATAATACTTTCACTATGAAAAATACGTTCACTCGCACCAAGATCGCTTGTTATACGGTCAACGTTTCTATGTCCGTCGTTAGCAATCTATCGCCTTTGCTTTTTATCACTTTCCACGACCTTTACGGGATCTCTTATTCCCTTTTGGGGCTTTTGGTCCTCGTCAATTTCTGCACGCAGCTTTGTATCGATCTTATTTTCTCTTTCTTTTCGAATAAGTTCAATATCCCGCTCGTTCTCCGCGTAATGCCCGCGCTCACCTTGGCGGGTCTTGCCCTGTACGCGCTCGCGCCCGTGATCTTCCCGTCCGCCGTCTATTTGGGTCTTGTCCTCGGCACGATCCTTTTTTCCGTGTCCGGCGGTCTTGCCGAAGTCCTCATCAGCCCCGTGATCGCGGCGATACCCGCCGACAACCCCGAACGCGAAATGAGCAAGCTCCATTCGGTGTACGCGTGGGGCGTGGTCGCGGTCATTCTGTTCGGCACGCTGTTTTTGCTCGCTTTCGGACAACAAAACTGGCAATGGCTGACGGTAACGCTTATGCTCATACCTCTCCTTGCGTTCGTAGCGTTCCTGCGCGCGGAAATACCGCAAATGCAGAGCGGAGAAAAATCGTCGGGTTCGGTCGGTCAGCTCAAAAACAAGACCCTTTGGCTTTGCGTAGTCGGGATCTTCCTCGGCGGCGCGAGCGAGTGTACGATGGCGCAATGGGCGTCGGGGTATCTCGAACAAGCGCTTTCTATCCCCAAAGTTTGGGGGGATATTTTCGGCGTGGCGCTGTTCTCGCTAACCCTCGGTCTGGGTCGTTCGCTGTACGCGAAATTCGGCAAAAACGCCGAAAAAATACTCCTGCTCGGCTCGATCGGCGCGGCGGTCTGTTACCTTGTCGCCGCGCTCTCAAACGTCGCCGTTCTCGGTCTTTCGGCTTGCGCGCTTACCGGGCTTTGCGTTTCCATGCTCTGGCCGGGCAGTCTGATCGTTTCTTCGGAACGTATCCCCGACGGCGGCGTGTTCGTCTACGCGCTGATGGCGGCGGGCGGCGATCTCGGCGGCTCGGTAGGACCTCAACTCGTCGGACTGATCACGGACGGAGTTGCGGCAAGCCCGTTTGCAAGCGAGCTTGCCGCCTCGCTTAACTTGACGGCGGAACAGATCGGAATGAAATGCGGTATGCTCGTCGGCGCGGTGTTCCCGCTCCTTGCGATCGCGGTATTCTCGGTAATGCTGAAAACGAAAAAGAAAAGATCGCTTTACGAATAATTGAAAACACGCGCTTTTCGGCGCGTGTTTTTTGTCGTTTATTTTTCCCGTCCGACAAGTTCGTCAAGACTTATGCCGTAAAAATCGGCAAGCCGTACGCAAAAGTCGATATTCGGCATCGCTTGATTTGATTCCCACCGGCTGATATTTTGTTGCGTTATTTTCGTTTCCTTGGATAATTCCGTTTGCGTATATCCGCAAAGTTCTCTTTGACGTTTTAATGCTGTACCGTACGTTTCCATTTGTATCCTCCTTGCTTTTTATTATACAAGAATAAAATTAAAAACGCTTAAAAGACTACAAATTTAGTCTTATAACTATCCAGCCAAATTTTCCTTTTTTCCTTTTGTCAAGTTTGGTCGAAGAATTGACAAATTCGGAAGATCGGCGTATAATAAAAGTATGGAAGACCTTTCGAAAGACGAACAACAAAAAACGCAAGAAATACAAAACGACCCCACCGTGTACGAAAACAACGGAAAAAAGCCGAAAAGGAAATGGCTTGGGGTCGTCTATATCGTCGTTTCCGCGTTCTGTTTTTCGCTGATGAGCCTGTTCGTACGCAAGGCGGGGGATCTCCCCACCTTTCAAAAAGCGTTCTTCCGCAACCTCGTCGCCGCGCTCGTGGCGTTTATTCTGCTTTTAAAAAGCCGTTCGTTTAAGATCGGCAAGGGCAGTCTGCCCGCGCTTATCACCCGTTCCGTCGCGGGAACGGTGGGGATCGTCTGCAACTTTTACGCGATCGACCGTATGAACGTTGCCGACGCGTCCATTTTAAACAAGCTCGCGCCCTTTTTCTCCGTCGTGTTCTCGGCGATCCTCTTAAAGGAAAAAGCCAAATGGCAGGACTGGTTGCTCGTCGCCGTAGCGTTCGGCGGCGCGCTGTTCGTGGTCAAACCGTCTTTCGACTTTTCCGCCTCTCTGCCCGCCGCGCTCGGCGTTTTGGGTGGGCTTGGCGCGGGGCTTGCTTACACCGCCGTTCACTATCTCGGCGGCAAAGGGGAGCGCACGGCGGTGATCGTGTTCTTCTTCTCGGCGTTCTCCTGTCTTGCCGTTCTGCCGACGACCATTCTGAATTTCCAACCGATGAGCGTTTCCCAGCTTTGCTACCTGCTCTTGGCGGGTTGCGCGGCGAGCGCGGCGCAATTCTCCGTCACCGCGGCGTACAAATGCGCGCCCGCGAAAGAAATTTCGGTATACGACTATTCGCAAGTCCTTTTCACCGCGTTATGGGGGGCGTTGTTCCTGTCCGAATACCCCGATATTTGGAGCGTTATCGGCTACGTGATCATCATCGGCGCGGCGGTCTTGAAATACGTGCTGACCAACCGAAAACCCAAAAAACCGAAACTCTTACAATAAAAAAATACCTTGCGTTCCCCGCAAGGTATTTTTTTTACTCCTTATGTCTGTTCGGCGTGACGAGGACGGTTTTGTAGTCGGTGTAGACGACGAATCCCGCCTTGCTCTTGCTCGGTTTTTTGACGAATTTGCGTTTGCAATAGTCCACGGGGATCTTGTCGCCGTCGCGCCCGTCCGAGTAGTACGCGCAAAGCTCGGCGGCGAAAAGTACCGTTTCGTCTTGTACCTGTCTGCCTTCCGTAACGACGATCGCGTGCGAGGAGTGGTATTTTTGGGTATGCAGCCAAATATCCTCCGCGGCGGCGAATTTCAAAAGACGGTCGTTTTGCAGATTGTTTCTGCCGAGGTATATTTTCATACCGCCGTGTTCGTATTCGCGGAAGGGGATCTCCGTTTCCTTTTTCTTGCCGCCTATCTTTTTGGCGGGCGCGCGCATAAGCCCCGCCGCGATCAACTCCGTTTCGATCTCTTTCAGATCCTCGTCCGTTTCCGCCGAACGTATCGCCGCCGAAACGCTGTCCGCGTACGAAATTTCCGCCTCCTCCGCCGATTTCATCGGCGTGAGGATCTCTTTCGCGCGTTTCTGTTTATTATACGTTTTGAAATACCGTTGCGCATTTTGCGAAGGGGTAAGCGTAGTATCGAGCGCGATTTTCAGCGTTCCGCCCCGTTCGTCGTACCAGTTTTCAAGCTCGACCGAGCTACAACCCTTTTCGATACGGTACAAATTCGCCGTCAGAAGTTCGCCTTTGATACGGTTTTCGTCCGCTTTTTCCGCCTCGCGCAGTCTTTCGAGGGTATCCTGCAACCGTTTCGCCGCCTTTTTGCGTAACGTATTCGCCGCGCTTTCGAGCTTGCGCTTTTTGTCCTCGAACCCTTTCTTCGTTTCGCGGGAAGTATAATACTCGTCCTCCGCTTTGCAAAGGGAGGGCGCTTTTTCGCCGTCGTCTATTTCGAACGCGAAGAAATCGGCGATCGCGCCGTCCGCGCGTTTGATATGCGCCGAGCAAGGCTCGTTTTCGCAGAACTCGCCCGTGAATAAGTGCAGAGGTCTTTCCGCCGCTTTCGCGCGCGTGACGATCTCCCGCGCGGTGGGCAGAGCCAGCCCCGCGACGTTCTCGAACAAAAACTTCGCGAGCGTTTCCGTTTCGTATCCTTCGGGGTACATTTTTTCGAAGTTTTCCAGCCGTGAACGCATACCTGCCCCGTCGAAAGGGGATAATTTATCCTGCGGCGCGGGGTAGGCGTATTTCGCGCCCGCGAGCAATACCCTGTGGTTTTCGTCGATGAGCGAAGTGGTTTTGAGCGCGCCGAGCACGATCCCTTTTTCGACGAGTACCACGTTCGAGTATTTGCCCATCAGCTCGCAAACGAGAACGCGGTCGCATTCGGAAAAGTCGGTGGTGCAATGGAGCGTGATCTCGACGATACGTTCGAACCCGTACTGTTTGACGGACACGATCTCGGCGTTTTGCAGGTGTTTTCTGAGCAGCATACAAAAGTTGGGCGCGACGGCGAGCGGTTCTTTTTCGGTCAGAGAAAGGCAGACGCGGGCGGTGGAGGCGTTCGCGCTGACGATGAGTTTGACCGTCGTTTTTCCGGTGTATATAATAAAGGTAAGTTCGTCTTTGCTCACCTGCGAGATACGGTTGATCTTCCCGCCGACGAGAAAGCCGTTAAGCTCCTTAGAAAGTCTGCGGATATGGAAAGCGTCCTGGGGCATTGTAACTCCTTAACTTGGGCAAAACGGCAAAAAGCAACGATTTTCGCACCGTCTTGCGCCGAAAATAAAAAATCTTTTCTTAAATTATAGCGTAAATTTCTTAAATTGTAAATAAAAACGCTTTATTTTCTTCGATAAATATGTTAAAATGTAGGGAGCGAGCCGAAAAGTCCGCTCGTAAATATAAAGGATAAAATATTACAGCATTATAAAGCAGGAGAAATTAGTTATGAAACACACTACCAAAGCGGCTGAAAAAAGCACGGTGAAGATCACCCTCAAATTCGACGGTGAAGAATGGAAAGCGGCGCAGCAACAGGCGTACGTAAAGACGAAAGGCAAGTTCGCCATCGACGGATTCCGCAAGGGCAAAGCTCCCAAGCACGTGATCGAACGTTTTTACGGCAAGGGCGTTTTCTACGAAGACGCGCTCAATATCCTCTTCTCGGAAAATTACGGTAAGGTCATCGAAAAGAACGAGAAGAAGTTCACGGTCGTGGGCGATCCCGACGTTTCCGTGGAAGATATCACCGACGACGGCGTGACCCTCGTTGCGGTCGTTCCCGTAAAACCCGAAGTGAAGATCTCCGCGTATAAAGGTATGAAAATCAAAGAATACGCGTATACTATTACGGACGAAGAAGTGGACGCGGAAGTTTCCCGCCTTCTCGACCGCAACGCGCGTAAAGTGGACGTTACGGACAGAGCGGCGCAAAACGGCGATATTGCGAACATCGACTTCGTAGGCACGGTAGACGGCGTGAAGTTCGACGGCGGCGAGGCGGAAGGATTCGACCTCACTCTCGGCAGCGGTCAGTTCATTCCCGGATTCGAAGATCAGGTAGTCGGTATGAATATCGGCGAGAGCAAGGACGTCAACGTTACCTTCCCCGAAAACTATCAGGCGGAGAACCTCAAAGGCAAACCCGCCGTGTTTAACGTGAAACTCAATTCGCTCAAAGGCAAGGAACTTCCCGAGCTTAACGACGCGTTCATCAAGGACGCTACGGGCAGCGAAACGGTAGAAGAATACAAGACCAAGACGAAGGCAAGACTGCAAGAACAGGCGGACAGACGGGCTACGGACGCTACGGAGAACAGTATTCTCGAAAGCATCGCGGCGAACGCGGAAGTAGAGATCCCGCAGGCGATGATCGAAAGAGAGATCGATTCCCTCGTTCAGAAATTCGAATATCAGCTTATGTATCAGGGTCTGAAATTGCAGGACTACCTCGACTTCCTCAAAGTCACGCTCGCGGATTTCAGAAAGAACTACGAGGAGAGCGCGAAGAAGAACGTTCTGCACCAGCTCATCATCTCCCAGCTCATCAAGGAAGAGAATATCGCAGCGACGGACGAAGAAGTAGACGCGAAGGTAGCGGAGCAAGCGGCGTCCGTTTCCAAGACGGCGGAAGAGTACAAGAAGGGTATGGATCCCCGTCAGTTCGACTATATCCGCAGCGATATCGTCATCACCAAGCTCTTCGATATGTTGAAAGCAAACAACGACATGTACAAAGAGGACTGAGTTCCTTTTTGTATATAACGTTATAAATCCATTACGCGTAAGGAAAGATCATGGAAGAAAAAAACGTTTTAATACCCTACGTCGTGGAGCGTACCTCCTCGGGCGAACGCACGTACGACCTGTATTCCCGTCTGCTTGACGACCGTATCGTCTTTTTGAGCGGCGAGATCAACGACGCGGTGGCGAACACCGTCGTCGCCCAGCTCATCTACCTCGAAGGCAAAGACCCGACGAAAGATATTTCTTTGTATATCAACTCTCCGGGCGGTTCGGTGTCGGCGGGTATGGCGATCTACGATACGATGAACTATATCAAATGCGACGTATCGACCATTTGTATCGGTCTTGCGGCGTCTATGGGCGCGTTCCTGCTTTCGAGCGGAGCGAAGGGCAAGCGTTTCGCGTTGCCCAACTCGGAGATCATGATCCACCAGCCCCTCGGCGGCGCGCAAGGTCAGGCGAGCGACATCAAGATACAGGCGGAGCATATCCTGCGTACGAAAGCCAAGCTCAACCGTATTCTTTCGGAGAACACGGGCAAAGACCTTTCGACGATCGAGCGCGACACGGACAGAGATAATTATATGTCCGCGGACGAGGCGCGCGCCTACGGCTTGATCGACCGCGTGTTTGTCAGAAGATAACAACCAACGAGCACGAACGTACGCGCAAAACTTCGCTTTCAGAGGTTTTGCGCGGTATTTTTCCAAAAATACGTTTGGAAAGGTGTTCGCAAGGGTAAAAATAAACAGGCGCAGCCGCGCGGAAGGCACAAAACCGACGCTTTGCGGCATAACATTTATAAATAAGTAACGGAGCAAAGAAATGGCAAATAAAACTCAGCATTGTTCTTTTTGCGGTAAACCCAAAGAGGAGACCCGCCGTCTTATCACCGGTCCCGACGGGGCTTGTATCTGCGACGAGTGCGTAGAGATCTGCAAGTCGATGGTAGACGAATGGGAAAACGAAAAAGAACCGCAAGCGGAAGTTCCGCTCAAAAAGCCCGCCGAGATAAAAGCGGAGTTGGATCAGTATATCGTCGGTCAGGACAAAGCCAAACGCGTGCTTTCGGTCGCGGTATACAACCACTACAAGCGTATCAACGCGACGGCGAAAACGAAAAAATCGGAGGACGACGGCGTTGAGATAGAAAAGAGCAACGTGCTTTTGCTCGGTCCTACGGGCAGCGGCAAAACGCTGCTTGCAAGAACGCTCGCAAAGATCCTCAACGTACCGTTCGCGACCTCGGACGCAACGACGTTGACGGAGGCGGGGTACGTGGGCGAGGACGTGGAGAATATCCTTCTCAAACTCATTCAGAACGCCGACTACGACATCGAACGCGCGCAAAAGGGGATCATCTATATCGACGAGATCGACAAGATCGCGAGAAAGGGCGAAAACGTTTCCATCACCCGCGACGTATCGGGCGAAGGCGTTCAACAGGCGCTTTTGAAGATCATCGAAAGCACGACGGCGAACGTTCCCCCGCAGGGCGGCAGAAAGCACCCCAACCAGGAATGTCTGCGTATCGATACGACGAATATCCTGTTCATTTGCGGCGGCGCGTTCGTGGGCTTGGATAAGATCGTATCTTCGAGAAAGGACGACACCACGCTCGGATTCGGCGGCAAGGTCCGACTGGGCGCGAACGAGGCGGACTATTCGGTACTCGACGACGTAAAACCGCAGGATCTGACCAAATTCGGTCTTATCCCCGAATTCGTAGGCAGACTTCCCATCGTGGTCAATCTCGACCCGCTCGGCGAGGACGCGCTCGTGAAGATCCTCACCGAACCCAAGAACGCCATCATCAAGCAGTATCAGAAACTCGTCGGATTCGACGGCGTGAAACTGACGGTAGAGGACGAGGCGGTGCGCGAGATCGCGCAAACGGCGATCCGTTTGAAAACGGGCGCGAGAGGTCTGCGTACCATCATCGAAAGCGTGATGACGGAAGTTATGTATAAGATCCCCTCGGAAAACGACGTGGAAGAGGTCGTCATCACGAAAGAGTGCTTGACGGACGGCGCGTCGCCCAAACTCGTATATAAGCAAAGCGCATAAATACAGCAAAAAACGGCTTTTTCGAAAAGCCGTTTTTTTTATTTCGTCTAATACCTGGTATGCCCGTTTTTTTAAAGCGGACGTTTGCGTTCCTGCCCCTGTCCACGCGGATAGCGGGCGGGGGTGGGCTTTACCTTCTCGATCACGGCGAGCGTGCGTTCCCCGTAGTCTTTTGGCAGGGCGTAACGTATCGTCTCTTTCTTCTTGCCGCCGAGTATCTTATACGCGCTCTCCGCCTCGTCGATCTCCTCCGCGTTGCCGCCTTTGTAGGCTATGAACGCGCCGCCCACCTTGACAAAGGGCAGACAGTATTCGCTCAGCGTATTCATTCTCGCCACCGCGCGCGCCGTAACGTAGTCGTATTTTTCGCGGAATTTTCCGTCTTTTCCACATTCTTCCGCACGGAGATTATAAATATGCACGTCGGAAAAGCCCAAGTTATCCACAACGACCTTTAAAAACTCACATTTTTTCCCCACGCTCTCGAACAGGTCGAAGGAAAGGTCGGGGCGTAAGATTTTGAGTACGACGGAGGGAAACCCCGCTCCCGACCCGATCTCCGCGACGCGGGCGTTTGGTTTGAAAAGAAAGGCGCCGATCGCGCTGTCGAGGAAATGTTTGTAATAGATCTCCTCCTCTTCCAAAATGGAAGTGAGGTTGTATTTTTCGTTATATTCCAGCAAAAGCGCGCGGAATTTCTCGAATATCTCCCGTTTTTCGCCGAATATCTCGTTTTCGTAAAATGTTATCTTTTCTTTTATATCCATACCTTTATTATATCATTCTTTTTCATAAAGAGCAAACCTTTTTTTATAGCTTTTTCAAAAACTTATAAACAGACGGGTGGATAAACAATCCACCGTGTGGACAACTTTTGTGGATAACCGTTATTTTCCGTATTTTTATGCAACGAAACCGAATAAAAATTCTTTTTAAAACCTTTCGGCGGGGATAACTTATCTACTTTTCCACATTTTTTCCACTTTTTTATCCACACGGAAAACGGGGGTTTTCCACACCCGAAAATAGGGCGGAATGTCTTTTCACAAAAGGGATTTTCGACAAAAATTTCGCGCTTGTCTACATTTCCACATTCCCTACTACTAAAAATACTTATACTATTTTATTTAAATCATAAAAGCAAAAGGGGAAGGCGGCTGAAAAAAAATGTGGCAGTCCTGCCTTGACAAAATGAAAAATCGTGCTATAATAGATAGCGGTGTAAAAAAATGGAAAAACAACTTACGATCGTACCTCAACAAATAAAAACTTGCGCGTTCACGGGCCATCGGGAACTCGGATACGACTTCTCCGCAAAGGCCTTCGAAAAAGAGATCGCGGAACTTATCGAGCGGGGAGCGGAGATATTTTACAACGGTATGGCGAGGGGATTCGATCTTTTCGCGGCGGAAACGGTGTTAAAGCTCAAAAAAAAATACCCGCAGATCAAGTTCGTCGCGTGCGTGCCTTGTTTGGAACAGGAAAAAGGATTTTCCGAACGGGACAAAACGCGTTATAAAAAGATCCTTTCAAAAGCGGATAAAAAGGTCGTTTTGTCCGAATATTATTATTCCGGGTGTATGTTGGCGCGGAACAGGTATATGGCGGATCGGGCGGACGTACTCGTGGCGTACTGCAAAAAGCAGACGGGCGGCACGGCGTACACGGTGGAGTATTTCCGAAAAAAATATCCTTCGCGCGAAATAATATTTT
Source organism: Candidatus Scatosoma sp. (assembly GCA_045124465.1). Classification (GTDB taxonomy): domain Bacteria; phylum Bacillota; class Clostridia; order Christensenellales; family Borkfalkiaceae; genus Scatosoma. The sequence goes on from JBGVLV010000035.1 coordinate 33,659, forward strand.
TATAAAAAGAGAAAAAATCGTGTGAAAATCTTTTGCCGAGATACCTTTTCGCTTGCAAAAAAAAGGCGTATATGGTAAAATAATTAAAATAGAAAAACAAGCGATTTAAAAGGTTTTTGACCAAGGAGAAGAAAAAGATGAAATTCGTATGCGAAGGGATCGTTTTGTCGGACGCGGCGACGATCGTAAGTAAAGCTTGCGCGGTGAAAACGGTGACGCCCGTTCTCGAATGTATCAAAATACAGGCGAAAAACGACACGCTCACGCTTACGGCGTACGACGGGGAAATATCCATCGAAAAGAAGATCAAAGCGGAGATTATAGAAGAGGGCGAAATTTGCGTGAACGGTAAGTTCTTCGCCGATTTCGTGAGCAAGATCTCCTTTGCCGAAGTCGTCGTGTTCTCCGATGAAAAGGGCATCGTCATTCGCTACGGCGAGAGCGAATCGTATATGCAGACCCTGCCTGCGGGCGACTTCCCCGTTCTTTCGGGCGAGATCGCCGAGGACAAATATTTCGAAACCAAAGAATCCGATCTGAAAGAACTGATCGCGAAAGTCGTGTTCTGTTGCGCGACGGACGAGAGCAGACCCATCTTGAAAGGCTGTCTTCTCGAAACGAAAGACAACAAACTGACCGCGACGGCGCTCGACGGGTTCAGAATGGCGTGTTCGTACTGCGACCTCGTTTCGGGCAGCGGAGATATGAAGATCGTCTGTCCCGCGAGAACGCTGACGGAAATTTCCCGTATGCTCGACGGCGAGGACAACCTCAAAATCTACGCGGACAAGAACAGACTGTCCGTCGGGGTCAAGGATACGACGATCACTTCCCGTCTTTATACGGGCGAGTTCGTCCGCAGAGAAAATATCTTTCCCGTCGCGTTCACGACCAAAGTCACCGTAACGAGAGAAGAGCTTATGGACAGCGTGGAACGCGCCGCCGTGCTCATTCGCGGGGACAAGAACAACCTCGTTCTGTTCGATATAAAGAACGGCAAGATCAACGTGACCGCGAATTCGGATATGGGTAAAGTGGAAGAAACGGTAAGCGCGGAGCTGGACGGAAAGGAACTGAAAATCGCGATGAACGGAAAGTATCTTTCGGAAGCGCTCAAAGCGTTGGAAGAAGAAAAGATCGTGCTTTCGTTCAACACGTCGGTGTCGCCGTTCACCCTCGAAAACGTAGAGGATAAACGCAGTCAATACCTCGTATTGCCGGTGAGAACGAGCAATTCCGCGCAATAAAAGGGAAGAAAAGCGAAAAAAGCGGGTAAAATTGCTTGACGGAAGTTTGCCGTTTGCGATATAATAGGGAAGTTATCGTGGGGTATACCGCGAAGAACGAAAAAAAACGAAAAGACAAAAAAGGAAAAAATCAGGAGTAAAATACTATGAAAAGAACGTACCAACCCAAAAAAAGACAGACGAGCAAAGTACACGGTTTCCGTAAGAGAATGGCAACGACGGCGGGAAGAAAGGTCTTGAAACGTCGCCGTAACAAGGGCAGAAAAAGACTGACCCACTAAGCCTTGGAAAAACAGGGTTTGAAAGCGGCGGACAGCGAAAGTAAAAAGACGTATTCCTTTCCTTTTTCCAAAGGAGAGGATTTGCCATTTTAGAAATGAAATATTTCAGACTCAAAAAACAAGCGGATTTTCAAAAACTTTTCCAAAAAGGCAAACGCGCGTTCTCGCCTTCTTTGACGATGATCTACCGTCCGTCGGACAAGACCACGATGGGGATCTCCATCGGCAAAAGACACGGCAAAAGCGTGCAAAGAAACCGTATCAAACGGCTCTTGCGGGAGGCGTTCAGACTGACGGCGGATCAAATGAAAGGAAGTTACGCGATCGTGCTGATTCCGAAAGTTTGCGAAAAATATTCGTTTGAAACGTTTAAACGGCATATAGAATGTATGATAAGAAAAGAGAAACTGTAAGCGTACGTTTTTCCTTTCTTTTAAGGGAGAACGCAAAATATCTGCGGCGGAAATTTTTCAAGCCGTATCTTAAAATGTTTTGTATGCGCGCGATCCTTTTCTATCAGAAACGTCTTTCCCGTCATACCTGTCTGTACCGTCCGACCTGTTCGCAATATACGCTCGAATGTATCAATAATCACGGCGTTATCGTAGGTATATTGCTCGGTTGTTGGCGGATACTCCGATGCAACCCCCTCTCCAAGGGCGGGTACGACCCCGCGCCCGAGAGATATTTCAAAAAACGTTGGCTGCTTTGAAAGTAACCAAGTAAGGAAAAAAATGGAACTTATGAATTTGTTAAGCGACGTCGGCATAGCCATACAAGGTCCTACGTACGACATCGCGCTCAACTGGATAGGAAAACTGATCAGGCTCCTTATCGGCGCGGTAGGCTCGGTAGGGATCGGTATCATTCTGTTTTCCGTGATACTCAAAGTCATCGTTTTGCCTTTCGATATTTATCAGCGCGTGGCGATGCGAAAGCAAAACCTCAAAATGAAAGAAAATCAGGCGAAGATGGAAAAACTGCAAAAGCAGTACGCCAACGACAAGGATATGTATAACCAAAAGGTTATGGAAATGTATAAGGAGAGCGGATTTTCTATGTTCTCCTCCTGCCTTCCGATGATCCTTTCCATGGTCATATTCATCGTCGCCATCAACGCGTTCAACGCGTACGCGCAGTATGCGAACGTAGAAAATTACAACACGCTGGTGGGCGCGTATAACGAGTCTATCCTTTCCTATTCCGCCGACCTCGACGAAGACAGCGCGACGCTTGAAATCACCGACGACGGAACGCTTATCTACGTGAAAGACGGCGCGGAAGATAAATTCATTTATTATACCGTTCCCTATCAGGCGAATTACGCGGAAAACGATTACGCGTACGTGAAAAACGGCGAAAAAACGTATAAGATCGACAGCGCGAAAGCACTTTCGAACGCGGAGATAAACGCGTTCGTCGCGGCGCAGAAAGAAAGCGGCAAAACGGAAGAGGACGCGATCTATAAATATTTCGAGGATAAGGCGCAGACCGCCGTCGTCACCGCGTACGAATCGGACGTCTACGGAAATACCAAATTCCTTTGGATCAAAAATATCTGGGTAACGGACGCAAGCTATAAAAATCCCGTACTCGATTACGACTCGTTCAACAGCGAGATCAAGAGAGAGGAATTCCGCGTCGGCGACGAGAAAATCGAACTCGACGAACTGAACACGACGGTGTATTCCAGAGATACCTATAACCTTATTACGGCGAAACTGGATACGCAAAAAGATCAGGCGAACGGGTATTTCATATTGATAGTACTGTCGATCGGAACGATACTGTTGCAACAGTTCGTGTCTATGCGTTCGCAGAAAGAACAGCAAAAATATTCGTCGGTAGACGGACAGGGCGCGTCGCAACAGAAGATGATGCTGGTCATTATGACCGTTATGTTCGCGGTGTTCTCCTTCCTGTACTCTTCGGCGTTCTCGATCTATATGATCACGAGCAACGTAATGTCCCTGCTTTCCACGCTCATCATCAATAAAGCGGTGGATATGTCGGCGAATCGGAAAGAGACGGCGGCAGAGAGTGCGAAACTTTCGGGCAGAGCGGCGAGAACGGCGGGCGTGAGCGTAAAGAACGCGGAAAAGAAAGACAAGAAAAGCAAAAAAGACAAATAAAAACTGATGTCCCGCCGAAAAAAGGGGGAAAGGGAGTTTTGAAATGAAATATACGGAATTTACGGGCAAGACGGTGGAGGACGCCGTCGAGATCGGTCTGAAAGAACTCGGACTGACGAAAGAACAAGCGGATATCCGCGTGTTGGAAGAGGGAAAGAAAAAACTGTTCGGTTCGGTGAAAGCGCGCGTGGAGATCGCCGCATTGAACGCACAAGACGATGAAGAACAGGTCTGCCCCGCGGCGAAAATTGCGGACGAAACGGTATGCGTAAGCTCGTCGGCGAGCGAAAAAACGGACGGCGAAAGAACGGTTGAGTTCCTCGAAGGTCTGTTTAAGCTGTTGCATATCACCGCCTGCACCGAACTCGTTTCGGAGGGCGAAAAGGTAGAGATCAACGTAACGGCGGCGAACACGAACTCCGTCATCGGCAAGCGCGGCGCGATGCTCGACGCGATCCAGACCCTCGCGGGCGCGGTCGCGAACACGGGCAGAGAGGAATACAAACGCGTGGTCGTCGATTGCGAAAACTATCGCGAAAACCGCGAAACTACGCTGAATAAGCTCGCGGAAAATCTTGCGGAAAAGGCGGTACGTCTCGGCAAGAAGATCAAGCTCGAACCGATGAACCCCTACGAAAGACGTATCATTCACTCCGCTCTGTCCGAGCGCGAGGGCGTGAAAACGGAAAGCGAGGGCAAAGAGCCTAACCGCTACATCGTCGTCATTCCCGACAACCTCGAAGACCCCGACGCAGAACCCATTCCCGCGCGCACCGAAAGAAGAAACGATCGCGGCGGATATAACCGTAACGGCGGTAATCGCGGCGGCAGGGGCGGATATAACCGCAACGGCGGCAACCGCGGCAACGGCAGGGGCGGGTATAACCGTAACGGCGGCAATCGCGGCAACGGCCGCGGCGGATATAACCGCAACAACCATTCGGACGGCGGCAACAGCGGCGGTACGACGATCAAGAAGTCGAACGATTTCTTCGGTATTTTCCTCGGCAACAGCGGCAACGGCGGCGACGACGAGAACAAATAAAAAGGAAACTTCCCCCGACGGAAACGGTCGGGGGTAGATTTTTTATGGCTGGGATTTATAGTTACTCCTTCCGACGGCTATCGCCGCCACCTCCCTCAAAGAGGGAGGCGAGATTCTTCGCGTTGCTCAGAATGACAGAGTGAGGGCGGTGCAGTCCGTCATTGCGAGCCGAAAGGCGCGGCAATCTATGAGATTACTTCGCTACGCTCGTAATGACAGTGGGGGCGCAGGGACAAGCGTCATTCTGAACGAAGTGAAGAATCCCGAAACGCAACTTCGTTGCGGGTACGCCTTACGGCGTGTGGCGCGACCTGCGGTCGCTTTACTTGGGGGCTGAAAAGCACGGCTTGCGCCGTGAGTACGCCTTACGGCGTG
>JBGVLV010000036.1:0-6118 GCA_045124465.1 Candidatus Scatosoma sp.
CTTACTTAACGGATAGTAAAAAGTCAAGATCTTACCGAAAGATGGAAGTTTTGTTTTATACGACAAACCGAGCGGCTGAAAATTCAGCCGCTCGGTTTGTCGTATATATTTTTTTTCGTTACGCCCAAAGCGCCGCCGCGCCGAGTAAGCCTGCATCGTTGCCAAGCGTCGCCACGAGGATCTGCACTTTCGGACCTTTGTCGCCCGCGAAGATCTCTTTCTTCACGTATTCTTCCAAGGGCTTGATGAGGTTGTCCCCCTGCGCGCACACCCCGCCGCCGAGGATCACCGCCTCGGGGCGGAATTCGTTCACAAGGTTGGTTATCCCTACGCCCAACTTTTCGATATAGTTTTCAACGACCGCTTTCGCCGAATTATCGCTATCCTTATAATCGAACGCCGTTTTTCCCGTTACGTTATCGAGCGAGCCGATCTCCCACATCTTACTGTTCTTATCCGACTGCATAGCCCGTTTCGTGTCCCGTATGAGCGCCGTCGCCGAGGCGTACGCCTCCAAACAGCCTTTCCGTCCGCAGGTGCATTGCTCCCCGCCCGCGACGATGACCGCGTGTCCAAGCTCCGCGCCCGCCGAACGGTTGCCCTCGAACAGTTTGCCGTCGATGACGATACCGCCGCCCACGCCCGTGCCGAGCGTCAGCATCACCGTATTTTGATACGCTTTCCCAACGCCGAATTTCGTTTCGCCGAGCGCCGCCACGTTCGCGTCGTTGGCGATCTTTACGGGCAGACCCGTCAGTTTTTCCGTTTCTTCGCCGATGAGAAAATGCTCCCAGTTCAGGTTATTCGAGTACACGACCTCGCCTTTTTCGCTGTCTATCATACCCGGTACGCCCATACCGATCCCGACGATATCGTTCTTCGTCATATTCACGCTTTCGAGCAGCTTTTCGCAAAGGCTCGCGATATTCAACGCGACCCTGCCCGCCCCCTTTTCGCTTTCGGTGGGGACTTTATCCTTTACGAGTATACGACCCGTATCGTCTACGATACCGCCTTTTATGAACGTACCGCCGAGGTCGATACCGATATAATATTTACGGATCTCCGTCATAATGATCTCCATATCTCCTTTCAAGGTATATTCTCCGTATCCCGCGGGCACGAAGAAACTGTCGCCCGTTTGGATACTCTGTCCGTCGATCTCGCCTTGACCTTTTACGCAGGTCAGGCATTGAAACGTTTTGCAAGGCGTTTGCGCCTGTTCGCCTTTTATCAAAAGTTTACGAACGTGGAAATACTTGCTTACGCCGAGCGTATCGCCCGTTACGGGTTTGTTCTCGTGCTTTTTAAGGCTCGTCACCGCCAAGGCTTTTTCGATATGTAATTCCCGTCCGCGACCGTAGTCGTATACGCGATAGGTCAGGTTGCTGTTTTGCTGTATCTCGCAGATAAGACAACCGCTCCCGATGGCGTGGATCGTTCCCGAGGGGATAAAATAACACTCGCCCGCTTTGACCTCGTAGAAATTCAGAAGTTCGGTCAGGCGGTTTTCTTTGATCGCCCGTTCGAATTCTTCTTTGGTCACGTCGCGGTTAAAGCCGAGGTATATGCCCGCGCCCTCTTCCGCCTCGACGATATACCACATTTCCGTTTTGCCGAAACTGTTCTCGTTTTTCAAAGCGTATTCGTCCGAGGGGTGGACCTGTACGGACAAATTCTCTTTCGCGTCGATGAATTTGATGAGTACGGGAAAGAACGGAAAACCTTGTACGTTTTCGCCCAGATCCTTTTCCGTCGCGCTTTCCGCGAGCGTTTTACCGTCCGAAAGACGGGTCAGACCGTCTTTATGGAACGAGAGTTCCCAGCTCTCCGCGCAAGGCGTTTTATCCGTTTGTTTGCCATAGTTCGTTTTTAATTTGTTTCCGCCCCAAACGTAATCTTTACATTCGGAATATAATTTGGATATTGTCATAGCACCTCTCCGTGATCGTTTTCAGCCGACTTTTACCGATCGCCTTTATTCTTTTTGCATTATTTTATACTTCTTCCGCGGTTTTGTCAAGAATTTTCGGCTATGCGGAAAACGAAAAGCCCGATTTTCCCGAACGTTTTTACGATTTACCGCAAAACGCCCCCGCTCTCCGTTCTCACCACGGGGAAATTTCTTCGTCCGTAGCTTTGCGCAGTACCCGTTTTACCCGCGACGGGGAATACGGCGCGTCATCGTCGTCGCAATATTTGACGCCGTCCACGTAGACGATCTGTTCCGCGTTATGTCTGCCCATACGCACCCAAACGTAATCGCCCGTTTTCGTTTGCCCCGAACCGTCCAAATACCAGTAGCAACAGCCTTTATATCCCTGCGGACTTACCCCGACAAAGAGATATTTGCCCCTACGGCGTTCGCGGTCGGCGAATACCGCGTCGAATTGTTTTCGAAGTTCGGCCGCGAAAATTTCTATATCTTTTCTGTGAAAGAGCAAGGAATACACGCCGCCGAGAAGTCGCTTTTTATCTGGCGAGCGCATAAGCAACCGAACGACCATTACGCAGTCGTTCTTACGTCGGTCGGCGCGGGAGACCTCTTCGCCGTTGTCCGTATGCGGATAAAAATCGACGGCAAGCCCCGCCTTTTCAAAGGACAAACTATACTCTTTTCCGTACGCGCCCGCAAGGAAACGGAACATACAGACGATCCAGTCTTCCAACTCCGCGCGGGAAATGTTCTCGCCCGTTTCGCTATACGAGAGGTACGGGTTTGAAATTTCTATTCTCGTCCTCGCCCAGTACCCCTTCGAAAACGCTCCGAGCGGCAGTACGGAAACGGAAAATTCCGTTCCGTCCAGATCCATCGCCCGTGCGTTTTCCGTTTGTTTGCTTTTCCTGAATTTTCTCATTCGTACGCCACCTTTACTACATTATAGCATACCGCCGTTCGATTTTCAACTGTTTGACGGAGCGGAATTTTATAAAAAAACCTCGTATCGTTACGGATACGAGGAGATTTTTTATACGAGATATTGAAACAGCATAAACATCAACGGGATCGTGCCGACGGACAGGATATGCGTTATCAACGCCATACCCGACGCCACCGTCGTGTCCCGACCGTACGCCGCGGGAACGACGATCGAGTTCAAGCCCACGGGCATACACGCGAAACATATCCCGCACGTGAGCGCCGTTTCGCTGACGATGGACGATTGCGGCAGCCACATCACGACCGCTATGTACAAAAGCGGGAATACGAGCAATTTTACCGCGCTGACGACGTATATCCGCCATTGTTTGACGAGCGCCATAACGTCGATCTTGGCGACGGTCATACCCGTAAGCAACATCGCGACGGGCGACATACAAGTTCCCGAAACGTTGATGACCGAAAGGATCGCCGACGGGAGCTGCAACTGCGTAAGACCGATGACAAGACCTATCAGCATACCGATGAGCATGGGATTGACGAACGGTTTGATCACCTCGCGGAAACTTCTGCGCTGACCGTTTTCCCGATCCTCCGCGATGAGCAGGGCGGGTACGCCCCAAAGATAGATCGCGAACCAGATGGGCAGACAAAATACGGTATACTCGAAAAATATATCGGGGAACACGCTTTTGATGATGGCGTTGCCCATAAACGCGAAGTTGGAGAACGCCAGACCGTACGTGGCTATCTTTTTGACGAATTTGTCTTTGAACAGCAACCGCGACGACAGGACGGACAAGAAAATGATGACCAGCAGCGCTATACAGCTGAACAGCAACAGTCCCCACGCCGAGCGCAGTTTTTCAAACGTACAGTTTTCGATGAACGTGCCCATGACCAAAGCGGGCATAAAGATATAATTTTCCAGTCTTGACAAAACTTTTTCCGAGTTATCGGGAACGAATTTTCCCTTGCTCAAAATAAACCCTATCGCGATAAACGCGAACAGAAAAAGCATTTGATTGAATATCGGCATAAACATAACGATTCCGAACCTCCTCTCTCTTTTATAATTCGTCTATATGCAAAACGACGCCGTCGTTTTTAAGCTTTCTTTGCAGGTCGCTTACGCGCAACTTGGAAAAATCGTCGCTCATTGCCGCCGCCGTTCCCGCCGCCTGACCCGTCACCGCGCAACAGGGGATAACGCGGAGAATATTCCACATCGCGTCCGTGTTCGATACGCACCTGCCCGCCGAGATCACGTTATCCAAGTCCGCGCCGTACAAACAGGAAAACGGCACTTCGTATACGGGTCCCGCCTTTTTCCAGTTGGAGATCAGACCTACGCTGTCCTCGAACCGTTTCCCTTCGTCCGTATCGTCCAGAACGTATTTGCCTATCGGCGCTCTCGTCATACGCACCTGCGGCGTTCCCGTCGTCGTACATATCGCGTAGTCGTTCGTCGTTTCCCCTTTGGAGAGGAAATCTTTCCATACCTGTTCGTGGGAAAGCACGGTCATCTCCGAAAGCTCTTTCCCGTCTAAACCTTTGAACCGCTTATTCACGAGCGCGGGCGGCGCGTTCCTTTCCGTTTTGTCCTTATCGGGTATGTCCGCGTAGCCGAGAGCGCGCAGGTTCATTTTCCCGTTCTCCAAGCAATAGTACCACGCGGCGAGCAGGTTTCCCTGTTCGAAATTACGCGTTTTCGCGCCCGCGCGGGCGAATACGTCCGCGTCGCCCGACGCGTCCACCACGCTCTTTACGCAGATCGCCCGTCTGCCCGATTTGTTCTCGACGAACAGCGTTTTCACTTTCCCGTCCTCTACCAAGGCGTCGCAAAAGGACGTGCCGTAAAGTATCTCCACGCCCGCGTCTATCAACGCCCTTTCGGCGAGGATCGCGAAGTTATGCGCGTTGAACCGTACCGTATAACGGTGTTTTTTGCGAAGTTCCGCCGTTTTTTCGGTCTGTTCGCCCAACCAAGCCTCGATCGCTTTTTCACCGCATTCGTAGCCGTGTTTGATGGACAGACGGAGCAGTTCTTCGGCGATACCGAAACTTACCTGTCTGCCCTTCCCGTCGCAAAGCGGAAGATAGACGGTGACAAGCCCCAGCGTAGCCAGTCCGCCCAAGACGAATTGTTTTTCGAGCAAGACCGTTTTCGCGCCCGTACGCGCCGCCGCCAACGCCGCCGCAATGCCCGCCACGCCGCCGCCGACGACCGCGACTTCGTATTCCCCGTACACGGGAACGACTTTCGCTTTTTCTTCTACCGTTTTCATAAGGTCTTTACCTCCTCCAACGCGAAACGCGTATGCAGTTTTACCGTAGCGTTCGGGAGGATCGAGATCAGTCCTTTTTCCTGCGCCGACGTTTCCAGATGGAAACAGTCGATCGCGCACGTTTGCGGCTCTATCACCGCGAAATCCGCGCCCGCTCTTTTCCATAACATTCTGTATCCGTACGCCCGTTCGCCCTCGTAGACGATCGCCCGTCCGCTCGGCAAATGGCGTATCTCCGCCCGCTCTCCCGCGCTTTCGTACAACGCGGAAACGGCGTTTCCGCAGATCTCAAACGAACCCGCCGAAAGCGCTTTCTCCCGTTCTCTGCCGCCTATATATTCGAGGGTGGGCAGATAGCGTTCGTCGCGTACCTGCTCCCGTCCTACGGGCATAAACAAACGGTAGTCCCTATCCGAGCTATCGGGCAGGAAAGGCACGTTGAACGTGGTGTGGAACGCCAACATAAAAGGCATGGTTTCCAAAGAATCGTTCGTCGTTTCCACCCATTCGTGCAGTCCGTCCGCTTGTAAAACGTAGCGGCGGCGCAGGGTGAACGCGTGCGGGAAAGACAGGTATTCTCCCGCTTTCGCGCGGTAGACGAAGGTCGCGGAGTTTTCCGTGCGTTCCTCTACGGCGAACGGCGTTTTATACAGCGCGCCGTGGATATGACAGCCCGTCGCGGGTTCGTTTACGGGGAAAGCGTACCGTCTGCCCCCGAACGTGAATTCCCCGCCGCGGATACGGTTGGGCGGGAAAAGAACGGGGTTGCCGTAAAGATACATATCCGAAAGCAATTCTTCTTCCGTTTCGGGCGTACGCAGAAGTTCCACGCCGCTCTTTTTATGTTGCAGCCGATAGCAGTTGCCGCCGAACTTGCTTTGAAATTCCGCGACGTACTCCTCGTTTTCTATTTTTACGTCCGTTTTCAACATAATATCTTAACCATACA
>JBGVLV010000037.1:0-9628 GCA_045124465.1 Candidatus Scatosoma sp.
ACGCCGCTATGGCTCTAATTAAAAATGACATACAATATACCATAAAGTTTGCGACTGAAAATAAGGAAGAGTTTATGTGTATTCTAAAAGAACGAGCGAAAGCCAAAAGCAAACGTGAGTTAGCATCGTATATTGATGGTAAAGAGCAAGCAGAAAAGCGCATAAAAGCACTTGATAAAATTATCCAAAACCTTTATGAAGATAAGGTTGCAGGAAAAATCTCCGAAGAACGCTATATGAGAATGAGCGATAACTATGAAGCCGAGCAAAAGTCGTTGACCGAAAGGCTCAATTACCTAAAGGCAGAAATAGAAAAAGCCAAAACCCAATATGATAATATACATAGGTTTATGGCTATCGTTAAAAAATATAGTGATTTTGACGAGATAACACCTGAAATCTTACGAGCTTTCGTGGATAAAGTAATTATACACGAAAAAGTAAAGGTTGACGGACGTTATGTTCACACAATAGAAATTATATATAACTTTGTCGAAGCCATAGATTTACCTGACTTCGATGCACATTTAAGAGAAGAAAACTAAATAGAATGAGAAAAGGCGTGGCATCATGCCACGCCTGACTCTTCAAAGACAGCACCTACCGCAAAAAATCCCTATGGGAAGAGCGGTAATTCCCGCTTTTTTATCTTTTTCTTGCCTTACATCCAAAGCGCCGCCGCGCCGAGCACGCCCGCGTCGTTGCCGAGCGTCGCCGTCAGGATCTTGACCTGCGGTCCGCGTTTGCCCGCGAAAATTTCTTTGTCCATCAACGCTTGCAAAGGTTTTACGAGATTGTCGCCCTGCGCGCACACCCCGCCGCCGAGCAGGATCGCCTCGGGTCGGAACTCGTTCGCAAGATTGACAAGCCCCACGCCGAGTTTCTCGATATAGTTTTCCACGACCTTTTTCGCCGATCCGTCGCAGTCTTTATAGTCGAACGCGGTCTTGCCCGTCACGTTCTCCGTCGAACCGATCTCCCACATTTTACTGTCCTTATCCGCCTCCATCGCGCGTTTGGTGTCGCGAATGAGCGCCGTCGCCGAGGCGTACGCCTCCAAACAGCCCTTGCGCCCGCATGTGCATTGCTCGCCGCCCGCGACGATGACGCTATGCCCAAGCTCCGCACCCGCCGAGCGCGTACCCTCGAACAGCCTTCCGTCGATAACGATCCCGCCGCCTACGCCCGTGCCGAGCGTGACGAGAATGGTGTTTTCATAATCCTTACCGCACCCGAACTTGGTCTCGCCGAGCGCCGCGACGTTCGCGTCGTTGGCGATCTTTACGGGTACGCCCAGCCGTTTCTCGATCTCCGCGGCGATCTCGAAACGTTCGAACCGCAAATTCCCCGCGAACACGACTACGCCGTTCGCGCTGTCGATCAGACCGGGTACGCCCATACCCAAACCGCAGATATCTGAAGTCGTCAAAGAGAGCTTTTCCAAAAGCTTGCGCGAAAGCGCGACGATATTCTCCACGACGTGCAGACCGCCCTCCAACTTCTCCGTGGGCGTTTTGTCGATAGCCAAAAGCGCGCCCGTACCGTCTACGATACCGCCTTTGATGAACGTACCGCCGAGGTCGATGCCGATATAATATTTCCGTTCTTTCATATAATACTCCTGTATTTTGTTAATCGGGAAGTTTCCCTTTCGTTTTGATAAATTCGATAAATATTTTCGCCGTCACGCTCGCGTCGTCGAACGCGCGGTGGTGATTGAATGTGAATCCGTAATAGTCCGCGACCGTGTTGAGCTTGTAATTGCTTATCTTGCCGCGCAAGATGTCCTGCGCGAGGGTCAACGTATCGAACTGCCGCTGATCGAACATATACCCGTTCTGTTCGCCGTAGTACTGCACGAACCGATAGTCGAACGTAACGTTATGTCCGACGAGATACGCTCCGTCCGTGAACTTGTAAAAATCCGCGATCGCCTGTTCGATCGTCGGCGCGCCGATAAGCATAGAATCGGTTATCCCCGTCAGTTCGACGATCTCCCGCGACAACCGCTCGTCGCACGCGACGAAGGTGGAGAACTTCTCCGCGATCTCCCCGCCCACGATCTTTACCGCGCCGATCTCGATGATCTTGTCCATTCTGCCCATCGCGGGTTGGTTGTTCAGACCCGTCGTTTCGAGATCGAATACGACGAACGTATGCTTTTTCAAGTCCTCTGGTTTTTCCATACTGTCGAAAAATCCCGCTTGCGTATAGTCTACGTACGGTTCGGGGAACACGGTGTGGTAGAACTTCGGCACGGGTTTTCCCTTCCTCGCCTCCGGCTCGAACCCTTCGGGAGGCGCGCCGTAATTGAGCTTTTGCGCCTTGAAAAACCGACTGCCTTTGAATTCCTCATTCGCGCCCAGGATCACGATCTTGTCCCCCGTCTTGATCTCGCGCACCTTGTCGATCGTCGCTTTCTTGGGGAAATAGGTCGTCCTGATCGCGCCCGAACCGTCGGAAACCGCCAACGCGAACCGAACGCGCTGTTCGTCCTCGCCCGTCTTTTCGTTATGTTTTACGTACGGTTTTTCCTCGATAAAGGTCACCGTGCCGCAGACCGCGAACGCGCCCTCTTCGCCCGCGCTGTCCGCCATATATACGGCGTATTTGGGTATCTCGTCCGCGCCGTCTATCTTCTCGAACCCGCAGATAGGGAAACGCCGTACCTCCGTCGCGATCTCCTCTTCCGTTTCGGGTATCTCTTCGAGCAACGACGCGTCGGGGGCTTGCTTTTCCACGATCCGCACGTTCCCGTAAAACGTACCGCAAAACCCGCTCGAAAGGTAGGCGCTCACGTCGTCGAGTATCTTTCCCGACGAGAACAAAGACTGTTCGCCCGAGGCGATATCCACGTAGAAATGCGCGCCGCTTTGCAGCATTTCCACCTCTATGTTCTTCTCCTCCATAAACGCCGCCGCCGCGGGGAATTTGAGGCTCACGTATTCGTATATCTTCTTTTTGAGTATCTCCGCGTCGGGCACGCGCTTGACGATCTTCGTCCGCGCCGAAAACCCGCTCGGCAAAAACGCCTCGGACTCCGTCCGCGCTTTCGCCTCCTCCGCCGCCGAATACGTTCTGTCCGTCACGAGGAAAAACTCCGCCGTTTTCTCCCGCCGCGACACCGTGATCCCGCAAAGGATCGCGTTTTTCAGCCCGTCAAGGGCGCGTATCCGTTCCAAATACTCTTGCACTCTACTCATCTAACAATACCCGTATTTCCTTGAAAAATTCCTCTTCCGCGTCTTTCGCCGCCACTTTTTTAAACGGCTCGCCCTTTTTGAATATCAGGCACGCGCCGTTCCCGCCCGCAATGCCGAGGTCGGCGTCTTTCGCCTCGCCCGGACCGTTCACAACGCAACCCATCACCGCGAGCTTCGCGCGCTTTTTATACCGTTTGACAAACTCCGTCACCTTTTCCGCAAGCGCCATGCTCTCCCACGCGCACCGACCGCAGGTCGGACAGGAAACGACTTCCACGAACTCCTCGTCCAAACCGCACGAACGCAGGATAAGCCGCGCCGCCTCCACTTCTTTCACGGGATCGTCGGTGAGCGAAACGCGGATCGTGTCGCCGATCCCGTCGAGCAAAAGACTGCCGATCCCGATCGCGCTTTTCACAACGCCCGCCGCCGTCGTTCCCGCCTCCGTCACGCCGAGGTGCAGAGGATAGTCCGTCTTTTGGGAAAGCAATCTGTACGCTTTCACGGTCAGAGGCACGGAAGAGGCTTTGACGGAGATCGCAATGTCGTTTACCCCGAATTTTTCCAAAATGCCCACGTTATAGAGCGCGCTCTCGACGAGCGAATACTCGTTTTTACCGTACTTTTCGAGGAAATTCTTCTCGATACTTCCCGTATTCGAGCCGACCCGAACGGGTATCTTGTGCGCTTTCACGCAATCCGCCACGTATTTTATTTCCTTTTCCCCGCCGATATTGCCGGGATTGATACGCACTTTGTCCGCGCCGTTCTCGATCGCTTGAACTGCGAGTTTGGGCGAAAAATGAATATCGGCGACCAACGGCAACCGTATTTTTTCAACGACCTTTTTAAGCGCGGCCGCGTCCGCCTCGTCGCTTATCGCCACGCGCACGATCTCGCAACCCGCGTTTTCAAGCCGAGATATTTGCTCGACCGTCTTTTCCACGTCCGCCGTTTTCGTCGTCGTCATCGATTGAATTTTTACGCTTGCCCCGCCGCCGACCGCTACGCCGCCGACAAGGATCTGTTTCGTCGTTTTCATTGTTTTATTTCCATTATGTTTGATTTGCACACCCGTTCGATACAGAACGCCGCCCGTCGAACGATTTTCGAACGCCCGTCGAAATTCGATCCAGTACGCCACTCGTCGAAATTCGATCCAGTACGCCGCCCGTCGAAAGGCTTAAATGCGAGTAAGACGAGGAGAGCGCGGATTTCCCGACGGGAGCGTACTTATCCGTACGTGACCGAGGGAAAGCGCACCTTCGACGAAGTATTACGAAGTATATAAAGCGTTCCTCTTATTTTTTCATCATCTGTTTCAGCTCCGACATAAACGACGATAAATCTTTGAACGAGCGGTAGACGGAGGCGTAGCGTACGTACGCGACTTCGTCCACTTTTTTGAGCCGCTCCATCACCATTTCGCCGATGGCTTTCGTCGTGATCTCGCTTTCCATACTGTTGTAGACCTGCTTAGAAATATCCGCTACCATATCGTCGATGACGGACATCGGCACGGGTCGTTTTTCACAGGACTTGATGATACCGTTGCGTATCTTCTCCGCATTGAACGACTCCCGCGTACCGTTGTTCTTCACGACCAGAACGGGCGTGACTTCGATGGTCTCGTACGTAGTGAACCGCCGTCCGCAGCCCGTACATTCCCTGCGCCGCCGTATCGTTCTGTCGTCGGCAGACCGCGAATCCACCACCTTGCTTTCCGTACAGTCGCAATATAAACATTTCATAACTCTCACGCCCTCCCTTTTTCATCGCGTACACGGTATGCCCGTTCGCGGTTATTTCTTTTTTCCTTTGCGCTTGCGTATCTCGGCGACTTCCTTTTCGTAGCCCCGATCGCTCGGCGCGTAATAGATTTTGTCTTTGAGCGAATCGGGCAGATACTGCTGTTCCACGTACCCGCCGTAGTCGTGCGGATATTTGTATTTCGCGCTCTGCGCCTTGTCCTCTTTGCTCCCGAAACTGTTGTCTTTGAGATAGGGCGGAACGTTGTCGTCGCGCGCCTCCCGCGCGTCCGCTTTCGCCGCGTACATAGCCGTCACCACCGAGTTGCTCTTTTCCGCCTCGCATACGTATATAATCGCCTCGGACAGCGGGATCATCGCCTCGGGATACCCGATCTTTTCCAGCGCGTACATCGCCGAAGTCGCCACCTGCAACGCACGCGGGTCCGCCATGCCCACGTCCTCCGCCGAATGTACGACGAGCCGACGGGCAACGAGCATCGGATCGCAACCGCCCTCGATGAGCCGCATCGCGTAATAGAGCGCGGCGTTCGCGTCGCTGCCGCGCAACGATTTACAGAACGCGGACAGGAAATCGTAATAAGAATCCTCGTTGTAGGAAAGCGCCTTGCGCTGAATGGACTGTTCCGCGTCGGCGAGGGTGATACGCACTTTCCCCGTTTCGTCGGGTTCGGTCGTCATGGCCGCAAGCTCCAACGCGTTATACGCCGAACGGAGATCCCCGCCCGCCATATTCGCGATATGCTCGATCGCCTCGTCGTCCGCCGTCACGTTCTGTTTCCCAAGCCCTTTGTGACGGCTCTTCAACGCACCGCGGAGCGCACCGACAATATCTTCTTTCGTCAGGCGCTTGAACTCGAACACGCGGCAACGGGACACGATCGCGGGGGTCATCGCCGCATACGGGTTCTCCGTCGTCGAGCCGATGAAAACGATCGTTCCCTGCTCGATCGCGGGCAGGAGGGAATCGCTCTGCGTTTTGTTGAAACGGTGACACTCGTCTAATAATAAATAGGTACGCTTGTTGTACAGTTTGAGGTTTTCCCGCGCCGTTTCCACCGCTTTCTTCACGTCCGCGACTCCCGCGTTGACGGCGTTGAGCTTGATGAACTCCCCGTTCGTACGGAGCGCGACGATATTCGCGAGCGTGGTCTTGCCACAACCGGGCGGGCCCCAAAAAATACAGCTCCCCAAACGGTCGGTCGCGATCGCGCGGCGAAGGAGCGAGCCTTCGGCTACGATATGTTTCTGACCGATAAATTCGTCCAGAGAGTTGGCGCGCATACGCTCGGCAAGCGGTTTCGCCGTTTCTTCGTGATTGTTGAAATCAAACAGATCCATTGTTATTTCCTAAGTTTTTCTTTGATCTTCGCGGCGTATTCCTTGCCGACCTCGTATCCCTTTTCCCGTGCGAAACGCACCTGTTTCAACGAATACTGGCTCATATCCCCGAGATCGGGTTCTATCCAGAAATCGATCTTATCCGCGAACTTTTCCCGCCTCGTCGC
The DNA here is from genome assembly GCA_045124465.1 of Candidatus Scatosoma sp. GTDB lineage: Bacteria > Bacillota > Clostridia > Christensenellales > Borkfalkiaceae > Scatosoma. The sequence continues at coordinate 6,481 of JBGVLV010000037.1, forward strand.
CGTGCGGTAGTTGTCCATAACGTCTATCGTTTCGAGCAATACGCCGATCGTACTGGGACATTTTTCTTTCGTCGAACGCTGTCCCAACACGTCTACCGCCGCTACGACGTCCGCGCCCATATCCCGCACCTGCAAAAACGGCACGCGTTCGAGAATACCGCCGTCGATGAGCCGCATACCGTCTTTTTCCATCGGTCGGAAAATGGAAGGTATGCTCGACGAGGCGACTACGCCGTCAAGTACTTTTCCTTCAGAAAATTCGACGACGGTTTGCGAGATCATATCCACCGCCACGCAACGGAAGGGTATTTTCAAATCGGAAAAATCCAAATCTCCGATATATTTTTCGAGCAGTTTCCGCACCTTGCGCGTATCGAACAACCCGCCCCGTCTGCCCGTGGGCGCGATGAGATCGAGCAAACGCAATTTATACACCGCGGTTTCCATTTCCTCTATCGGAAAACCCGCCGCATACGCCGCGCCGATCACCGAACCCATCGAACTGCCCGTGATGAAATCGGGCTTTACGCCCTCTTCTTCCAACGCTTTCAAAAATCCGATATGCGCCACGCCGCGGCTGCCGCCCGCTCCGAGCGCAAGACCAAGCTTTTTCTTTTTCATCACTTGCAACTCCTAATTGTTCTATGTAGTATATGCGGTTTAGATACAGAACGCCGCCCGTCGAAGTCCGATACAGTACGCAGCCCGTCGAAAGGCTTAGATGCGAGTAAGACAAGGAGAAGGAGCATTTTCGACGGGAGTTTACTAATCGTAAACGAGCGAGAAAAGCGCACCTTCGACGAAGTATTGCGACGTATATAAACCGTTCTTAATTCTGAGAATAGGCGCCGAGTAACTTACACTCCAACGTATCCGCCTCGATCGCCGCTAACATTTCCTTTACTTCTTTCGAACCGATATCGCAATCCGCCTCGATGAAAAACCGATAATCGCCGGGACGGTTCTTAACCGGTCGGCTCTCTATTTTGGTCATATTGATACCGTATTTTGCAATGATCTGCAACAGCTCGACCAAACTCCCCGGACGGTGCGGACAAACGGCGGAGAAGAAGATACGCTCGCTCGTTTCGGGCAACGCGTCCGCGCCCTTTTTCACCAAAAGGAAGTGCGTGAAATTGTTCTTCTCGTCGGAAATACATTCCTCGCTCATCACGAACCCGTTCCGCAGATTTTCCGTATGCGCGCCCGCAATCGCCGCACTCTTGCCCGTTTCGTCCTCCATCGCCCGCGTTATCCCGAACGCCGTCGAATCCGTTTCCCGAAGGGAGGCGAACGGCATTTCTTTGATCAGATATTTCGAGCATTGATCGAGCGCCTGACGGTGCGAATACACCCTGCCGATCTCCGAGGGCTTGACCCCTTCTTTATACACCAGACGGTGGTCGATACGAATGACCGCCTCTTTCACCGCGTACAGTTCGGGCGAAAGCTGCAATAAATCGAGGTTCTGCAATACGCCGCCCTGCAAACTGTTTTCGATGGGTACCGCCGCCGCGTCTACCCGACCGCTCTCCACCGCGCCGAGTACTTCGGGGAAGTTACGGAAAGGGATACACTCGTCCCATTCCCCCGCTTTTTTCTCGCCGACGGACTCCGTTTTCAAAAACGACTGCGCCGCCAAATGCGAATAACTGCCTTCCGGGCCTAAAAATGCTATCTTCATATATTCCTCTCTTTCCGTAAATTTTTATCCTGTTTTATACCTGTTTTATACCTGCTCCGCAAGATCGCAAAGCAATCTTTCCGTATCCGCCCAACCAAGGCAGGGATCGGTGATGGACTTCCCGAACACGTCGTCGTGTTTTTGCGAACCCTCGACGAGGAAACTCTCGATCATAAACCCTTTGACGAGCTTTTTGAACTCGCCGTCGAAACGGCGGTTCTGCATCACTTCCTGCGCGATACGTATCTGCTGTTTGAACTGCTTGCCCGAGTTGGAATGGTTGCAATCGACGATGATCGCGGGGTTCTGCAAGTTACTGTTCTTATACAGCTCCGCAAGCTGCATCACCGTTTCGAAATGGAAGTTGGGCACGTCCGCGCCCGAACTGTCCACGCCGCCGCGCAAGATCGCGTGCGCGTACGGGTTCCCGTCCGAACTCACCTGATAGTTGCGGTACTTGAACACCTGCGGGCTTTGCGCCGCGTAAATGGAATTGACGAGCGCGAGGATATTCCCGCTCATCGGATTTTTCAGACCGACGGGCGCGTCGATACCGCTCGCCACCTGACGGTGCAACTGATCTTCCACGCTCCGCGCGCCGACCGCGTGATAGGAGAGCAAGTCCTCCACGTACGGCGTGTTTTCGGGATACAGCATTTCGTCCGCCGCCGTCAGTCCCGATTCGTTCATCGCCGCAAGGTGCAACAGACGGATACTGCGGATCCCGCGCACGATGTCCGCCGTTCCTTCGGGATCGGGTTGCAGGAACATTCCTTTGTACCCAACGCCCTTCGTACGCGGTTTGTTCGTGTATATTCTCGGCACGATGACCAGCTTGTCTTTGACCTTTTCGTTGACCTTGCCGAGCCGCGAAATGTATTCGAGGGTCGGCGCGGGTTCGTGCGCCGAACACGGTCCGATGACGACGAGCATTTTCTCGCTCTTGCCCGAAATGACGTCGCGGATCTCCCGATCGCGTTCGTCTTTTATTTTTTTCAATTCCGCCGTGAGAGGCGCCTCCGAGATGAATTCCTCGGGTTCGGGAATGAAATTCTGTTTCTCCAACATAACCAAAACTCCTTTTTCTCTTTCGTGTTATTTTGTTTGATAACTCTTTTCTATGGCGATGGCACAACAAACGGTTGATTAGTGAAAAATTTATTTTTCACGGTTTGACGTGAAAAACGCAAGAAAGACAAGCGTTCTTCGAGGGCGCAGACCCTCTGCCGTCTGTAACCGAGATTAACGCGCCGTATTTCATAGCGTTTTTCCGTCTAAAAATCAACCGATTGTTGCGACAGAGCCTAAAAAAAGAGGTTATAGAGTTATGGCAGAGAAAAGAGCGGTGACGATGGAAAAACTCGTTTCCCTTTGCAAAAACAGGGGCTTTATCTTCCCCGGCAGCGAGATATACGGCGGTCTTGCCAACACGTGGGACTTCGGTCCTTTGGGCGTGGAGCTTAA
>JBGVLV010000038.1:0-56360 GCA_045124465.1 Candidatus Scatosoma sp.
TTTCCGCCACCAGATCGTCAGCGCAAGCCCGCAGAACAGGATAAACAGAATAACGATTTCGGGTCTTGTCGTTTTCGCGTTTTCCGTATAGTAGAGCGACATAGCGAAGATACTCACCAAGCTTGCCAGCAACAACAATTCGAATGAACCGCTGTTTTGGATAGGCTTAACGCCACTCTTAAACCGTCGGATTTTGAAAAGCAGATAAGAAAGGAGTAGTTGGAGCAAATTGATAATAATTTGTATTAAAAAAGTTTTTAATTCCGTATCTTTAATCAAATAGATAAATAGAGAAAACGGAAGTGAAACGAATATTGATAAAGTATGTAAAAATATCGTAATGCCAAAAGCAATAATACTTATTGTAACCGTATTGTAAAAAGTATCGCTAAAACGTAATTTAGAATAAATACAGACACAAAAAAGGATAAGAAAAGGAAGTAATGATTTGAATGATGTTGTTGCAAAATATAATGCGATGGACATTATAATTGAAAAGAGTAAGCCCAAAAGATCGAGGGCTTTAAACTTTTTGTTGTTTAACTTAGTGTAAAGATAAGAAGATCCTATCATTAAAGAAAAATATTTAACTATTGAAGTAAGAGAAGTGAGCATATTTATTTAAGTGAAAATAATAAAAATAGACAAAAAAGTGAGTTCATAGTCAAATTTTGTTCTTCTGCTATTTCCATATAATAGAACGTAGAAATAGCAAGGAGGAACATAATTATGTGGAGTTACGTTAAAAGTGTATGGAACTGGCTCGTTTCGGTTGTTTATTATTAATTAGCAAATTTCCCTAAACCCCTTTCCAAAAAAGAAAACGAGCCGTACGCGTAAGCACGGCTCGTTTTCTTTTGCTTGCGCTTAATACTCGTTTTTGAATTTATTCGCGTAATAGTGGATAAACTCCGTCAGAGTAGGCATACCGCGCAAAGAACGGATCCGCGCCGTGTAATGTTCCAAAAGCAACGCGGGATCTTCCGATTCCCAAGCACGGTTTATCGCGTTTTGCATCGCGCGCTCGATACTGGGCGCGCTCTTTTTATACTTTTGCGCGAGTATATGACAGATAGGACGGTCGTTTTCTTCCTTGACAAGTATTTCGATCGCCTCCGTAAGATAGCGGTAGCCTATCGATTTGGGGTTGATACCGACGAGGTTCAGCTCGTTCATGATCTTGCGTTGCATAGCCTTTTCCAGCTGTTCGGGGGAACGTTGGGGCAGGGGCGTAGCGTCCTTGGCTTTGCGGTTGCAGATGGTGGATTTCATCGCTTTGAGGAAGGACAGAACGTATTTCGCCGAATAGCCCTGCTGGGACTTGGTCATAATGAAGTCCGCGCCGAAGTCGCGGGAGGCTTTGTGGGTAAGAGTGCTGACGCTGTTCGTGGTGACGAGGATAAAGGGAGGGCGGGAAAGATTCTCCGCCTTTAATCTCGTCAATACGTCCAGACCGTTTCCGCTGCCAAGACTAAGTTCCAAATCGAGGATAACGGCGTCGGGGTGGTATTCCATAATATAGTCGAAAGCTTTGTCGGCGCTGTTGGTAACGCCGATGAGGTAAAAATCGTCGGCATTGTCGTCGATCGCCTCTAACATTTCCCTACAATCCGCGGGATCGTCCTCGACCAAAAGCAATTCCATTTTATTATCCATATTTTTTTCTCCAAAAAACGTTGGCGTTTTCTTTCGGTTGGGTATTATTTATCTAATTATACGACAAATCTCAACATTTTTCAATGAAAATTAGCCTATAAAAACTAATTTTTTTAAAAAATTTTTTGTATTATAATATTTTTAGAGGGAGAAAAAAATAAAATTAAAAAAATTTATGTTATAATAATAAGGAGCTATAAAGCCATGGCGCGAACGTATACGTTTAAAGAACTGAAAGAAAGCCGATTGCTTTACGATCGCAAACCGCCTATGTTCGGTTTGATCATGACCTTTCTGACCCTCGCCTTTGTGGTTGCCGCGCTCGTTTGGGCGGCGTTATCCGCCAAAACGTACGTGGTGAAAGCGACGGGGCTTGTCGCCGACGAAAAAAAGACGAACATTATGAACGCCGTCGGCGGAGAGGTGGAAAGCATTTCCGTCGTTGAGGGACAAGCCGTCAAGGTCGGCGATACCATTCTTACCATCGACAGTTATCAGGTGCGTTTGCAAATAGCGCAGTTGCAGGCGATGGTCGATATGTACGGCGACAGGATCGCGCAAACGCAGACGCTTATTTCGTTCGTTCAAAATTATAAGGTGGACGACGAGAGCACGCAAGAAAATCCGTTCGACGGTAACGATCCCGAAACGATGCGTTATTATGCCGACGCAGACACTTTCCTGACCTACGTCCGACAACAGAAGTCGCAGTCGGAAAGCGAGGGAACGGAACTTTCCCAGTCCTCGATCGACGATATAAAGAACGCGTTTTTGTCGCAACAATCCGTTTTTACATACTTGGATCAGTATTTGGCGGAAAGAGCGCAACAGGCAAGCCAGTTGAAAATGTACGAGGACAGCCTTTCGGCGTATACCGTTTCCGCCGTCGGCGACGGGATCGTGCATTTGTCGGCGGGTCTTACGCAAGGAACGGTTTTGTCCGCCGGTACTTTGCTTGGAAGTATCGTCAGCGGCGAGCAAGCGAATCTATATATAGATACGGTAGTAAGCGCGACGGAGCGCAGTAAACTTACGGTCGGGAGCGCGGTGGAGATCGCCGTGAGCGGTGCGGCGTAGACGGAATACGGGGTCATAAACGGGAAAGTGGTATCGATCGATAACGACAGCACGCAAACGGAGGACGGACAAGTATATTATCGAGTGCGGGTGTTACCCGATAAAACGGAGCTTACGGATAAAAAAGGGAACACCGTCCGACTGACGACGGGAATGATAGGCGAGTGTCGTATCAAATACGACGAAACCACTTGGTTGAAGTGGGCGATTGAGCAGATCGGAGTCAAGTTCAGATAGGTGTAGACCTGCAAAGGAAAAAATAGAAAAAATAATAAGGAGAAATTTTTATGACGAACGTTATAGAAAGAAAAAGCAACTTGGTAATGCCTGTGCATTACGCGGAACTCGACAGCGAAGAAATGAGCTACGTCGAGGGTGGCATTTCGCTGTCCTCTAATGGCTTATATTTTTCAAATACAGATATTGTTGCTATCACGCAAGTAGTTGGATATAATGTTTATGCGGTAGCGGCAGGCTTATCGGCTCTTTCCTCTTGGATATGTAGTACCGGAATAGGTACTATTCTTTGGGGATTGTTTTCATTATCCTCTGTTTATGTGGCGATAAAGGCTATTTCTGCTGTTTCACAAGGAAAAGGGCTGATGTTGTCGATAGAGTGGGCGAAAATATGGTTTATGAAAGTTCCTTGTGGACTTAATTTGGACGTGAGGTAAAATATTAATGTTAAATATTTTTTATGCGTTCATTTTAATGATGGCTACTATTTTATTAAGATTAATTATGGTAGAGAATATACAGATAGCTATTGTGTTATTGGTATACTTATCTTCGCTCTTTATATTAGCTATGGAAAGTAGAAGTTTAAATTATATGGATAATTTTTTGCAAAACGATACGAGAACGATCGGGAGCTTACGGGCGAAACGTATATCGTTTTAATAGAGTCTACGGAAGAAAAAATGATGGCGGACGTATTTATGCCGTTGAAAACGTTATAATCTCCTGCAAGGGTTGTAAAAAATAAAAGAAGACCATTAGAGTTAATGGTTGGGGTTGAGCAAGCGGCTTTTTCCGACGGTAGAGTACAGATAGAAACCATAAAAATCTGGAAGTGGGATACGGGTATTCCGCAAGGAATATTTGTTTATTAAGAGATGAAAAATACGACAAAAAAGAAAATTATAACAATAGGCGACTTTGTGAAAAGGTCAATAATTCAATCGAGCGGCTTTTTCCTTTGTTTAATTAGTTGGCAGGTTTTCGTTTTTTTGCAAAATTTGAACTCGAAACAGTATGCAAATCCTATGGGATTGTTCCTTTTGTTTGCGGCAATTGTTTTTTTGGTGTGTAGTTATTTTGAAATCAGGACAATTACGCAAACAGAAGAACGTTTTCTCGGATATAAAGGATATTTGTTGTTTTACTACAAATTTTTAATGATCCCTTTACTTGTATTGCTTACTTATGGGGTTTCAAAATTTACCGAAAACATATTGATTTTAGTTTCTTTGCAAAGTGTTTTTGCCGGAATATATTTCCTCATACTTTTTTTGTTTTTTAGAAAATATAAAAATGCAATTAAAGAACACGAGAAAATTTATATTTGTTATGAAAAGCGTATAAAAAAATGGTACGTTGAAGGAAAGATATAGTTAATTTATTCTAATATCCGTTGCGGGAGATTATATACAAAAGAGGAGAGAATATGTCGAGATATAAATGCGTGAAACAGCACGACGTAACCGATTGCGGCGCGGCGTGCGTCGCTACGGTCTGTTTGCAGTATAAAAAAGAAACTACGATCACAAGATTGCGCGAGCTTACGGGAACGGACGCGAGAGGCACGACGGTTTTGGGCATTGTGGAAACGCTTGAAAAGCTCGGGTTCGAGGCGAAGGCGGTGCGGATCACGCGCGAGGCGTTCGAGGAAAAATTTACGTTGCCTTGTATCGTACGCGTCTTGACGAACGAGGGGTTGACGCATTTTGTCGTTATCCATAAAATATTGAAAAATCATTTTCTTGTCGCAGATCCCGCGAAGGGGTTGCGGAAAGTGGAAAAAGAAGAGTTTTTCGGGGATTTCGACGGGTATGCAATCTTGTGCGCGCCGACGAGCGAGTTCGTCGCCGACAAGACGAAAAAACAAGGGGTGTTCAACCGTTTTTTCAAGCTTTTGCTTGCGCAGAAAAAACTGTTCGCGATCGCCGTTATCGGCAGCGTGATCCTGACGGTCTTGGGTATTGCGAGTAGCTTTTTCAGCAAGATACTGATGGACGAAATATTGCCGTATAATTTGAAGAACCAGTTATTGATCTTTTGTATCGGGTTCGGCATAATCGGGGTGTTCAACGTATTGATGAGCGCGGCGCGGCAGCATCCTGTTTTTTATGAACAAGACCCTGTTTGCGATCATCGCGGTTATTACGCTGGTCAACGCCGTACTCGTATACGTATTCAAAAAGCCGTACAAAGAACTGAATATCGAGAGTATGGAAAAGCAAGCAGCGCTCAACAGCCAGATCATCGACAGTTTGAAAGGCGTGGAAACGGTGAAAAGTTTCGGCGTGGAAAGCGAAACGATGGAAAAGCTGGAAAACCGTTACGTTTCGGCGTTGCGGACTGGGTATAAAACGAGCGTTACGAGCAACGTGCAAGGCACGATATCGGGTTTTCTGGGAAATATCGGTCAGATCGTATTGATGGGCGTCGCCTCGTTGCTCGTGATCAACGGCGATATTACGCTCGGGAGCATGATGGCGTTTATGTCGCTTTCGGGATATTTTATGGACCCGATCGGCAGGTTGGTAAGCTTGCAGATGCAGATACAAGAGGCGGACATCGCTATGAAGAGAATGAGCGAGCTGTACGAAGTGGAGGCGGAGCAAGCGGATACGGAAAATATCGTCAAGGAGTTCGAGCTTGACGGGAGCGTGGAGGTGAAGGACGTAACGTTCCGTTACGGAAGTCGCGCGCCCGTACTCAACGGCGCGTCTTTGCGCGTCGCGGCGGGCGAGAAGATCGCGTTGGTCGGGGAAAGCGGCGGCGGAAAAACGACGCTTGCGAAATTGATTTTGGGGCTGTGGGACCCGGAAGAGGGGGAGGTATGCGTCAGCGGTTACGGCGTGGAGGAACTGGATAAACGGTTATTACGTCGGGAGATCGCATACGTACCGCAAAACGTGGAATTGTTTTCGGGTACGATCGCGGAAAATATCAAGTTGGGCAGACCCGAGGCTACGTACGAGGAGATGAGAGCGGCTTGTGAAAAGGCGGGTTGCGCGGGGTTTATCGAGCGTATGCCCGCAGGTTACGGCACCTATCTCGAAGAGGCGGGAGCGAATCTTTCGGGCGGCGAGCGGCAAAGGATCGCCTTGGCGCGCGCGTTGATCAAGAACCCGAAAATACTGATTTTGGACGAGGCGACGAGTAATTTGGACTTTGTGAGCGAGGCGCACATTTACGACATGTTATTCGGGCTTGACTGCACGCTGATCATCCTCGCGCATAGAATATCGACGATACGGAAGTGCGACAGAGTGTACGTGGTGGATAAAAACCGTATCGCCGAATCCGGTACGCACGACGAGTTATTGAAAAAGAACGGCGTTTATAGAAAGATATGGGAAAGTCAAGTCGGAACGGATAATTTCGGCAAAGCAAAGAAAGCGGTCAAAGAAGTCGAAATCAAAAAACAGAGCGATAAAAACGCCGTTTCCGATCAAGAGATCACTTACAGATAAGACGGCGGATAGAGGCGAGGGGGAAAATATGTCTAAATACGAATGTGTGCGGGACAGCGATACGAACGGCGGGTTGGCGTGCGTGGCGGCGATCTGTCTGCAATATAAAAAACACGCGCCTATGGTACAGGCGGGCGGGTTGCTCGAATACGGGGTAGGCAATCCCTCGCTCGGCGAGATCGTCGATAAACTCGGCGTTTACGGTTTTCAAGCCAAGATCATCGCCGTTACGAAAGACGGTTTTCGCGGTAAGTTCAAACTGCCCTGTATCGTCCGTCAGTTCAACTGCGAGGGCTTGAACCATTTCGTTGTATTACATAAGATAGGCTGGAAACACTTTCTCGTCGCCGACCCCGCCAAAGGCTTGCAAAAGGTGCGGAAGGACAGTTTTTTCAACGACCTCAACCGTTACGCCGTCATCTGCGCGCCGATGGGTACGCTCGACAGAGTGCGGAAAAAGTCCGCGTTCGGGCGGTTTTTCAGTTTTTGAAAGGGGTTTGGGGCGTTCTTCGTTTGACTTTGCGGAAAAAACGTGCTATGATAAAGTACGGAAAAAGCGAAAGGACGGCGCAAGGATATGCGAAAACTTTTTAACGGCGACAAACGCGGGGAGCGCAAGAACGAGAACGCGCAAAGGATCGTCTATACGGCTACGTATAAAGTCAATCACAGCGACGGGCTGTTGGAGTTTTTGCTCCGCAAATGCAACACCTCGCGCAACAACGTGAAATCCCTGCTCACCCGCCGTCAGGTACTCGTCAACGGTCGGGTGGTCACGCAATACGATTTTCCGCTCGCCAAAGACGACGAAGTGAAGATCGCCAAGACCTCCGTACAGGGCGGAGAAACGCTCCGACGGGAAACCGCCAAACCCACGAAAAAACGCGAGCCGTCCCGCGCGGTCAAGATCTTGTACGAGGACGAGGACCTTATCGCGATCGACAAGCCCGCGGGGCTGTTGTCCGTCGAGAGCGACAAGGAGACGGACTGCGCGTACACATACGTTTCCGAATACCTGCAAGCGGGCGGGAAAAACGTTCGGGCGTATATCCTGCACCGTATCGACAAGGAAACGTCGGGGGTGTTGGTGTTCGCGAAGAACCCGAAAATACATTCGATGTTGAAAATGCGCTGGAACGAATACGTGACGGCGCGGGAATATTACGCGGTGGCGGAAGGAACGTTCGAAAAGAAAGAGGATACCGTTGTTTCCTATCTCAAAGAGAACGCGAACAATATGATGTATTCCACGCAAGACCCGACGGGTCAGAAAGCGGTCACGCATTATACGGTGGAGAAAGAGAACGGAACGTATTCCCTTTTGAAAGTAGCCATCGACACGGGTCGGAAAAACCAGATCCGCGTGCATTTGAAGTCGCTCGGTCATTCGGTGGTCGGGGACGAGAAATACGGGCATACCAAAGACCCGCTCAAACGGCTCGGCTTGCACGCCTCCAAACTCGAATTTACCCACCCTTTGACCAAGCAAACGGTGACGATCGTTTCGCCCGTTCCCGCGAGCTTTAAAGGTCTGTTCGGAATGTGAGGAAGGGCGGCGGGAAAGAAAATCTTTCCCGCCGCCGTTTTTTTGTTTTCAGCGCGTTGACTTTGGTTTGCGGGCGTGTTATAATAGGGGTATGATAAAAGCGTTTAAAGAAATAAAGACCGAACTTGAAAACCGCCGTAAAAAGACGGAACTCAAACGCGACGGCGAGGGGCGCGTGGTGGTCGATCTCCGCGTGCTCAACGACGACGATTTTCTTTCGCCGTACAGCGCGCAGGATCACAACGTGCTTTCCGAGGACGTTTCGGGGTTCATCGAACAGAGCCTGCGTTCCGTGCCCGTGGAAGAACAGGTGCGGCTCCGTATCCACAGCGACGTCATCACCGACGAGGAGAAAAAAGAATATACCAAGGCTATCCATGAGCATTACGCCGACGGGTATGAAAATATCTGTCTTGAAAAGCGGCGGCTGCACAAGCTCGCGCTGATGATGGCGCTCGTGGCGGTGTGCGCGCTCACACTGATGATCGGTCTGGAAGTGACGGGCAGCAGAACGGCGGTATTGTCGGAGATCATCGACATTTTCGCGTGGGTGTTTATGTGGGAGGCGGTGGATATCTTCTTTTTGGAATGCGCCATGCTCCGATTCAAGCAACGGAGATACCTTGCCCTGTTCGCTTGCCCGATAGAGTACCTGCCTTTGGAGAAAGATACCGATGAAAAATGAGATGAAGAAGATCGCGAGTTTCACCGTCGATCACGATAAACTGAAAAAGGGTATGTATATTTCCCGTATCGACGGCGACGTGGTAACGTACGATATCCGTATGAAAATACCCAACGGCGGAGAGTATCTTTCCGCGTCCGCGGCGCATACGATAGAACACCTGTTCGCGACCTATGCCCGCAACAGCCGTTTCTCCGCAGAGGTCTTGTACGTAGGACCTATGGGTTGCCGCACGGGGTTTTATCTTTTGCTCCGCGATGGCGTGCGCGGCGACGAGGCGATCGGGTTGGTGAAAGAGAGTATGCGATTTATCCGCGGGTTCGAGGGCGAGATACCCGGGAACAAGCGTAAGGAGTGCGGGAACTATCTCGACCACGATCTTGCCGAGGCGAAAGCGGTGGCGGCGGATATGTGCGGCGTGCTTGCGGACTGGACGGAGAACAGACTCAAATACGAGGAGTAAAACTATGAACGAAACGTTGCAACTGATCAGAACGCGCAAAAGCGTGAAAAAATACAAGCCCGATCCCGTATCGAAAGCCGATCTGGAACAGATCGTCGAGGCGGGGCTTTGGGCGGCGTCGGGCAGGAATTTTCAATCCCCGATCATACTCGCGGTGACGAATAAAGAACTGCGCGACGAGCTTTCGCGGCTGAACGCGAAAGTGATGGGCGCGGAAAGCGACCCGTTCTACGGCGCGCCCGCGGTGCTGGTGGTGTTGGCGGATAAGAGCAAGCCCACGTACGTATACGACGGTTCGCTCGCGATGGGGAATATGTTGCTTGCGGCACATTCGCTGGAGCTTGGCGCGTGTTGGATACACCGCGCGAAAGAGACGTTCGAATCGCCCGAGGGTAAAGCGATACTGAAAAAACTGGGTATCGAAGGCGACTACGAAGGGATCGGAAACTGCGTCGTCGGGTATCCCGATATGCAACCCGCCGAAAAACCCCGCAGAGAAAACAGAGTTTATTATATCGATTAAAACGATAAGATCATAAGGAGTAATTATTATGGAAAACAAAATGGTATGTAACTGCAAACAAGTGTCGGTCGCCGATATCGAAAAGGCGCTCCACGAACATCAACATTTCGCGAACGTCGAAAAGGCGTTCGAGGAAGTACAGATGATCACCCATTGTTCTACGGGTTGCGGCGGTTGCCACGATAAGGTGATGGACGTTATTTCCCAGCTCATGGCGTAATTCAAGGCTATGAAAACGGGCGTTTCGACAGCCTCGCTGTTTTTACGGAAATACAACGAAGAGGCTCTCCCTCTTTTGAGCGAACTCGGCGTTAAGACCGCCGAGGTGTTCCTCACGACCTTTTCCGAATACGCCGCGGAATTCGCCAAGACCGTCGCCGAAAATAAAGGGGATATTTCCGTCAATTCCGTACATATCCTCAATACGCAATTCGAACCCCAGCTCTTTAACGCGCACCCCCGTGCAAAAACGGACGCGTTCTCGTGGCTCGGTCGGGTACTCGACGGTGCGAACGTGTTACAGGCTCCGTATTACACCTTTCACGGTACGGCGCGGATAAAACGCGCGGCGCGCTCGGGCGAAAACGACAACTTCCCGAAAATGCTCGAAGGTTTTCGGGAAATTTCCGCGTTCTGCCAACGCAAGGGCGTGGCGTTATGCCTTGAAAACGTAGAATGGGCGACCTATAACCGTCCCGGCGTGTTCAAATACCTTTCGTCCGAGATCCCCGAACTTCGCGGCGTGCTCGATATCAAACAAGCCCGTATCTCCGAATACCCTTACGAAACCTATCTTTCCGAAATGGGCGAAAAACTCGCCTACGCCCACGTTTCCGACGTGGACGAGAAGGGCGGGATATGTTTGCCCGGCCGCGGCGTTTTCGATTTCGATACCCTCGTCAAACGCCTTAAAGACGTCGGCTTTGACGGCGCGTTGCTCATCGAGGTCTACACCGATAACTATAAAGACGAATCCGAACTCAAAACCGCTTGCGACTATCTCGACGAACTCCTTTACAAAAACGGTTGCGCCCGATAAATTTTTTTAAAATTTTTTCCTCAAACTGTTGACAAACTTCTATTCTTATGCTATTATATAAATAGGATTATATCTCAATAAGGAGAAAAAAGAAAATGAAAATCTATCAATGCGAAAAATGTAAAAAGGTAATTGCGAGCCGCGAGGAGTTGAAACTGGACGGCTGGGTGGAGCTGATCGCGGGGAGCACGGACGCGGCGCAGGAAAAGCACGTGCCCGTAGTAACGAAGAAATGTAAACAGGTAAAAGTGGACGTGGGCAGCGTAGCGCACCCGATGACGGCGGAACACCTGATCGAATGGGTGCTTTTGGAAACGGAACAGGGGTATCAGATCAAATACCTGACCGCCGATTGTTTGCCCGTATGCGAGTTCTCGCTCGCGGGCGGGGATAAAGCGGTAGCGGTGTACGCGTACTGCAATCTCCACGGGCTTTGGAAAGCATAAAACGACCGTAGGCCGTACCGCTGAGGGGCGGAAAGGAAGATAGAAAATGATAGAAAAAGAGGCTATGTATAAACTCACGTACGGTCTGTTCGTACTCACCGTCAAAGACGGCGCGAAACAAAACGGCTGTATCGTCAACACCGTTTCTATGCTCACCGATTCGCCCAAGCGCATTACGGTGTTCGTGAACAAAGCCAACTACACCGAACAGCTTATCCGCAAAACGAAAACGTTCAACGTTTCCGTACTCACCGAAAGCGCGCCTTTTGAGATATTCAAACAGTTCGGGTTCTGTTCGGGCAGGGACACCGACAAGTTCGCGGGTAAAACGTACCCGACGAGCGAGAACGGTCTGTATTATATCCCCGAACATACCAACGCCGTCCTGTCGGCGCAGGTGATCGACGCGCTCGATTACGGCACGCATACGCTGTTCGTCGCGGAAGTGACCGAGGCGAGAACGCTGAGCGCGGAAAAGTCGGTGACTTACGAGTATTATCAGAGTAATATCAAACCCAAGCCCGCCGCGCCGAAAGCGGAGGAGAACAAGAGCGGAAAGCACCGTTGGGTGTGCAAGATATGCGGTTACGTGTACGAGGGCGACGAACTGCCCGCGGACTACGTTTGCCCGCTTTGTAAGCACCCCGCGGAGGACTTCGAACAGGTAGAGTAAGGGAAAAGCCGCAAATTCGACGGGAAAACCCAAAATTCGGCGAATGATCCGTAAAGCGGTAGGAAGAAAAAGGAAATTTTCCGTAAAAAGCTCCAAAAACGGCAAAAAAAGACTTGACATCGTTTTCTTAACTTGTTATAATAACGTGGTAAAGAATGAAACGCAACGGCAAAGGAGGGTTGAGAAAGAATGTCTACGGTCAAAGTCGGAGAAAACGAAAGCGTTGAAAGCGCACTTCGTCGCTTTAAAAGAAAGTGCTCCCGCGACGGTATCATCGGCGATCTGAGAAAGAAGGAATTCTATGAAAAGCCTTCCGTAAAGAAAAAGAAGAAATCCGAAGCGGCAAGAAAAAGAAGTAGAAACTAACGAAAGAAAAGTCCACGTATCGTGGACTTTTTTCTTGCGAATTTTGTCGAAAAAGAAAAGCTTGCTATGCAACTACTTCTTTTTCGGGCGATAGAACGGTAAACGATAAAACGGAGGTAGGTATGTCACAAGAAGAACGGACTTTGCGCGAGGAGGCACGGCGCGCGAAATCGAGGATAAAGAGCGGTTTTTGGGCGGAATGTAAAGAGAGCATGGACGAGCGTTTGGAAAGCGCGCGCAAATACGGCGTGAACGAGAGCAAGGCGGGCAGGTACTTCGCCGAGCAGATCGGCGCGCAGATCGCGGGCGAGAAAGAGGACGAGTTCTATCTCAAAGTCAAACGTATGCTCCTCACCGAAGGCGAAGTGAGCGACGCGATCGGCCGTCTGACGGACAAGGAGTATTTCAACACCCTTTCCTACGAGGAAAAGCAACGCTATACCCTTTCGCTGAGCGAAAAATACCTCCGCGCGCTCGAACGTTTCCGCAAGGAATGTGAGTTCGACGTGTTGGACAAGCACGCCTAACGCGCGTAATTTTTTTTTCATTTGTCTATTTTATCGGGAAAGCCGTCCGCGAAAGCGGGCGGCTTTTCGCGCGGAAAGGTGGAATTTCGACAGTCAATCCGCTTGCTAAAAATACGCTTTC
The DNA here is from genome assembly GCA_045124465.1 of Candidatus Scatosoma sp. Taxonomy (GTDB): domain Bacteria; phylum Bacillota; class Clostridia; order Christensenellales; family Borkfalkiaceae; genus Scatosoma. Next base: position 12,824 of record JBGVLV010000038.1, read on the forward strand.
GTGGTATAATTGTTATGTTATGGTACAGATAGAAGAACTTTTGGAAAAACTCAACGACGAACAGATAAAACCCGTTTTGCAGACGGAGGGTCCCGTACTCGTGCTTGCGGGCGCGGGCAGCGGCAAGACCCGCGTTCTCACTTCCCGTATCGCTTATCTCGTAGAGGAGAAAGGCGTACCCGATTCCGCGATACTCGCCATCACCTTTACCAACAAGGCGGCGAACGAGATGAAAGAACGTTTGAGCCGTATCGTAGACGTTTCGCGCGCGTGGGTGTGTACCATTCACAGTATGTGCGTGCGTATTTTGCGTATGTATGCGGGCGAGGCGGGGCTTAGCTCCAACTTCTCCATTTACAGCGAGACCGAACGCAACAACATCGTCAAAAAATCCTTTCAGGAATGTGATCTCGACGACGAGAAATTGCTCAAATCGGTGAAATTCCATATCGCGAACGCGAAAATGCTCGGCTACGATCCCGACCGTTACGCGGAGGAATACGCGGGCGATCACGATATCGACGAGGTCACGAAAGTTTACAAGCGTTATCAAAAGCATTTGCGCGAGAACAACGCGCTCGATTTCGACGATCTTTTAAACGAAACGCGGCTGTTGCTCCGCCGTAACGAGGAGGCGCGGGAATATCTCGGCGGTCGGTTCCGTTACGTGCTCGTGGACGAGTTCCAGGACACCAACGCGGTGCAATACGAGATCGTCCGACTGCTCGCGAGCGTACACGGCAACCTGTTCGCCGTGGGCGACGACGATCAGTCCATTTACGGCTGGCGGGGCGCGAAAATAGAGAATATCCTGCACTTTGAAAAAGATTTCAAGAACGCGAAAGTGTTCAAGCTCGAACGCAACTACCGTTCGACCAAACGTATCCTGACCCTTGCGAACACGGTGATACGCAACAACGCGCACCGCAAGGACAAGACCCTTTGGACGGAGAACGACGAGGGCGAGCCTGCGAAAGTGTTCGAGGCGGAAGAAGAAAACAGCGAGGCGCGGTATATCGCGCACACGATCGCGGGACTGATCGGTCGGGGGTATCGGTATTCCGATTTCGCGGTGCTTATGCGTTTGAACGCGCTGACGCGGGCTTTGGAACAAGAGTTCACCTCGGACGCGATCCCGTTCAAGGTATTCGGGGGCTTTAAGTTCTTCGAACGGAAGGAGATCAAAGACCTGTTGGCGTATTTGCGGTTGGTGAACAACCCGTTCGACAGCGAGGCGGCGACGAGGATCATCAACTTCCCCAAGCGCGGTATCGGCGCGAAAACGGTGGAGGCGTTGCAAAACTACGCGTACGAGAACGAACTTTCCGTCTACGACGCGTTGTTGGACTTGGACGAGATCGGGTTCACGGGCGCGACGAGGCAAAAGCTCGTGGAGTTCCGTTCGCTCGTCAAGGCTTGGATACTCGACAGTCAGGAAATGCCGGTGAACGAGCTTGTCAAAAAGATCGTGCTGGACACGCGTATGCGCGAGGCGTACGCGGACGACTCGGACGAGAGTATCAATAAACGCGCGAATATCGAAGAATTTATCAACTCCGTGGACGAATACTGCCGCCTGAACGCGGGCGCAACGCTGACCGATTATCTCAATCAGGTCACGCTCGCCTCGGACACCGACGATATGGACGACGGGAACTACGTTACCCTCGCCACGGTACATTCGGTGAAAGGTCTGGAATTCCGTTGCGTGTTCGTGTGCGGTCTGGAAGAAAACATTATGCCCGTATCCCGCGCCGTGGGCAACGACGACGATATGGAAGAAGAACGGCGGCTCATGTACGTAGCGATCACGCGCGCGAGAGAGAAACTCTATCTCACCCGTTCCAAGAGCCGCTATCTCTACGGCAAACGCGAACCGACGGTGCGTTCGAGGTTCTTGAAGGAACTGTCCTCCGAACTCGAACTGCCCAAGGAAACGCGCTCGTATTCGGTGGGCTACGACGACGATCCCGAAAGCTACGGCAACGAGGTCTACGGCGGGAGCAGGTACGGCTCGAACGAGTACGGCTACCGCAAAAAGACGGGGTTCGACGGCGGGTACGGCTCGGCGTTCGGCGCGTCGTACGGCGGGTATCAGGATCAGGACGAGCGCAAACACTCGGCGGTCACCCGTTCGCCGTGGTATTCCAACCCTCCGCGCGGCGGCGCGAATTACGGCGGGTCGGGGTATAGCGGTTCGGGCTATGCGGCGCGAACGCCCAAGTCCGCGAGCGGCGCGGGCGGCGGGTTCACCTACGGCGGCGTAGGCCGCGCGGGCGCGCCCAAAGCGCCGACAAAGGATCTGAGCGGATTTCGTATCGGCGTAAAGGTCAAGCACCCCAAATTCGGCGTAGGCACGGTCGTAGGCGTTCGCGGCGCGGGCAGCAACATGATCCTTGACGTCGCGTTCGAGAGCTTGGGGATAAAGCAATTATCCGCCGGACTTGCCCCTTTGACGATTATGTAAACGCGTATAGCGTGGCATCTTATCCGCAAAATCGGAACTTGCCCTTGCTCGCGTACGTCTGTGTACGCTCCCGTCGGGCAAAACCGCGAGTTTTGCGGCAATCTGCCGCACTCTCCGCGTTTACGAAGGGCGGGCGGAAATTCGAAATCGGAACTTGCCGATAAAAGTAACTTGCCGATTAAAATAATAAAGAGAGGACGAAACTATGCACGACAGACAAAGAGAACTTGTGGATATTCTCAACAAATGGGCGTACGAATATTACGTCCTCGACAACCCTACGGTGTCGGATAAGGAATACGACGCCTTATACGACGAGTTGCGCGCGATCGAGGCGCGGACGGGGGAGGTATACCCCGACAGCCCCACACGCAGAGTGGGCGGCGAACCGATCAAGGGATTTGAAAAGCATACGCATATCGCGCGGCTGTTCAGTCTGGATAAGTCGGTGACGACGGAGGAACTGCAAAACTTCCTCGCCCGCGTGAACAAGGCGGCGGGCGGGAACGCCGTGTATACGGTCGAGTATAAATTCGACGGTCTGACGGTGTGCCTGACCTACGACAAAGGCGAGTTCGTGCGGGCGACGACCCGCGGCAACGGCGTTGTCGGAGAGGACGTGACGGCGCAGGTATTGACGATAAGATCGTTCCCGTTGAAGATCGGGTATCAAGGCACTTTGGAAGTGCGCGGCGAGGCGGTGATACGGCTGTCGGTGTTGGAAGAATACAACAAAACGGCGAGCGAACCGTTGAAGAACGCCCGCAACGCGGCGGCGGGGGCGATACGTAACCTCGATCCCAAGATCACGCAGACCCGCAGACCCGATATTTATTTTTACGACGTGAACTATCTTTCGGACGGCGACCCGCTTTCGCAGACCGCCGCACACGAGTTTTTGACGAAAGAGGGGTTCAAGGTGTTCCCGTATTTCAAGGTCTGTAAGACGGACGAAGAAGTGCTTGCGGCGATCGAGGAGATCGAAGTGGAACGCCGCAATATCGACGTACTGACGGACGGCGCGGTGATAAAAGCGGACGACGCGGCGTTGCGCGAGGATATGGGCTTTACGGACAAATTCCCGCGCTGGGCGATGGCGTATAAGTTCGAGGCGGAAGAGGTCACGACGGTCGTTAATGACGTCGTATGGCAGATCGGAAGAACGGGCAAGCTCACCCCGCTCGCCTTGCTCGAACCCGTAGAGCTTGCGGGCGCGACCGTTTCCCGCGCTACGCTGAATAACTACGGGGACATCGAGCGCAAGGACGTGAAGATAGGCTCGCGCGTACTCGTACGGCGTTCGAACGAAGTGATCCCCGAAATTCTGGGCGCGACGGAACATACGGAAAACAGTCGGGAGATCGAAAAACCGACGGTCTGCCCCGCTTGCGGCGCGGCGTTGGAGGAGGTCGGAGCGCATTTGTTCTGCCCGAATCGGTTCTGCGAGCAAAGGTTGATCGCCAAACTCGATCATTACGCGAGTAAGAACGCTATGAATATAGACGGTTTTTCGGAAAGCACGGCGCAACAGTTGGTGGAGAAACGGGGCGTGAAAGAATTTTCCGACCTGTACGCTTTGACGGCGGAGGATCTCGCCGAACTCGACGGGTTCAAGAAAAAGAAGACGGAAAACCTTTTGACGGCTTTGGAGCGCAGTAAAACGCCCCGCCTCGACGCGTTTTTCTTCGCGATCGGGATCGGGGGGATCGGCAGGGTCGGCGCACGCGATCTCGCGGCGCGGTTCAAGAGCTTGGAAGGATTGAAGAACGCGACGTACGACGAGTTGATCGCGCTTGAAAATATCGGCGGGATAACGGCGAACGCGATCTTGGACTATTTCAAAGACGAAGACAATCTCGCGGAGCTTGCCGCGCTCGCGCGGGCGGGAGTCGCGCCCGTGTGGTCGGAGGAGAAGAAAGAGGGTATATTCTCGGGCGAGTTCGTCGTTCTGACGGGAACGCTGACGGGGTATAAACGCAGCGAGGCGCAAAAACTCGTAGAGGAACGGGGAGGTGTGTGCCAGTCGTCGGTGACGGCGAAAACCACGCTGCTGCTTGCGGGCGAGGACGCGGGCAGTAAACTCGAAAAAGCGAAAAAACTCGGCGTAAAGATCATAGACGAAACGCAGTTCAACGAAATGTTGAAAGAATAAAGAAAAAGCTCTGCCGATCGGCAGGGCTTTTTTCAACGTTTTTCTTCGCCGTATAATTCGGCTAATTTTTTCGTGTAATTTACGATATGTTTTTCGAATATTCAATTTTTAGTTTTCGTTAAAAAATCGGTTGACAAATACCGATTTATTTCATATAATATAGATAAATAGAGCGTAGCCACTTTTTATCGGCAAGCGCAAATATTGGGTTCTTGTTGAACCACAAGGCGGGTTGAAATACCCGTCTATTTTTTTGTGAATTTTCCAACGAAGAATTTATGCCGTCTTTTGAAACTTTTACCGCCGATACTTTTTATATCGGATAAAGGTATGTTTTTAATATTCCCGTCCAAATTTACCGCCGACCTTATAATCCTTGACCGTTGCAAAGACTTTACGCCGTCTATCGTCTATATGCTCCGTGCGGTCTATGTACACGTTAGAGGGGCGTGTGCGTTGTAAACTTGCGATTTGAAAACGGATTTTCTTTTCTTCTGCCATTGTCATTTGTTTTTCCGTCCTTTTTTGAAAGTGTACTTTCAATTTTTATTTTCTTCGTTTTGCCTTGCGTTTTTGTTTGACTTTTTGTCCGTATTCGGATATAATAATACTCGTAAGAAGTGAAACAGTACTCGGTGGGTAGTCCTTTGCGATTACGCCTACGAAGTTCACTTCTTATTTTCTTTTTTACGTTTTCTTTTTCGATTTGTGGATTTTTTATACTGTTTTGTTCTATGACGAACAATAGTTCTATAAAAAATAGTACCGACCCCTTTATTCAAGGTTCGATACTATTATAAAACTTTACATTTTTTATAAAAAAGCCGAAAAAGCCTTAATAGTGCTTGAAATTTTTAAAAATTTCTGTTATAATGATATGACTGAAAAAGTCGGTCGCTGAAAGATCGTACGTAAGGGGATAATCATTATGCTGAGTATGACGGGTTACGGGAAAGGCGCTTACGAAGAGGACGGCGTAGAGCTGACCTGCGAAATAAAAACGGTCAACAACCGCTATTTGGACGTTTCCGTGAAAGCGCCCCGCGTGTTCGTGTCCCAGGAAGAAGTCGTTCGCGGTATCGTCCGCGAAAAGCTTACCCGCGGTCACGCGGACGTGTTCGTGTCCCTCAAAGACAAACGCGAAAAAACGACCTCGCTCACCGTCGATACCGCGCTCGTTTCCGCGCTCGTGGCGGCGGCGGGAACGGTACGTTCGGAATTCCCCGATCTTCCCGACGATCTCACGCTCAATTCCGTTCTGCGCTATCCCGAAGTCCTGAAACAGGAAGATACGGTAGCGCTCGACGATACGCTTATAAAGGCTCTGAAAACGGCGCTTTCGGAGGCGCTCGAAAACCTCAATGAAATGCGGCTCGTCGAAGGCGAAAAGCTGAAAGCGGATATGCTTTCGAGGGTGGATACCATCGAGGGTATGGTGGAGAAGATCTCGCTCCGCGCCCCGCTCGTCGCGGCGGAATACCGTGAAAAGCTCACGGCGCGCGTGAAAGAGTACTTGGACGGCGTGAACGCGGACGAGAGCCGATTGCTTACGGAAGTGGCGGTGTTCACGGACAAGAGCAACATCGACGAGGAACTGACAAGACTGCGTTCGCACATCGCGCAATTCCGCGAGATCTGCAAGGAAGGGGTCGTGGGCAGAAAGCTCGACTTTTTGGTGCAAGAGTTCAACCGCGAGGCGAATACGACCTGTTCCAAGAGCAACGACGTGGAGATCACGCGGCTGGGCTTGGCGTTGAAGAACGAGATCGAGAAGATACGCGAGCAGGTGCAGAACCTCGAATAAAAAGACGAAAGAGAAAGACTATGGAACATTTACTCATCGCCGTATCCGGACCGTCGGGGGTCGGGAAAGGCACGATCGTGAAAACGCTTTTGAAACGCCGCGGGGACGTGGCGGAGTCGGTGTCGTGTACGACGCGCGCGCCGCGCGAGGGCGAAAAGCACGGCAGGGAATATTTTTTCCTGACAAAAGAGGAATTCGAAAAGCGGATCCGCGAGGACGACTTTTTGGAATACGACGAGCATTTCGGTAACTTTTACGGCACGCCCAAATCGTTCGTGCGGGAAACGTTAAAGACGAGATCGGTGATCTTGGAAATAGACGTCGTAGGCGCGCTGAACGCGAAAAAGGCGTTCCCCGAATGTGTGTTGGTGATGATCGTACCGCCGTCGGTGGAGGAGCTGAAACGGAGATTGCTCGGTCGGGGTTCGGAAACGGAGAAAGAAGTGGAAACGCGGCTTTCGAGACTGGAATACGAGCTTTCGCAAAAAGACAAATACGACTACGTGATCGTCAACGACGATCTGGAAAGCGCGATCGGCGCGCTGAGCGATATTTTGGACGGGAACGTAGCGAAAAAATAAAAAAAGGAATAAACGCAAAAAGGAGTGTAAACAATATGATTAACGAACCTTCGGTAGACGTAATGATCAGAAAGCTGGGAACGGAAGAAGATCCTATCAGCCGTTACGCGCTCTGCACGATCGCGGCGAAACGCGCGCGGCAGATCATCGAAACGGAAAAGAACGCGGGCGCGACCGATTCGACGGGTAGGGATAAAGAACTTCTGACCGCTTGCAAAGACATTGCGGACGGCAAAGTCGTCATCGCGAAAGACTAAAAAGTTGCCTCGCTTTGTCGGGGCAATTTTTATGAACTGCCGATAGAGAACAAGGAGCGGGAATGATAGCGGAAGTCATCGTAGACATCGCGGCGAGCGAAACGGACAAGATTTACGACTACCTTTGCGACGAAAACGTCGTGGCGGGCAGTCGAGTCCGCGCGCCCTTCGGCGGCAAAACGGTGCCTGGATTCGTGATGCGGATCAAGGAAAGCTCCGACTATCCCGCGGAGAAACTGAAAAAGGTCTTTCCCGCGCCCGACGAATTGCCCGCGCTCAACCCCGAGTGCCTCGCGCTCGCGGAAAAACTGACCGCGCGGTACCGCGTTCCCAAAGCGCTCGCGCTCCGACTGTTTCTGCCCACCGAGATGCGGACGGGCAAAGTCCGCGAACTGATGAAAAACTACGCCGAACTTTGCGTTCCGTTTTCCGAGATCAAACTCCCGAAAACGGCGAAGAACCAGCTCGGCGCGGCGGAGTACCTCGCTCAAAACGGCAAGACGGACTGCGCGTATTTGAACAACGCGTTCCCCGGCGGCGTAGCGGGTCTGGAAAAGAAAGGGTACGTCAAGATCGCGAAAGAACAGCTACTTCGCGACCCGTACAAGACCTTGGATACGGACGGTTCGTCGCATATCCTCACGCCCGACCAAAAACGGGCGGTGGAGATCATCGAAACGGACGAACGCACGGTGCAGCTTTTACACGGGGTGACGGGGAGCGGTAAGACGGAAGTGTATCTCACCCTCATCGCAAAATGCCTGAAAGAGGGGAAAAGCTCTATCTTTCTCGTACCCGAAATATCGCTCACGCCGCAAATGCTTTCGCAACTTCGCGCGCGGTTCGGCAGGAACGCGGCGATACTGCACAGCGGACTTTCGGCGGGCGAGCGGTTCGACGAATGGTGGCGGTTGCGTACGGGCGAGGCGAAGATCGCGATCGGCGCGCGGAGCGCTGTTTTCGCGCCGTTGGAGAATATCGGGGTCATCATCGTAGACGAGGAACACGATTCGAGCTACGCGAGCGAGAGCGCGCCCCGTTACAATACGTTCGACGTGGCGTACCTGCGCGCGAAACGCAACGGCTGTAAGCTTGTTTTGGGCAGCGCGACCCCGTCGGCGGAAACGTACAAACGCGCCAAAGACGGAGAATTTTCGCTTATCCGAATGGAAAAGCGTATCAACCAACGTCCTCTGCCCGAGATCGTCATTGCGGATATGCGGAGAGAGGTTCGGCGGGGGAACAATTCGGCGTTCTCCGCCGCGCTCAAAGAAGAACTCGAAAAATGCCTTGCGGCGGACAAACAGGCGATCCTGTTCCTCAACCGCCGCGGGTACTCGCAGACGGTCATCTGCAAGGAATGCGGGTACGTGGCGAAGTGCGACGCGTGCGACGTGTCGCTGACCTATCACCGCGACGAGGACTGTCTGAAATGCCACTACTGCGGCACGAGATACGGTATGCTGTCGGCATGTCCCGAATGCGGGGGAAGAAAGCTCTCGTATGCGGGAACGGGTACGCAACGTATCGTTTCCGACCTGCAAAAACTCTACCCCGCCGCGCGGATATTGAGAATGGACAACGATACGACGAGCGGCAAAGAGGGGCATTATAAGATCATCAAGGCGTTCGCGGACAAGAAAGCGGATATACTCGTCGGCACGCAGATGATCGCCAAAGGTCACGATTTCCCGTCCGTTACCCTCGTCGGGATACTCGACGCGGATATGAGCTTGCATTTCTCCGATTACCGCAGCGGCGAAAGAACGTTCCAGCTCATCACGCAGGTGGCGGGTCGGAGCGGGCGCGCGAACGAGAAGGGCAAGGTCGTCTTGCAGACCTTCGACCCCGAAAACGAGGTGTTGCGCTACGCGGTGCGGTACGATTACGAGGGGTTTTACGAGAACGAGATCTCCCTGCGCGCGGCGATGGCGTTCCCGCCCTTTTCCAAGATCGTAAGGGTGTTGGTGTCGGGCGAGGACGATAAAAAGACGATAGAAACGCTCCGCGACGTGTATTTCGCGTTGGAGAAGATATATACGGACAATCCCGAGAAGTTTCTGTTTTTCAATAAAATGCACGCGCCCATCAAGCGCATACAGAACAAATACCGATATCAGGTGCTGATGCGGCTTTCGGATACTTCGGTACTGCCCGAGATCTACGACGTTTGCGCGAAAGCGCGCAACCGCGACGCGCTCGTGTCCGTGGAAGAGAACCCCGCGAACCTGAGCTAAACAATACCAAATGAGGAAAAAGAAATGGCAATTCGAAACGTAGTGCAAGTCGGCGACGACGTATTAAGACAAAAATGCTTTCCCGTGGAAACGTTCGACGAGGGGCTTTGGGCTTTGCTCGACGATATGAAAGACACGGTGAAAAAGGAACAGGGCGCGGGTCTTGCCGCGCCGCAAGTGGGCATACTCCGCCGCGCGGTCGTGGTGGACGTGGAGGAAGGATATTTCGAGTTCGTCAACCCCGTCATTCTTTCGCAAAAGGGCGAACAGACGGGCTGGGAGGGCTGTCTGTCCGTTCGCGGCAAGAGCGGGATCGTTTCCAGACCGATGAAGGTCAAACTCGCCTATCAGGACCGTAACGGCGAGAAGTACGTATTGCAGGCGAAAGGCTTTTTTGCCCGCGCCATCTGCCACGAGCTGGACCACCTCGACGGCGTTCTGTATATAGACAAAGCGACCCATATCGAGAAGAACTGAACGGTAAAGACGGTACTTGGAGGAAAGGCAATGAAGATCGTATTCGCAGGCACGCCCGATTTCGCCGTCGCGCCCTTGAAAAGAATACTCGACGGCGGCTACGAAGTGGTCGGCGTGATCACGCAAGCGGACAAACCGCAGGGCAGAAAAGGCATACTCACGCCGCCGCCCGTCAAAACGCTCGCGCTGGAATACGGCGTACCCGTTCTGCAACCCGTAAAGCTCCGCGACGAGCTGGAAAGCGTGAAAGCGCTCGGCGGGGATATTATGATCACGTGCGCATACGGTCAGATACTCACGCAGGCGGCGCTCGATCTTTTCCCGCTCGGCGTGTGGAATATCCACGCGGGATTGCTTCCGCAATACCGCGGCGCGTCGCCCATTCAAAGCTGTATCCTCGCGGGCGAAACGCAGACGGGCGTATCGGTGATGCGGACGGAACTCGGTATTGACAGCGGCGCGGTGCTTTGCGTGGAACGTACGGGGATCGGCGAAACGGAAACGTACGGCGAGCTTTCCGCTCGGCTCTCTTTGCTCGGCGCGGAACTTATCGTAAAGGCGTTAGAAACCCTCAAAACGGGCGATTTCACCTTGATCGAGCAAGGCGACGAGAACGTTCGTATCGTGCGGAAAATAGGCAAAGAAAACGCGAGAATACGCTTTGACAAGCCCGCGAAAGAGATCGTCGATCTCGTGCGGGCGATGAACCCCGCGCCCGTGGCGTTCGCAGAACTGGACGGGTTGAAGATCAACGTTTACCGCGCGGAAAAGGTAGAAAACGAAACGCTCGGCGAAACGGAAAAACAGGCGTTCGGGTCGGCGGAGAACGGGGAAATTTTGAACGATATTCCCAAGCGCGGACTGCTCGTGAAATGCCAGGACGGGGTCGTGAAACTGACGGAAGTGCAGGCGGCGGGCGGTAAGCGTATGAGCGGCAGCGACCTGCTCAACGGCAGAAAGGCGAAAAAGGGTCAGGTGTTCGTATGCTGAGTAATCCCGTTTACGATCCCTTTCTGATCTTGACGAAGGTGTATTCGGACGGCGCGCACGTGAAACAGGCGATCGCCGAAACGTATATCGAGGAACAGTACCGTTCGCGTACGGTCAGGATCGTGTACGGCGTACTCGAAAACGACGGGTATTTCGAATTTTGTATCCGACGTTACGCGCCCAAAGCGCCCAAACTCGCCGTGCGTACCATTTTGAAAATATCGCTGTATATGCTCTTGTATATGGATAAAAAGAGATATATGGTGACGGATTGCGCCGTTTCGCTTTGTAAAAAGCTCGGAAAATCGGGGGTGAGCGGGTTCGTCAACGCGTTTTTAAGACGGTTCGACGAAACGGAAGTGAAAAACGCTCTGCCCGCGGGCGACGAGGGCGAGGCGATCGGAGTTTCCTATCCGTTATACGCCTATCGGCTGTTGAAAAAGGAATACGGACCGCGCGCGGGCGCGATCGCGGCGGCGAAGAGCGCGGGCGTGTCCGTGCGGTTTGTAAAAGGCGGGGACGGATATTTGGAACGGGCGCATACGGAAACGCCGTTCTCAAAAAAATACGGGAATTACGTTTTCGAAAATTTCGTCCGCGACGAGGGGTTCGACGCGGGCGCGTATACGTTCCAGTCGGTGGGCAGTATCGCGATCTGCGACTGCGTTTCGGCTTGCGAAAACTTGCTCGACGCGTGCGCCGCGCCCGGCGGGAAATCCGTCCTGCTCGCGGGCAAATGCAAGAACGTCACCTCGTTCGAATTGCACGAACACCGCGTGGAGCTTATACGGCAATACAAGACGAGAATGGGCGTTTCGAACGTGACCGAATTGAAAAAGGACAGTACGGTATTCGACCCCGACTACGAGGAACGATTCGACGGCGTGCTTTGCGACGTTCCCTGTTCGGGATTCGGCACGGTAAGCGAGAACCCCGACGTGAAGATATTCCGAAAAGAGACGGACCTCTCTGCCCTGCACAAAACGCAAGCGGCGATCCTGAACGCCTGTTGCCGTTACGTGAAAAGGGGCGGCGCGCTGTACTATTCGACCTGTTCGGTATTCGAAAGCGAGAACGACGCCGTCGTCCGTTCGTTTTTGAAAACGCACGCGGACTTTTGCGTGGCGGAGCTTGACAGCCCGCTCGCCCACGACAGGAAACGTTACGGCTTGCAGTTCCTGCCCGATACGGCATACGGCGCGGGCTTTTACGTGTGTAAACTTATAAGAACTTAATTTAGTAAGGGTCAAGGGATAACATCCCTTGCGGGAGGTTGAGGGCAGCGCCCTCGCATAAAGCCCCTAAATAAGCAACCGCAGGTTGCGCCCTACGCCGTAAGGCGAAAGAAAATAGACTATGAAAAAGATATTACAAGACTTATCCTATGCCGAAACGGAGTCGCTCGTACTCGCGCTCGGCGAGAAAAAATTCCGCGCCGCGCAGCTTTTCGAGGGGCTTACGCAGGGCAAGGCGATCGAGGAGATCACCTCCCTGTCCAAAGCCTTTAAAGCCAAGCTTTGCGAGGAATACGAGAACGCGCCCGTCAGGATCAAGGAAACGTTCTACGCGGCGGACGGAACGGAAAAGTACCTGTTCGAATTCGCCGACGGAAACCTCGTCGAGGGCGTGTTGATGAAATATAAATACGGCTATACGCAATGCGTTTCCACACAGGTGGGCTGTCGAATGGGCTGTAAATTCTGCGCGTCTACGCTCGGCGGGCTTGTCCGCAACCTCACGGCGGGCGAGATACTCTCGCAAATACTGCTCGTAAACGCCCTGCATAAGGACGAGAACAAGGGTCGGGGCGACGAGGCGCGGGCGGTGACGAACGTGGTCCTTATGGGCAGCGGCGAACCGCTCGACAACTACGACGAGGTCGTTAAATTTCTACGCAACGCGACCGCGGAAAAGGGTCTGCGTATCAGCGCGCGGAACATTTCCCTGTCCACGTGCGGGATCGTGCCGAAAATGTACCGTTTGGCGGACGAGGGGATCCCGCTCAATCTCACGGTGTCGTTGCACGCGACGGACGACGAAACGCGCGCGCGGGTGATGCCCGTCGCGAAAGCGTATAAGATAGACGAGATACTCAAAGCGTGCGATTACTATTTCCGAAAAACGGGTCGGCGGTACTATTTCGAATATACCCTCATCGAGGGCGAGAACTGCGACGAGGAACACGCGGCCGCGCTCGTTTCCCTGCTCAAAGGCAGACCTTGCCACGTCAACCTCATACGGCTCAACGAGGTCAAGGAACGAACGCTCAAAGCCACGGGCGATAAAGAGGCGTATCGGTTTTTGGGTCGGTTGGAAAAAGGCGGACTGTCGGCGACCTTGCGCCGTCAGATCGGTTCGGACATCGGCGGGGCGTGCGGACAGCTCCGCGCAAGTTATATCGGAGAATGAAAAATACGGAGAAAGGAGAATTACATACTATGAACAATATCAAGATAGCGCCGTCGATACTGTCGGCGGACTTCTCGAAAATGGGCGAGGAAGTAAGCTCGCTCGAACGTTGCGGCGCGGATATCGTGCATTGCGACGTGATGGACGGCGTGTTCGTCAACAATATCACGTTCGGCATTAAAATGGTCGCGGATATCCGCAAACAGACCAAATTGCCCCTCGACTGCCATCTGATGATCGTCCACCCCGAAAAATACGTGGAACGTTTCGCGAAAGCGGGCGCGGATATCATCACCGTGCATTACGAAACCTGTCGCGATAACCTGAAAGAGGTACTCGAACTTATCAAATCCACGGGCGTAAAATGCGGCGCGGTCATCAATCCCGACACCCCCGTCGAAAAGATAGCGGACGTTATCCCTATGTGCGATATGGTGTTGGTGATGAGCGTGTTCCCCGGATTCGGCGGTCAGAAATTCATTCCCGAGGCGCTCGATAAGCTCCGTCAGGTCAAAGCGATCGTGGCGGCGTGCGGCAAGGATATCGATATCGAGATCGACGGGGGCGTGACCCTCGAAAACGTGGAAACGGTGAAAGCGGCGGGCGCGAACGTGATCGTCGCGGGCAGCGCGGTGTTCAACGCGCCCGATCGTAAGGCGGCGATCGAGATCTTAAAGGCGTAAAAAACCTATGAAAATACCGCTTGCAGGGCGGTAGGGTGCGTAACGAAATGACGACGGAAAAGAGAAGTATCGGGTTCACCGAAGGGAAGATATTCCCGCGATTATTGTTGTTCGTGTTGCCGATCGTGGCGACAAATCTTTTGCAAACGCTGTATCACGCCGCCGATATGATGGTGGTCAGTCTTTCGGACGAGGCAAACGCCGTCGGTGCGATCGGCACGACGGGTTCGTTTATCAACCTCGTCGTCAATATCTTTATCGGGTTCTCCGTGGGTACGAACGTGACCGTCGCGCGGAGTATCGGCGCGGGGGACAGGGAAGGCGCGCAAAAAGCCGTGCATACCTCTCTGATCATGGCGCTTATGTTCGGCGTGCTCGGCTCGGCGCTCGGTCTGCTCATTTCCCGTCCCGTTCTGACGGCGATGGGGAATACGGGGAGCTTGCTCGATCTCGCCGTGAGATATACTTATATCTATTTTTGCGGCGTGCCTTTTCTCGCGATAACCAACTATCTCATCGCCATTTTCCGAGCCAAAGGCGACGCGAAAACGCCGCTCGTCGTGCTGGCGGCGGCGGGGCTACTCAACGTGCTTTTGAATCTGTTCTTCGTCGTCATCGTGGGACTTTCGGTGGAGGGGGTCGCCTTGGCGACGATGATCTCCAACGTCGCCTCGTTCGTCGTTCTGATTTTCAAGCTTTGGAAGGACAAGGACTATACGACGTTCTCGCCGAAAAAACTTCGGATAGACAAAACGGCGTTCAGGAATATTATTTATATCGGTCTGCCCGCGGGCATACAGGGCGCGTTGTTCTCTCTTTCGAATATGCTCATTCAATCCTCCGTCGTGACGGTGAATAACAACGTTTGTCCGCCCGAAAGCGACTATCAGCCCATCGTCAACGGCAGCGCCGCGGCGGCGAATATCGAGGGGTTTGTATATACCTCGATGAACGCCGTATATCAAGCCTCTATCACGTTCACGAGCCAGAACGTCGGTGCGAAAAAGCTCGAACGGGTGAAACCCATTTTGTACAACTGTTATCTGCTTACGACCCTGATCGGACTGATCATGAGTGCGTCCGTGTTTCTGTTCAGAGTGCCGCTGTTGTCGCTGTACGGCATTACGGCGGGTGAGGCGGGGAGCTTGGAAGAACTCGCGATGCAGACCGCGACAACGCGGTTTTGGTATATCACTCTGCCGTACTTTTTGTGCGGGCTGATGGAGGTCGGTTCGGGCGTGCTCCGAGGACTGGGGAAATCGTTGCTTTCCACGAGCATAGCCCTCGTCGGGTCTTGCCTTTTGCGCGTGGTGTGGCTTTTGACCGTATTCCCGCTCTATCTCACGCTCGAAGTCATCTTCGTCTGCTATCCGATCACGTGGTTTATGACGGCGGCGACTTCGTTCACGGTCATACATATATTGATGGGGAAGATACGCAAAAGAAAATACGCAAACGAGAAAAACCCGACCTGAACAGGTCGGGTTTTAAAATGCGTGATAAAAAGCGGAGCTTGTCCGCTCATACCCAAAAGATGTCAGTCAGCCTTTTTGAGCGTTCTGATGCATCTCGCGCAAACGTAGCCGTTGGTTTCCTTGCCGTCTTCCACGTAGGAAATCTTCTGAACGTTTACTTTGAAAGTTCTTCTCGTTTTACGGTTGGAGTGGCTGACGTTGTTGCCGGACGCTTGACCCTTACCGCAAATATTGCATACTCTGGACATATTGACACCTCCGATTTTGGGATAATTTTGCCGTAGTTCGTCTTGTTACGGTGCTTTCCGCAAAGCGCAAAACCGCCTATACGCAAAGCAAGCATTAATAATATAGCATTTCCGCGCGGAAAAATCAATCAAAATTGACCCCTAAAAAACAAAAAATAAAAAATATTCGGATTTTTTTGAAAAAGTACTTGCAAAATACGGATAAATAGTGTACAATGAAAAGGAACTTGGAGAAAAATATGGCAGTCAATACAAATAACGCTTACGGCAAAATTTCCATATCAGACCTCGCGATCGCAAAAGTCGCCTCGCATACCGCGATGGAGGCTTACGGGATCGTGGAAATGGTTTCGCGCCGTTTCACCGACAGTTTGTCCTCGCTTATGAAAAAAGACGGCGGCGGCAAAGGGATCAAGGTGACGACCTCCGGGAACAGGATCTATATAGACGTATACGTCATTATTAAATACGGCGTGTCCATCAACGCCGTCGCCGAATCTTTGAAAGAGGCGATAAAATACAAAGTGGAGGCGTTTACGGGAATGATCGTCGATACCGTCAACGTCAACGTCATCGGCGTAAAACTCTGAATTTATCAAAGCGCAGTCGGGTTTGCGATTTGCGCTTTTTTGCGTATCGTTCCGCAAAAACGTTCCGAAAGGGGATATTTCGGAAAGAAAGGGTGTTTTTGCGGCTCGCTCCGCGCCCGTTTTGGGGAAAATCGGGGCGGGAGTGGATCGTATTTTTACTAATTAAGAATCAAGGAGCATTATCAAATGCATAAAACAATAACCAGTACCGAATTTCGGAAGATGATATTAGTCGGGGCAAAACAGCTCGAAATCAACCGCGCGAAGGTAGACGCGCTCAACGTGTTCCCCGTTCCCGACGGAGATACGGGTACGAATATGTCGCTGACGATGCAGTCGGCCGTAAAAGAATTGACGGCTTGCCAGTCCAACGCGTTCGCGGAGGTCTGCAACAGCATTTCCAAAGGCGCTTTGAAAGGCGCGAGAGGGAACTCGGGCGTTATCCTTTCCCAGATACTCAAAGGTATTTGCTCGGTCGTGGGCAAATGCGAAAAGGAAGTAGATACCAAAACGTTCGCAAAAGCGATGGAGGCGGGTACGAAAGTCGCCTACGGCGCGGTGTCCGTGCCCAAGGAAGGCACGATACTTACCGTCATTCGTATGATGAGCGAACACGCCGCGAAGATCGGCGGCAAGAAAAAGAGCTTTGAGGACTTCTTCAAAGACGTCATCGAAGAGGGCGAAAAGGCGCTTGCGCTCACGCCCCAACTTCTTCCCGTACTTAAAAAGGCGGGCGTCGTGGACTCGGGCGGCGTCGGTCTTATGACCATTTTCAAAGGTTTTGCCTCCGAGCTTACGGGCGAGGAGATCGCGGAAAGCGTCGTCGAGGCGGAAGGCGCGCAGGAAGAATCCGATTTCGGCGACAATTCCAGCATCATCAATATGGACCTCGGCGAGATCCAGTATGCGTACTGCACCGAGTTCTTCATCATCAATCTGAAAAAGAGCACGACCCTTTCGGCGATAGACCGTTTGCGCGAACGGCTTATGCAAATCGGCGACAGCGTCATCTGTATCGGCGACCTCGAACTGGTCAAAGTACACGTGCATACCAACCAGCCGGGTAAGGCGCTTACCTACGCTTTGGAACTTGGCGAGCTTGACAGACCCAAGATCGAGAATATGCTCGAACAGAACCGTCAGCTCAAAGCCAAGATGGAGGCGGAGAAGAAGGAAATGGGTATGCTCGCGATCTGTACGGGCGCGGGACTTTCGGACATCTTCCGCGATCTGTCCGTCGACCGTATCATCGAGGGCGGTCAGACGATGAACCCCAGCGCGAGCGACATCGCTACGGCGGCGCAGAAGATAAACGCGGAGCATATTTTCGTGTTCCCGAACAATAAAAACATCATTTTGGCGGCGGAACAGGCGAAAGCGCTCGTGGAGAACAAGACCATTCACGTTATCCCCACCAAGAACGTGCCGCAGGGCTTTGCGGCGGCGCTCGAATTCAATCCCGAAGTGAGCGCGGAAGAAAACAAGACGAATATGATCCACGCGCTCGACAACGTGAAAGCGGGTCAAGTCACGTACGCGGTGAGAAACACCTCTCTCAACGGGTTCTCCATCAAGGAAGGGGATATCATCGGTCTGGACGATAAGAAGATACTTGCCAAATCCCATTCCGTCGAAGAAACGGTCGTCAAACTCATCGGCCGTATGAAAGAGGACTTCCACCAGATGATCACCCTCTACTACGGCGAGGACGTGAAAGAGGAAGAGGCGCAGGCATTGTGCGAATCGATCGCGGAAAAATACCCCGATTGCGACGTCGATTTCCATAACGGCGGTCAGTCCGTGTACTATTATATCCTCTCTCTGGAATAATACGGAATTTTTGCATAAAGCGTATAATTATACACAATAAACGGGATACTGTAAGGCGACGGAGGAGGAAAACTTCGTCGCTTTGTCATTATAAGTCGGAGATAGAAATGAAACTTTCCTCATTGCGTTCGATCGGCGAAAAACGCGAAAAAGATTTCAATAAGCTGGGTATTTACGAGGCGGAAGATCTCGTGAAGTTTTATCCGCGCGCCTATCTCGATATGACCAACCGCACCTCGCTCAAAAACGTGTACCATAACGACGTCGTACTCGTCGCGTGTTCGGTGACGCGGCTCGCGCCCGTCAATTTCGGCAGCCCGCGAAAGGTCGTGCGGGCGTTTTGCTCGCAGGACGGCTTTCCGTTCACCGCCGTTTGGTTCAATCAACCGTACGTCGCGCAGAAATTGAAAGCGGGCGACTACCTGTTCTACGGCAGAGTGCAGAACAAATACGGTCAGGTGTCGATGGTCAATCCGACCTTCGAACCGCTCGACAAAAACTATCGTTTGAAAGGGATCGTACCCGTCTATTCTTTAAAGGGGAAACTCTCGCAAAAGATCGTGCGGGACGCGGTGAAAGAGGCGTTGCAGAGGGTAAATATCGACAGCGTGATCCCCTATCCAATTATAAAAAAATACGATCTTCCGTCGCTTGCCAAAGCGTATTACGACGTCCATAACCCGCCCGACGAGGAAACGAAAGCGTTCGCCTCCGAGCGGATCGCGCTCGAAGAATATTTCGTGCTTATTTCCGCGTTCAAGATCATCAAAGGCGGCAAGGAAGAGGCTCGCCTCCGTCGGTATTCGGTCACGGCGGGCGAGGTCAAAACGTTCGCGCAACGGTTCGGGTTCGAACTGACGGACGGGCAGAAAAACGCCGTGAACGACGTGTTCGAGAACTTGCGCGCGCCCACGCGTATGAACAGACTGTTGCAGGGCGACGTGGGGAGCGGTAAGACGGCGGTGGCGCTTTGCGGCATATTTATGGCGGTGAAGAGCGGGTACGCCGCGGCGTATCTCTCGCCGACGGAAGTGCTTGCCGCGCAGAATTACGCGGTACTGCAAAAATACTTCCCCGAATACCGCGTCGGCTATCTTGCGGGCGGTATGACGGCGAAAGAGAAACGGGAGTTAAAGACCCGTCTGAAAAACGGGGAGATCGATATTCTTTGCGGCACGCACGCCATTTTGCAAGGCGACGTGGAGATACCCTCGCTCGCGTTCATCGTCTGCGACGAGCAACACCGTTTCGGCGTGGCGCAGCGCAACGCGCTCGCGGAGAAGGGAGAGGGCGTGGATATGCTCGTTATGAGCGCGACGCCGATCCCGAGAACGCTCTCGCTCATCTTCTACGGCGATCTGGACGTGACGACGATCGCGGACAAGCCCAAGGCAAGACAGGAGATCTCGACGGGGATCATTCCCGAAAGCAAATACGAGGATATGCTCGAATACGTGCGGAAAGAAACGGCGGCGGGCAAACAGGCGTACTTCGTCTGCGCGAAGATAGACGACGATGACGAGGAAGGCTCTATCATCAGCGTCACCGAACTGTTCGAGGAACTCAAAGGCAGACTGCCCACCGTCCGATTCGGACTTTTGCACGGCAGAATGAAAGACAAGGAAAAAGCGGAGATAATGACCGCGTTCAAAAACCGCGAATACGACTGCCTCGTATCGACGACCGTCATCGAAGTCGGCGTGGACGTGCCGAACGCGACGATAATGATCATCTACAACGCCGAACGGTTCGGGCTGTCCCAGCTCCACCAGCTCCGCGGTCGGGTCGGACGCGGCGCGGAGAAGAGTTACTGTTTCCTGCTCGTCGGTTCGGACGGCGAAGTCGCGCGGGAACGTCTGACGACCTTGAAGAACGAGTCGGACGGATTCAAGATCGCGGAAAAGGATCTCGAAATGCGGGGGAGCGGCGACTTTTTCGGAACACGGCAGTCGGGGAAAATGCTCGGGGATATCAAAAATTTGCGCTATCCCACGCAGGTGGTGTTCGCGGCGAAAAAACTTTCGGACGACGCGTTCGACGGCGGGTTTGCGGGCGAGGAATTGCGTGACGCGGCGTTGAGGAAGTACGACAGTTTGAAGGACGTCGTGCTTAATTAAGGGGTCGTAAGCGGAAAAAAAGTGAAAATTGTAAGAAATCGGAAGAAAAATTTTCTCAGAGTATTGACGAAAGGAAAAATTTGTTGTATAATAAAAACGGAAGATGCCAAAACGGAGGTGTGTATATGTCTATAAAAAAAGAAACTTTGGATCTCAATGCGTTTAGATTCAACGAGAACGGGTTGATCCCCGTCGTAGCACAGGATTATGAAAGCGGCGAAGTGCTGATGCTCGCGTATATGAACGCGGACGCCGTCCAAAAGACCTTTGAAACGGGCTATGCACATTATTATAGCCGCTCGAAGAAAACGGTGACGAAATACGGCGAGGCGCTCGGCAATACGCAAAAACTTATGGTCGCGTTCCTTGACCACGACAACGACACGTTGCTTATCAAGGTCAACCAAAAGGGCAAAGCCGACCCCGAAAAAGGCTCGTTCACCTGTTTCCCCGAACAGATCAAGGGCGAATACAAGGATATCGGCGGCGAGATGTTCGGCAGACTGCAACGTATCGTGGGCGAGTATAAGAAGAACCCCGAGGACGGCGCGTATACGAGTTTCCTGTTCGCGCGCGGCGTGGACCGTATCGCGAAGAAGGTGGGCGAAGAGGCGGTCGAGTTCGTTATCGCGAGCAAGAACGCGGAAAAGGAAGGCGTCATCGGCGAGGCGGCGGACCTGCTCTATCATACGATGGTCCTGCTTGCGGCGAAGGGCGTAAAACTTTCCGAGGTCTGCTCCGAGCTTTGCAAACGTAACCGTTGATACATATCGAAAAAGACGAATAAAGGCAAATAAAAGGCGATTCGGAATTTTTCTTCGGATCGCCCTTTTGTTAAAGTGCGACAGGATAAATTTTCCAAAATCTTGCGTTATCTCCGAGAATATGACAAAATATTCCGCGTGGAACGTGGTATGATTTTCTATGCTGAAAATTTACGGTGAGAAACGCAGAGAAAGGAGAAGTCGCAGCTATGGCAAGAAAAATCGTCGTAACGTCGGGTAAGGGCGGCGTGGGCAAGACCACCGTCGCCGCCGGTCTGGCGGCACAGCTCGCAAGACGGGGACAGCGGGTGATCCTTTGCGACGCCGATCTCGGTCTGAACAACGTAGACGTCGTGACGGGCGTGGAGAGCCTCGTGACGTACGATCTCGTAGACGTCATCGAGGGCAGATGCCGCGCCAAACAGGCGCTCGTAAGACACCCCGCTTTTCCGAATTTACATATTCTTACCAGCAGTCATTCCGCGCCCGAACGTTACGTTTCGCCGCAACCGTTCAAGCTCGTGCTCGACTCTCTGTCGCCGCAATTCGATTTCGTCGTGATAGACTGTCCCGCGGGGATAGACGAGGGTTTTCATCGCGCGGTGTCCGCCGCGGACGAGGCGATCGTCGTCACCACGCCGCATATCTCCGCGCTCCGCGACGCGGATAAGGTGATCACGCTTTTGAAAAGCTACGATTTAAAAGAACTTTCCGTCGTGGTGAATAAGGTGCGGGGGGATCTTCTCGTGGGCGGGGAAAGCCTTTCCCCCAAAGAGATCTCCGAACTTTTAAAGACCCCGCTCGTCGGAGTCGTGCCTGAGGAATACGCCATTTACGGCGGCGAGTTTTCCGATATCCATCCCGCGATCAAAACGCTCGCGAACAACCTGCTTTCGGGGAAACGTAAGCTGTACGACCCCGCCCGTAAATACGCAGGTTTGCTTGGCGGTATCCGACGGGTACTCAAACGGAATTTATGAGGGAGACGGTTCGATGCGGAAATTAGCGGATTATAAGCGGGTAAACGACGTGATACAGGCGGATAAATCGGTGATGAGCGACGCGTGCAAAGCGCTCGTCTTGCAGGATTTTGCGGAGAAGTTCAACGAGTATTTCGACCTCGTAGGCTTGCCGAGAATGGAGCTGACCTGTAAAAACGGGATATACAAGATCGATATGACCTTTGAGGCGGAACGAATAAAAAAGTTTAACGTCCTCAAATAGCGTTTATAAATAAACAGACGAAAAGGAGAAAACACTATGCAAAAAAGAACGTTCGATATCGTGACCGACTCCGGTTGCGATATGCCGGAAAGCTACCTCAAAGAACACGGAATCGACTGCGTAAAGCTCGGTTTCACGATGAACAACGTCAACTACGAAGGCGAGAGCGGGGAGAGGATCACCGAAAAAGAATTTTACGATAAGCTCCGCGACGGCGCTATGCCCACGACCTATCAGGTCACGGGCGAGATGGCGAAACAACATATCCTCAAAAGCTTGGAAAAGGGCCGCGACGTACTCGTGATCGCGTTTTCCTCCGGGCTTTCGGGCACGGCGGGCAGTTTCGTCGTGGCGGCGCGCGAGCTTGCCAAAGAATATCCCGACCGCAAGATCCTCGTCGTGGACTCGCTCTGCGCGTCGATGGGCGAGGGATTGCTCCTCGATTACGTGATAAAGAAAGCGGACGAGGGCACGGAGATCGAAGAAACGGCAAAATACGCCGAGGACCTGAAATTGCATATTTGCCATCATTTCACGGTGGATAACCTGTTCCATTTAAAGCGGGGCGGACGGGTTTCGAGCGCGACGGCGATCGTGGGTTCGATCTTGAAAATAAAGCCCGTAATGCACGTAGACGACGAGGGCAAACTCGTGGCGATCGGCAAGGCGATGGGCAGAAAGAAATCGCTGAAAACGTTGGTGGAGAATTTGATCGAGTCCGCGGATATGGACGAAAACGATCCGATTTTCATCAGCCACGGCGACTGTATGGAGGACGTGGAATACGTCAAATCGCTCATACTCGAAAAGATGCCGAACGTACGGATCATGGTCAATTACGTGGGCACGGTCATCGGCACACATTCGGGCGTAGGCACGTTGGCTTTATTCAATAAAGGCAAACACAGATAAGACAAAGCAAAATAAAAAATCGGATGTTCTCCATCCGATTTTTTTATTTTACGTATATTTATACAAATTTCTTCCCGTTCAACACTTTGCATTGCTCGCCGTTTTTTCTATCTCTTGAAACGGATATACGTCCGAGACGGAGAGGGTATCGCCCGCGACGGTGAATTTTATCTCGTAATCGCCGAACCGCATACCGTACGTTCTCCCGTCCTCTTGATAGGACGGGCGTGGGTCGTCCGCAAGACATTCGCAAAGCCCCGCGCGTTTCTCTTCGGGTATCTTCGAGAGCAGGTCTTGGGGAAATTCCACTTGCAAGAGGTGATCGTTTTGTGCGGCGTATCCGCCCAAAGCGTCCGTGTGACAGTCGGCGAGAGGGAGATAGGGTTTGACGTCGAAAATGGGCGTACCGTCTAAAAGATCCGCGCCCGAAACGACGAGCACAAGCCCGTCCGCGCTCGTGCGTTCTATCCGTTCGAGCCGTACGCAGGACAGACCGATATGGTTGGGTCGGAAGGGGGAACGGCTGGCGAACACGCCCACGCGCTTGTTCCCGCCCAGCCGAGGGGGTCGGACGGTGGAGGCGACGGGTCTGTTCCTTGTCAGAGAGAAGTCGAACAACAGCCAAAGATGGGAAAACCCCTCGATCCCGCGAAAGAAATCGGGGTCGCGGTAGTTTGGTTCGAACACGATCTCGGCGACGAGCGAGGGTGCTCTGCCGCTTTGACGGGGTATGCCGAATTTTTCTTTGAGATCGGAGCGGATATGTCCGATCGGGGAAATGACGATCTGATTTTCCATATACCGTCATTATAAAGCATCTTTCGGCGTTTGTCAAGCGGTTATTTTCCGCGCGCGGGCGCGCTCGCGCGAAAAAACGGGGAAAAGAAAGAAAATCCGCTTTAAAATCCTTGAAAATTTTCGGCGTTTGTACTATAATGTAACCGTGAAAGACTATATACCTACGGAGAAAAGACCTTGAAACTTACCCGATTGTTTGAAAATCATACCCGCTCTTTATCCTTCGAAGTGTTCCCGCCCAAGACGGACGACGTTTACGACGGCGTAAAGACCGCTACGGAAGAGATAGCGAAGTTACGACCCGCGTTTATGAGCGTTACCTACGGCGCGGGCGGCGGGACGAGCAAATACACGCTCGAAATCGCGAAAAACCTCAAAGACCGTTTCGGCGTGGAGTCGTTGGCGCATCTCACCTGCGTATCCTCGACGAGGGAAACCGTCCGCGCGCGTATCGAGGATTTCAAAGCCGCGGGGATCGAGAACGTAATGGCGCTCCGCGGGGATATTCCGCAGGCTATGCTGAGCGAGGACAGGTCGAACTGGGCGTACCGTCACGCCGTCGATCTCGTGCGCGAGCTGAAAGAGCGCGGGGATTTCTGCATAGGCGGCGCGTGCTATCCCGAAGTGCACCCCGAGAGCGCGAACCAAAAAGAGGATATAAAATACCTCAAAGAAAAGGTAGAGGCGGGCTGCGAATTTCTGACCACGCAAATGTTCTTCGACAATAACCTTTTATACAACTTCCTGTACAAGATACGGGAGGCGGGTATTACCGTACCCATCGTAGCGGGGATAATGCCCATCACCAACGCGAAACAGGTAGAACGCGCGCTCACGCTGTCCGGTTCGTTCATGCCCCAACGCTTTAAGAGCCTTGTGGATAAATTCGGCGACGATCCCGCGGCGATGAAACAGGCGGGTATCGCGTACGCCACCGATCAGATCATCGACCTGTACGCGAACGGGATCGAACACGTACACGTATATTCGATGAACAAACCCGACGTCGCGGAGAAGATACAGGCGAATCTGTCGGCGATCCTGGGCAAAAATGCTTAACCGTATCTTTGTAAAAACATACCCCGCGCCGCCCGTGGACAGGCGGGAGGCGCTCCGATACGCGGGGTATAAAGGCGAGCCGAACGAAAACGCGCTCGCGCTGTTTGACGAGTGCCTGCGGGAAACGGAAAACGCCGTTTCCTGCCGCGTTTGCTATATGGCGACCCCCGTTTCCGCCCTGCCCGAGCGGTTTTTCCAAAGCGCGCTTGTCCGCCGCAGACTTTGCGGCGCGGAATACGCGCTCGTATTCGCCGCGACGGTGGGCTTGGAGATGGACAGACTCGTTTTGCGCTATCAGGAACTTTCGCCCGCGAAAGCGCTTTTGTTACAGGCGCTCGGCGCGGAACGGATAGAGAGTCTTTGCGATATGTTTTGCGCGGAGATGAGCGCGGAATGTGCAAAGCGCGGGTACGCCGCGGGATCGAGATTCAGCGCGGGGTACGGGGATCTGCCCCTTGCCGAGCAAAGCTGGTTTTTCGCCGCGCTCGACTGTCCGAGAAAGATAGGACTAACGCTCAACGAAAGTCTTTTGATGACCCCGACGAAGTCGGTGACGGCGCTCGTGCCGATAGGCGGAACGGGGGAAAAGACGGGAGAAAATTGCGCGGACTGTCAAAAGACGGACTGCGCGTTCAGAAAAGGATAATTATGGATTTCAGAGAATTTCTGCAAAAAAATATCGTATTACTCGACGGCGGCACGGGTACGCTGTTGCAGGAGGCGGGTCTGCCGCTCGGAGAATTGCCCGAGCGTTGGAACGTGAGCCGCGCGCAAACGCTCGTCGATATCCACCGCGGATACTTCGACGCGGGCAGTAACGTGGTCTGTACGAACACGTTCGGCGCGAACGCGCTCAAATTCGACGAAAAGGAACTCGAAGAGCTGGTCGCGGCGGCGGTGAAGAACGCGCGGACGGCGGCGGCGACGTCGAGCGGGAAACAGGAAAAATTCGTCGCGCTCGATATCGGTCCGACGGGGAAACTGTTGAAACCGTACGGCGATTTCGAGTTCGAAAAAGCGGTGGAAACGTTCGCGAAAACGGTGAAACTGGGCGTAAAATACGGGGTCGATCTCGTGCTGATCGAAACGATGGGCGATTCTTACGAAACGAAAGCGGCTCTGCTCGCCGTCAAGGAGAACGGCGATCTGCCCGTACTCGTTTCCTGCGCGTTCGGCGGCGATAAAAAACTGATGACGGGCGCGTCGCCCGCCGCGATGACGGCTATGCTCGAAGGTATGGGCGCGGACGCGGTCGGCGCGAATTGTTCGCTCGGACCCAAACAGCTCGCGCCCGTGGTGGAGGAATTCCTCGCCCGCGCGAGCGTACCCGTACTCGTCAAGCCCAACGCCGGTCTGCCGCAAACGGAGAACGGGAAAACGTATTTCGACGTGGACGAGAAAGAGTTCGCGGAAACGCTCGCGGGATTTGCCAAGCGGGGCGCAAGGGTGCTGGGCGGCTGTTGCGGCACTACGCCCGCGTATATCCGCGAAACGGCGAAAGCGTTGCGGGGTCTTTCGCCGATCCCGATCGAGCAAAAGAATATCTCCTGCGTTTCGTCGTATACGCACGCGGTCGATCTCGATACCCCCGTTCTCATCGGCGAACGTATCAACCCCACGGGCAAGAAACGGTTTAAACAGGCGCTTTTGGACGGCGAAACCGATTACGCGCTCGGCGAGGCGATCGCGCAAAAGGAAAAGGGCGCGCATATCCTCGACGTCAACGTCGGTCTGCCCGGTATCGACGAACGCGCGACTCTTAAAACGTATGTCGAAAAGATACAGGCGGTCGTAAACCTGCCTTTGCAGATAGACACTTCCGACCCCGTCGCGCTCGAACGCGCGATGCGTACGTATAACGGCAAACCGCTCGTCAACTCGGTCAACGGCAAACGGGAGAGTATGGAAACGGTGTTCCCGCTCGTGAAAAAATACGGCGGCGCGGTGGTCGCGCTCACGCTCGACGAAAACGGCATACCCGATACCGTCGAGGGCAGAGTGGCGATCGCCGAACGTATCGTGAAAAGAGCGGAGGAATACGGCATAGCCAAAAAGGATATCCTCGTCGATACCCTCACGATGTCCGTCGCGACGGATAAGAACGCGGCGAACGCGACCCTCGGCGCGCTCAAAGCCGTCAAAGAACGGCTGGGCGTGCATACCGTACTCGGCGTGTCCAACGTGTCTTTCGGTCTGCCCGCCCGCGATACGGTGAACGCGGCGTTTTTCGCGTGCGCGCTCCAAAACGGTCTGACGGGCGCGATCGTCAACCCCTCGTCCGTGGAAATGGTCAAGACCTACCGCGCCTATCTCGCGCTTTGCGGCAAGGACGAAAATTGCGGGGAGTATATCCGTTTCGCGGCCGAGGTCTTGCCGACCGTGCAAACGCAGCCCGCCGCCGCGCCGACCGCGGCGAAAACGCAAACGGCGAACGGTACGCCTTTGAAAACGGCGATCGTACAAGGCCGTAAAGAAACCGCCGCCATCGCTTGCGAACAGGCGCTCGAAGCCCGTTCGCCGCTTGAAGTCATCGACGGCGAGATCGTGCCCGCGCTCGACGAAGTAGGCAGGGCGTACGAGGAAAAACGGGCGTATCTGCCCAACCTTTTGATGAGCGCGGAGGCGGCGAAAAGCGCGTTCGAAAAGATAAAAACGTTCCTGCTCAAAACGGGCGGAACGCAGACGAAAAAATGTAAATTCGTCATCGCGACCGTGAAAGGGGACATTCACGATATCGGAAAAAATATCGTCAAGACCTTGCTCGAAAATTACGGATTCGACGTCGTGGATCTGGGCAGGGACGTACCCGCGGAAACGGTCGTCGCGGCGGTGGAAGAGCATAAAGCCCCGCTCGTGGGGCTGTCGGCGCTGATGACGACCACCGTTCCGTCGATGGAAGAAACGATCGCGCTGTTGCGGCAAAGAACGCCGTGGTGCAAGATCGTCGTGGGCGGCGCGGTGCTCAATGCGGACTACGCCGAAAAGATCGGCGCGGACGCGTATGCGAAAGACGGTATGCAAACCGTCCGTTACGCCGAAAAAACGTACGCCGCAATATGCAAAAATAACTAAATTATGCAATTTTTATGCAATTATACGCTATATTCACAAAATATTCAGAATAAAATGAAAATAAATGTATAAAAAGGTTTGACAAGCGGAGAAATGGGGCGTATAATGAATGTATAAAACGAATAGAAATGCAACGCAAAGGCGTTAAAGGAGATAAAAATTATGGATAAAAAGGACATCAAGAAAGTAGTGCTCGCCTATTCGGGCGGTCTGGACACGTCGATCATCATTCCGTGGTTGAAAGAGAACTACAATAACTGCGAAGTGATCGCGGTCAGCGCGAACGTAGGTCAGGCGGACGAGTTGGAAGGCTTGGAAGAGAAAGCTTTGAAAACGGGCGCGTCCAAATTGTACGTCGAAGATCTGACGGACGAATTCGTAGACGATTACGTAGTGCCCACTATGATGGCGGGCGCGAAGTATGAAGAATATCTGCTCGGTACGTCGTTTGCCCGTCCCGTCATCGCAAAGCGCATCGTCGAGATCGCGAAGAAAGAAGGCGCGGACGCTATCTGCCACGGCTGTACGGGTAAGGGTAACGATCAGGTGCGTTTCGAGCTTACCATCAAAGCTTTCGCGCCCGATATGCCCATCATCGCGCCTTGGAGAGAATGGTCGATCAAATCCCGTGAAGAGGAGATCGATTACGCGGAGGCGCACAACGTGCCTTTGAAGATCAACCGCGAAACCAACTATTCCAAAGACAAGAACCTTTGGCATTTGAGTCACGAAGGTCTTGACCTCGAAGACGCGGGCAACGAACCGCAGTACGAGAAAGAGGGATTCCTGGAACTGGGCGTATCGCCTTTGCAAGCGCCCGATAAACCCACGTATATCACGCTCGAATTCGAACAGGGTCGTCCCGTTGCGCTCGACGGCAAGAAGATGAGCGCGAAAGAGATCATTCTTGCGCTCAACGAAGTGGGCGGCAAGAACGGTATCGGACTTCTCGACATCGTAGAGAACAGACTTGTCGGTATGAAGTGCCGCGGCGTATACGAAACCCCCGGCGGCGAGATCTTGTACGCGGCGCACAGCTATCTCGAAACGCTCTGCCTCGACAAGTACACGGCGCACAAGAAACAGGAGCTTTCCGTATGCTTTGCGGAACTCGTTTACAACGGGCAATGGTTCACGCCCTTGCGCGAGGCGCTGTCGGCGTTCGTAGACAAAACGCAGGAACACGTGACGGGTAAAGTCAAGCTCAAACTTTATAAAGGCAATATCATCAAAGCGGGCGCTTGGAGCGACTATTCGTTGTATTCCGAAGAGATCGCGACCTTCGGCGAAGACCACGTTTACAACCAAGCGGACGCCACGGGCTTTATCAACCTGTTCGGTTTGCCTGTTAAAGTGCAGGCGCAGGTCAACGAAAAAAACGCTAAATAAGAAAGGCTTATATACTTCGTAATACTTCGTCGAAGATGCGCTTTTCTCGCTCGTGTACGTTTAGTACATCTCGCGTCGAAAATGCTCCTTCTCCTTGTCTTACTCGCATCTAAGCCTTTCGACGAGTGGCGTACTGTATCTAAGCCTTTCGACGAGTAACGTACTGTATCTGACCCGTTCGACGGGTAGCGCAATAAAAACAAAAAAGGAAAAGCCTGTCGCGGAAAAAGCGCCGCGGCAGGCGAAATGTGTATTAAGTATGGAAAAAATGTGGGCGGGAAGATTTCAAAAAACGCTCGATGAAAAGGCGGACGATTTCAATTCTTCCCTTCGGTTCGATCACAGAATGTACGCGCAGGACATCAAAGGTTCGATGGCGCACGCCGCTATGCTTGCCAAACAGGGTATCTTGCCGCAGTCGGAAGTCGATCTCATCATCGACGGACTGGAAAGTATCTTAAAAGACCTCGACGCGGGCAAACTCACGTTCGAAAACGGCGGGGAAGATATTCACATGTTCGTCGAGGCGGAGCTTACCAAGCGTATCGGCGACGCGGGCAAACGTTTGCATACGGCGCGCAGCCGTAACGACCAGGTCGCGCTCGATATCCGTCTGTATCTCCGCGACGAGGCAAAGACCGTGCTTTCGCTTATCAAAAACGTAGTGAAAGCGGTCGTGGACAAAGCGGAGGAGAACGCGGACGTCATCGCGCCCGCGTACACCCACCTGCAACGCGCCCAGCCCGTCAGTTTCGGTCATCAGCTTATGGCGTACGCGATGATGCTCCTGCGGGATATCGACCGTATACAGGACGCGGTGAAACGTATGAACTTCTCGCCGCTCGGCTCGTGCGCGCTCGCGGGTACGACCTATCCCACCGACCGTGCGTTCGTAGCTGAACGGCTCGGATTCGACGGCGTGACCGAGAACAGTATCGACGGCGTTTCCGACCGCGATTTCTGTCTGGAACTTATGAGCGACTTCGCGATCTTGATGATGCACCTGTCGCGGTTTTCGGAAGAAATAATCCTTTGGTCGAGCTGGGAGTTCAAGTTCGTTGAACTCGACGACGCTTACACGACGGGTTCGTCCATTATGCCCCAAAAGAAAAACCCCGATATGGCGGAGCTGATCCGCGGCAAGACGGGTCGGGTGTACGGCGATCTGATGGCGCTTTTGACCACGCTCAAAGGTCTGCCGCTTGCCTACAATAAAGATATGCAAGAGGACAAAGAGGCGATATTCGATTCTCTCGACACCGTGAAAATGTGTCTGGAAGTACTCGCGCCGATGGTCGCGACGATGAAAGTGATCAAGGAAAACGCCTACCGCGCGGCGCAAAAAGGTTTTATCAACGCCACCGACCTCGCCGACTATCTCACGAAGAAAGGTATGCCTTTCCGCGCGGCGTATAAGATCGTAGGGCAGATCGTCGCAAAGTGTATCGAAACGGGTCGCGTGTTGGACGATTTCCCGATAGAGGAATACAAAAAATACAGCGAGCTTTTCTCGCCCGATCTGTATACGGAAATATCGTTGGAAACGTGCGTGGAAAAGCGCAACTCGGCGGGCGGCGCAAGCCCCAAATCGGTGCGGGCGCAGATCGCCTCGGTACGCGCGAAGTTGCAAGACCTCGCATAAGGCGAAACAGGAGAAATTATGAAAAAAGTATTTATCGACGGCAGCGCGGGAACGACGGGACTTCGGATCTACGAACGCCTTTCGCAGAGAACGGACGTACGGCTTGTGACGTTACCCGAAAATTTACGCAAAGACCCCGCGGCGCGGAAAGACGCGTTGAACGGCGCGGACGTAGCGTTTTTGTGTCTGCCCGACGACGCGGCGAGAGAGGCGGCGTCGATGGTGGAGAATCCCGAAACTTGCGTCATAGACGCCAGCACGGCGCATAGAACTTTGCCCGACTGGGCGTACGGCTTTCCCGAACTTGGCGAAAACTTCGAAAAGAAGATACTCTCGTCCAAACGTATCGCCGTTCCCGGTTGTCACGCCAGCGGGTTCATCTCGCTCGTATACCCCCTCGTCGAGGCGGGACTGCTCAAAGCAGACGCGCTCCTCACCTGCCATTCCGTTACGGGCTATTCGGGCGGCGGCAAGAAGATGATCGCCGAGTACGAGAGCGCGGAAAGAGATCTGCTTTTGAACGCGCCCCGTCAGTACGGACTTACCCAACAGCATAAACATCTCAAAGAAATGAAAGGCATTTGCGGACTGGAAAACGCGCCCGTCTTTTGTCCTATCGTATCCGACTTTTACAGCGGTATGACGGTGACCGTTCCCCTGTTCAAAGCCCAACTCGGCGGCGCGGCGGCGGAGGATATCAAAGCGGTCTACGCGAAAAAATACGTCGGACCCGTCGTAAGTTACCGAGAAACGTTGGACGAAAACGGATTCCTGTCGGGACTGCAAGTAGGCGGCAAAGACAGTATGAAAATTACGGTCGCGGGCAACGACGAACGTATTTTGCTCATCGCGGCGTACGATAATCTCGGCAAAGGCGCGAGCGGCGCGGCGGTCGAGTGTATGAACCTCGCGATCGGTGCGGAAAGAACGGAAGGACTTGTATTATAAAAAGGAAAAAAGTTATGATAAAACAAATTCAGGGCGGCGTGTGCGCCGCAAAAGGTTTCACGGCGAACGGCGTGCATTGCGGGATTCGGAAGAATAAGACCAAGCGCGATCTCGCGCTCATTTACAGCGAAGTTCCCGCGAGCGCGGCGGCGGTGTATACGAAAAACCTCGTCAAGGGCGCGCCGCTTACGGTGACGAAAAACAATATCTCCGACGGCGTGGCGCAGGCGGTGATCTGCAACAGCGGCAACGCCAACACCTGCAACGCGAACGGTATCGAGATCGCGGAAAAGACTTGTAAGCTCGTAGCGGATAAGCTCGGCGTTTCCCAAACGGACGTCGTCGTAGCCTCGACGGGCGTCATCGGTCAACCTCTCGATATTACGCCCATTGCAAACGGTATCCCCGCTTTGGCGGCGGGGCTGGGCGCGCATAGCGATCTGGCTTGCGAAGGCATTATGACGACGGATACCGTCGTGAAAGAGATCGCCTTCGAATTTACCGCGGGCGGCAAGACCTGCCGTATCGGCGGTATCGCCAAGGGCAGCGGTATGATCCACCCGAATATGGCGACGATGCTCGTATTCGTCACGACGGACTGTAAAATATCCGCGAAAATGCTGCAAAAAGCGCTTTCCGCGGACGTGGAAGACTCTTTCAATATGGTCAGCGTGGACGGCGATACTTCGACGAACGATATGGTCAGCGTGCTTGCCAACGGTCTTGCGGGCAATGTGGAGATCGTAGCGGAAGGCGCGGACTACGACGAGTTCCGCAAAGCGCTCGCGGCGGTAACGCAATACCTTTGCCGCAGGATTGCGGGCGACGGCGAGGGCGCGACCAAGCTCCTCGAATGTAAGGTGAGCGGCGCGAAAGATACCGCGACGGCGAAAACGGTCGCGAAATCGGTGATCTGTTCTTCGTTGTTGAAAGCGGCTATGTTCGGCGCGGACGCGAACTGGGGACGGGTGCTTTGCGCGATAGGGTATTCGGGCGCGGACGTGGACGTGAACAAGGTAGGCGTTTCTTTCCGTTCGGCGAAAGGGGAGATATGCGTTTGCGTAAACGGCGCGGGCGTGGAGTTCTCCGAGGAAAAGGCGAAAGAGATCCTGCTCGAAAAAGAGATCGAGATCCTCGTTTCCCTTTGCGGCGGCGAGGCGTGCGCGACGGCTTGGGGTTGCGATCTTACGTACGACTACGTAAAGATCAACGGCGACTATCGGACTTGATGGCAAGGAGGCTACTATGGAACTGACCAAAGCGCAGAGAGCGGAAATTTTGATACAGGCGCTCCCGTATATCCAAAAATACAACAATAAGATCATCGTCGTCAAATACGGCGGCAACGCGATGATCAACGAGGAACTCAAAGAGGCGGTGATGGGCGATATCGTTCTGCTGTCCCTGATCGGTATCAAAGTCGTGCTCGTACACGGCGGCGGACCGGAGATCACGGAAATGCTCGGCAAGATCGGCAAGAAATCGGAGTTCGTCAACGGACTTCGCGTGACCGATCAAGAGAGTATGGATATCGTGCAGATGGTGCTTGCGGGTAAAGTAAACAAGAACCTCGTCAATCTCTTGCAGAACAAGGGCGGCAAGGCGATCGGACTTTGCGGCGTAGACGGGCATATGATAAAAGCCCAAAAAGCGGACGAAAAACTCGGTTTCGTCGGCGACATCACCGACGTGAACGTTGCGCCTATTCTCGACGTACTCGAAAAAGGGTATATCCCCGTCGTTTCGACGATCGGTTACGACGAGGACGGCAACACCTACAATATCAACGCCGACACGGTAGCGGCGCGGCTCGCGGGCGAGCTGAAAGCGGAAAGCCTTATTTCGATGACCGATATCGTCGGTCTGCTCCGCGACAAGGACGATCCGTCCACGCTCATTCCCAAAGTATACGTTTCCGACGCGCCCAAACTTATGCGCGACGGGATCATCAGCGGCGGTATGATCCCCAAAGTCAACTGTTGTATCGAGGCGATCCGTCGCGGCGTGGATAAAGTATTCATCATCGACGGGCGTATCCCGCACTCCATTCTCATCGAAGTATTGACGGATGAGGGGGTTGGGACTATGTTTGTTTCCGGCAACCATATCTAAGAACGCTTTATATACGTCGCAATACTTCGTCGAGCTTGCGTTTTCCCTTGGTCACGTACGAATAAGTACGCTCCCGTCGGGAAATCCGCGCTCTCCTCGTCTTGCTCGTATCTAAACCGTTCGACGAGTAGCGTACTGTATCGAACCTCGACGGGTGAGCGGTAGACGAGTAAACTCGCGTCGAAAATGCTCCTTCTCCTCGTCTTGCTCGTATCTAAACCGTTTGACGAGTAGCGTACTGTATCGAACTTCGACGGGCGTTCGAAAGTCCGTTCAACGGGCGGCGAAAACACTTTTAACGGGCGACCAAACCGATCTTGGTAAGGAAGAATAAAAAATGGATATAAAACAACTGGACAAAGAATATATAGCCAACACGTACGCGCGGTTTCCCGTGCAGCTCGTGAACGGCAAAGGCTCGCTTGTATACGACGAAACGGGTAAAGAATATATCGATCTCGGCACGGGTATCGCCGTCAATTCTTTCGGCGTAGCCGACGGGGAATGGAAAAAGGCGGTCGTGGAGCAACTGGATAAGATACAGCACACCTCCAACCTCTACTTTAACGGTCCTTGCGCGTTGCTCGCGCAAAAGCTTTGCGATCGTACGGGAATGAAAAAGGTCTTTTTCTCCAACTCGGGCGCGGAGGCGAACGAATGTGCGATCAAGGCGGCGCGTAAATACGGCGAACTGAAAAAGGGCAAAGACCATTTCACCGTGATCACGTTGAAAAACAGTTTCCACGGCCGTACGATCACCACCCTTTCCGCGACGGGACAGGACGTGTTCCACGAACATTTCACGCCGATGACGGACGGGTTCGCGTACGCGGCGGCGAACGATATCGAGGACGCGAAACGGCTCGTAAAGTCGCATAAATGCTGCGGCGTGATGGTCGAACTCGTACAAGGCGAAGGCGGCGTAATGCCGCTCGATAAAGAGTACGTGAAAAAGCTCAAAGCGCTTGCGGAGGAAGAAGACCTGCTGTTTATGGTGGACGAAGTGCAGACGGGCAACGGTCGTACGGGTACTCTGTACGCGTATATGCAGTACGGTATCGAACCCGACGTCGTAACGACGGCGAAGGGGCTTGGCGGCGGACTTCCCATCGGCGCGACGATGCTCGGCGAAAAGGTCAAAGACCTGTTCACGCCCGGACTGAACGGTTCGACGTTCGGCGGCAATCCCGTTTGCGCGGCGGGCGCGTTGAATATTTTGAGCCGTATCGACGAGAAATTGCTCGGCGAGGTACGCGAAAAGAGCGAGTACGTGTTCCGCAGTTTAAACGGCGCGAACGGCGTGAAAAGTGTTTCGGGCTTGGGACTTATGATCGGCATAGAGAGCGAAAAGGACGCGTCGGAAGTCATTGCGAACTGTATAAAACGCGGCGTGCTCGTCATCAAGGCGAAAAATAAAATTCGGTTGTTACCCGCGCTCAACATACCCTGGGAACAACTCGAAAAAGCGATAGAAATTTTAAAGGAAGAATTGAAGAAATGAAACATTTATTGAAATTGATGGACTTATCCACGAAAGAGATCAATGAGATCCTCAACCTCGCAGATCAGCTCAAATACGAGAAAAAGAACGGTATTCCCCATCATCTTTTGAAAGGGAAAACGCTCGGTCTTATCTTCTCCAAATCCTCCACGCGTACCCGCGTTTCCTTCGAAGTGGGTATGTACGACCTCGGCGGTTCGGCACTGTTTTTAAGCTCCCGCGATTTGCAGATCGGCCGCGGCGAACCCGTACAGGACACCGCCCGCGTACTTTCCCGCTATCTCGACGGGATCATGATCCGTACTTTCGCGCAAAAGGAAGTGGAGGATCTCGCTACCTACGGTTCTATCCCCATTATCAACGGTCTGACCGATTATTGCCACCCTTGTCAGGTGCTTGCAGACCTTATGACCGTCCGCGAGCATAAAGGCGGGTTGGCGGGCAATAAGCTTTGCTATATCGGCGACGGCAACAATATGACGAACTCGCTCATCGTCGGCGGTATCAAGACGGGAATGGAAGTTTCGATCGCTTGTCCCGAAGGCTACCGTCCCGATCCCGAGATCATGGCTTGGGCGGCGAAGAACGGAAAATTCACCTGCACGGACAACGTTTTGGAGGCGGCGCAGGGTGCGGACGTTCTGTACACCGACGTCTGGGCGTCTATGGGTCAGGAGAGCGAGGCGGAAGAACGCAAGAAAGTGTTCAAGGGCTATCAGATAAATTCCGAAGTGATGAAAGTCGCGAACGACAAAGCGATGGTACTCCATTGCCTGCCCGCGCACCGCGAAGAGGAGATCACGGCGGAAGTGTTCGAGGCGCACGCGAACGAGATATTCGACGAGGCGGAGAACCGCCTGCACGCGCAAAAAGCGGTGCTCGTCAAGTGCCTGAGCTGATATGGACGAGATCAAAATAGGGCGGTATAAGCATTTCAAGGGCAACGAATACGAAGTCTTGTTTTTGGCGAAACATTCGGAAACGTGCGAACCGCTCGTCGTCTATCGCGCGTTATACGGCGCGCGCGAGGTCTGGGTCAGACCCGCGTCTATGTGGAACGAACAAGTCGAAAAGGGCGGCAAGATTTTGCCGCGCTTTACGTATATCGGAGAGTAAAAAACGAAAGATCGGACTTAAAGCTAACTAAGCCGTTGCGAGATCAGCGCGGCGGCTTTCGGCAAAAGCTTTTTAATGCTTTTTTCGCCTTGCGCCGCAAAGACTTTCTCTTCGTTTTCGGAAAGATTGAGCGCGATCCCTATCGCGCCTACGCAATGGATCCCGCGAGTAATGGGTACGCCGTACCCCAAAGAAACGTTCCCGTCGGCATCGACCGTACGCGTACGAAGAATTGAAATTATCGGGCGGGTATGTTATAATTAAATAAATCTACGGCGATAAATCGCAAACGGGAGAGGAAAGGGAATGAAAAGAAGGAACTGGGAAGAGGACGACGATCTCGTATATACCGAAGAACAAACGCGGAATCTCCAAAAATATATGAAAGCGTTGTCCGTCATACCTTACGGCGTGTTTGTCGGGGTCGTTATCTTGCTCGTGACTTTGTTTGGAAAATTCTCGGGTATGCCGATGGAAATACTGGCGATCCTTTTGCTTACCGCCTGCGCACTCGTTTTCGTTTGCGTTGCCGTATGGGGGATCTGTTATGTCCGCTTTAAAAACCTTATGCAAGCGTACGACAAGAAGTTGTCGATCGACCGCGAAATTTCGGAAATAGAGAACGCGAAAAAGAAAAAATAACGTAAAAAAACGGCGCTCCGTTACGCAACGGAGCGCCGCAATTTATTTGCTTTTTTCGTTATGCTTGCCGTTCGACGGGGGTATCCGAAAGCTGAGGCTCGTTCTTATACGAGGCTTTCAAAAGGATAGGCGCGAGAATGGACGTGAGCAAGATGATGACGAATACGAAGGGGTATACCGTCGGATCGACAAGCCCCGCGTCGATACCCTTCTGCGTACAGATAAGCACGACTTCCGCGCGGACCATCATACCGCAACCGACGCGGAACGCGTCTTTCTTTTCATACCTGCAAAGCAACGCCGCCGCCGAGCAACCGCCGAGCTTGCCGACGATCGCCGCGAGAACGTAGAACAGACCGAAGAGCAGGAAAGATACGCTGAATCCCGAAAAATCGAGGTTGATACCGATATTCGCGAAGAATATGGGCGAGAAAAACATATACCCGAGCGTATCCGTTTTGACTTCCACGTACGGCGTTTCCTGCAACGTACCGCCGAGCACAAGCCCCGCTACGTACGCGCCCGTGATATCCGCTACGCCGAATATCTTTTCGGCTACGTACGCGTACACGAAACAAGCGCAGATGGCGAGTATGGGTACGCGGCGGTTATGGGGATATTTCCGTTCCATTGCGTTGAACGCCTTTCTCAAAAGCACGCCGAGCGCGATCGCGATGACGAAGAAGATCACGATCTTCAAGCATACCAGCCACCAAGCCGCGTTCTCCCACCAGTCGGGCAGGAAGGACGAGCCGCTCGTTTCCGCGCCCGTCGACGCCGTAAATCCCGTCAGCACGGACAAGATGATGATACCGATAATATCGTCGATGACCGCCGCCGCTACGATCGAAGTACCGACTTTGGTGTTGAGCTTTCCGAGTTCTTTCAAGGTCGCGACGGTGACGGAAACGGAAGTCGCCGTGAGGATCGCGCCGTAGAAAAGATAGGTAAGTAACTTATTGTCGGGCGAAAGCAAGCTCGCCTCGGGCAAGAACGCCCACGCGACGAGCGCGCCGAGTACCATCGGCACGACCACGCCGAACGACGTGATGACGATGGAGGGTTTTCCCGCGGCTTTGAGCTGTTTGAGGTCGGTGCCAAGCCCCGTCGCGAACATAATGAGCACGACGCCGATCTTGGCGAATACGCTCAGCCATTCTTTGATGTCGGCGGAGAAGAATATACTGTGGAATCCGTCGGCGGGAACGTACTGTAAAAAACCGACCAGAACGCCCGCGACGAGCATACCGATTACGGCGGGCAGACCGATCTTTTGCGCGCCGAGACCCAAGAATTTGGTCAGGCAGAGGATCAGCGCCAAAGGTAATAAAATTTCAAAAGGTTGCATAAATGCCTCCCAAAAAACGTTCTTTCGTTAAATGCACAAACATTATACTACGAATTCTTTCGGAAAGCAAATCAATAAAGGGCGAAAGCGGAAAAAATCCGTGAAAAAATATATAAAAAATTGTCCTCCCTTCCATAAAAAATTTTCATCGACCCGAAAACGCAAGGAAAAAGCTTATGGGCGCATATCGGGGGGATTTATCGAAGAAAGTGGGCATAAGCGTTTGACAATTTGCGATTTGCGCGGTATAATAGTTCGTGAAAGTATTTATTAAGGAGAAATTATACGATGTATCAGATTGTCGGCAAAAAATCGCTCAATCCCACCGTCACGCAAATGGATATTCTCGCTCCGTTCGTGGCGAAAAAGGCGCTCCCCGGACAGTTCATCATTCTCCGCGTCGACGACGACGGAGAACGTATCCCCCTCACCATCGCGGGCTATGACCGCGAAAAGGGCACGGTGACCATCATTTTCCAGATCGTGGGCGGCTCTACCGAATTGCTCAACCATAAGAACGTCGGCGACTTTATTCCCGACTTCGTCGGACCTTTGGGCAGACCTACCCACACCGAGGGACTTAAAAAGGTGTGCGTGGTCGGCGGCGGCGTGGGTTGCGCCATCGCGTTGCCCGTTGCGAAAGCTCTGCACGAACAGGGCGCGCAAGTCACCTCGATCATCGGGTTCAGAAGTAAAGACCTCGTGATCTTGGAGGACGAATTCAAGGCGGTTTCCGACGAGTTTTATATGATGACGGACGACGGGAGCTACGGTCGGCAGGGGAACGTTTGCGTTCCGCTCAAAGAAATGCTCTCGGGCGGCGAAACGTTCGACGAAGTGATCACGATCGGACCGCTGATCATGATGAAATTCGTCTGCGCGACCACGAAAGAATACGGCGTAAAGACGATCGCGAGCATGAACCCTATTATGATCGACGGAACGGGTATGTGCGGCGGTTGCCGTCTGACGGTCGGCGGGAAGATGAAGTTCGCGTGCGTGGACGGTCCCGAATTCGACGGTCACGAAATAGACTTCGACGAGGCGATGAGCCGTTCGCGGTATTACGCGGATTTCGAGAAACACGAAAGAGAGACGGCGTGCAATCTCTTTAAACAGGAGGTAAAGTAAAATGGCGAAGTTCAATATGGCTCCTTTGAAAAATCCTATGCCCACGCAAGATCCGCAGGTGCGGAACGGTAACTTCGAAGAAGTTGCGCTCGGTTACACCGCGGAAATGGCGATCGACGAGGCGAAACGCTGTATCGGTTGTAAAAACCGCCCTTGCGTAGCCGCTTGTCCCGTCAATATCGCGATCCCCGATTTCATCGCGAAAGTCGCGGAAGGGGATTTCGAGGGCGCGTACGAGATCATCGCGAAAGATTCCTCCCTGCCCGCCGTTTGCGGACGCGTATGCCCGCAGGAAACGCAATGCGAGGGCAAATGCACGCGCGGTATCAAAGCGGGTTGCGAGGCGGTCGGTATCGGCCGTTTGGAACGGTTCGTCGCCGACTGGCATAACGAGCATTGCACGGCTACGCCCGTGAAAGCGGAACCGAACGGTCATAAAGTCGCCGTGGTCGGGAGCGGACCTGCGGGTCTGACCTGCGCGGGCGATCTTGCGAAACTGGGTTACGACGTGACGGTGTTCGAGGCGTTGCACGTTGCGGGCGGCGTGCTCGTGTACGGTATACCCGAGTTCCGTCTGCCCAAGGCGATCGTGCGTAAAGAGGTGGAGAATCTCAAAGCGTTGGGCGTGAAAGTGGAAACGAATATGGTCATCGGTCGGGTCATCACCATCGAGGAATTGAAGAGCGAGTACGGGTTCGAGGCGGTGTTTATCGGCTCGGGCGCGGGTCTGCCTAAGTTTATGAATATTCCCGGCGAGAGCTTGAAAGGCGTGTATTCGGCGAACGAGTTTTTGACCCGTTCCAACCTTATGAAAGCGTATCGCGCGGATAGCCATACCCCCATTCAGCACGGTAAATGCGTTGCGGTCGTGGGCGGCGGAAACGTGGCGATGGACGCGGCGAGAACGGCGAAACGTTTGGGCGCGGAAGTGCATATCATCTACCGTCGCGGCGAGGAGGAATTACCCGCTCGGCGCGAGGAGATCGAACACGCGAAAGAGGAAGGGATCATATTCGATCTTCTGACGAATCCCACGCGTATTCTGCCTACGGAAACGACCGATCCCCGCGACCCCGCGTACGGCTGGGTGAACGGTATCGAGTGTATCCGTATGGAGCTTGGCGAGCCTGACGCGAGCGGACGGCGTTCGCCCAAAGAGATCGCGGGCAGCGAGTTCGTACTTCCCGTGGATTGCGTGATCATGTCGTTGGGCACTTCGCCTAATCCTCTGCTCAAAGCGACGACTCCGGGTCTGGAAACGTTGAGAAGAGGGGAGATCGCGGTAGACGAAGTAGGCAAGACGTCTATCGAGGGCGTATATTGCGGCGGCGACGCGGCTACGGGCGCGGCTACGGTCATCAAAGCGATGGGCGCGGGTAAAGTCGCGGCGAAAGCGATCGACGAATATATTCAAGGCAAATAAAACGGTAACACCGTATTTTGACAAAACGGCGCGGA
The DNA here is from genome assembly GCA_045124465.1 of Candidatus Scatosoma sp. GTDB lineage: Bacteria > Bacillota > Clostridia > Christensenellales > Borkfalkiaceae > Scatosoma. The sequence continues at coordinate 54,257 of JBGVLV010000038.1, forward strand.
GAAGATCCGCGCCGTTTTGCCGAACATTACATAGGAAAAAGGGAAGGAAAAAAGACCGCGATAAATTTTTTTGAAAAAAGTTGAAAAACGGCGAAAAAACGCTTGACTTAATACGTTTGGGCGGGTATAATTATTATGCTATTCACGAGGAATGGTAAGGAGTATTGAGGCATAGCGCAGTTTGGTAGCGCGCTTGGTTAGGGACCAAGAGGTCGTGGGTTCAAGTCCCGTTGCCTCAACCATAGAAAGCTCACATACGAAAAATATGTGAGCTTTCTATTTAAAAAACAAATCGAGGCGTAGCGCAGCTGGTAGCGCGCAGCGTTCGGGACGCTGAGGTCGTGGGTTCGAACCCCGTCGCCTCGACCATAACAAGGCTATAAAAAAGATATAGCCACAAGAAACCCTTGATTTTTCAAGGGTTTTTTGATTTTTATAGCCCGAATATTTAATGTCAAAAATCAAGGATATAAAATAGGTATTTCCCTACTTTCGGGGGATTTGAACCCTCGTACACGCAATTTAATAAAAATGGTAGCACGCAGAAAATCCCCTGCGTGCTTTTTTACACCCGAAATTAAGCCAATCGTTTAAGAGATGATTCTCAAAAACGGTTGGTTTTTTTTATTTCCTAAAAACCAACTGAAAAGGAGAAACAAAATGAAATTCAAGAACAAAAACCATCAGGCAATCTTCAGCTGCGAGTCGCAGAAGCTCAATCGAAACGACAATGTAAAAATGTCGGTGCTTTACCTTCTCACGGCAGATGTCCGTTTGTGGAATGCAGCCAAGCCTCACATCAGGAAGGGCTACATTGACCTTGACAACATCAGCGTGAAGAAAGGCAACCTCAAGTCCTATACCTTGTTGTGTGTAGCAAAGGATCTCTGCGACGGAACGCACTATCTCTCACTCCACGATCTCGCTGACACCGAACTCATCTCTCCGCAGATGCTCGGAACGATCACCACGGCGATCACAATCCGCAGATACGGTCTCAACGGCAATAAAAATAATGAGGAAAAGGAGAACGCAGATGCTTAAATTATCCATCAAGAACCCGACCACACAGGAAACCGAAACCTACAATGTGGTAACAGAATTCAATCAGTTTTTCGACAGAGCCAAGGAGTACGGACTCATCAATTCCATCTTTTCTCTGAAGGTCAAGGAAATGAAAGCCGAGGATGCTCCCATCCGCCTTCACGCAGATAGTGATGTAGGCAACGGTCTGCTCCGAATACTTCCCGATTCGGATAGTCTTTACGACGTGCGAGTTACCGACGAATCGGTATCGGGTGTTCGTGAGGAACTGCGCGATGACCTCGAAGCAAACCTTGTGAATGAGCAGTATGATACCACAGAGGAACTGTACGCAGACATCAAGGAGATGATGAAATCGCTTGCAGGCACGAAGATGTCCTTCTTCTGCCCGTTGACCGGTAACCTCTCCGACCACGACGGCGACTACTATGAAACCGATGCCTATATGATCAACAACAATGCAGATGCCATCGAGGAAGCCATTGCCAAGGAGCAAGCGACCGAAATCAATATGGCTGAGTATGTCGGAGATCACGCAGGCATCAAGGATAAGCTCGTGTTCGCAGAATGGGGTGTTGAGGAACACCGTGGCACTCTTTATGGCAAGATCGATTGCTACCTCACTGAATCCCTCACGCCCGATGAAACGGAACGCCTCCGTGATGCAATCAGCGGTCAGAACAGCGACGGTCTTGGCGAGGGCTTTGAACAGAGAGAAATACCCATCGACGAGGGTGACCTCTAAATCTGTCTTAAATTGTTGACTATCGGCTAATAATATGTTATAATTATACCATAGAAATCTGTAATATCGACTAAAAATGGAGTGGATGATATGGAAATTAAACGAGATTTATATTTAAACAAACTGATAAAACGAGAGTGTAATGGTTTGGTTAAGGTGGTAACCGGCATAAGAAGATGCGGTAAATCGTATTTGCTTTTTCATTTGTATCACGATTATTTGCTTAATAAAGGAATTAGTGAAGACCATCTTAGGAGGCCTTTTCTAAAATCACTGTTAGAAAGGGCTGAGAAGTTTGCCCTTCCTGCGCGGCAG
>JBGVLV010000039.1:0-42257 GCA_045124465.1 Candidatus Scatosoma sp.
AGTTTGCAAAGACGCGGAAAGGTTCTTCGGAACGAACTTATAAAACGGAACTGCCGCCGCTGATCTTGGCGGCAGTTTTTCGTATTTAACGCAAAAGTGAGGAGCTATGGCGAAGAAAAAGACCAAAAAGCAAGCGGAAAACCAGGTCAGAAAAGCGGCGAAGAAACATCCCGTACTCGTAACGATCGCGATCTTGCTCATCGTGGCGATCGCGGGTTGTTGTATTTTACACAGAAAAGGCGTGATCCACATTCCCTTTCTCGACAAATTTATCCCGCAGGAAATCAACGAGGATATTCTTACCGACGAGTTGCAAATACATTTCTTGGAGCTTGGGAACGCGAACGCGGGTGATTGTACGCTCATTAAAACGGGGAATACCGAAGTGCTTATCGACGCGGGGTCTATCCAAAGTTCGGCGGCGACGATCGTGCCGTATATTCAGCAATATTGTACGGACGGTATTTTGGAGTATGTAATAGCAACGCACGCACACCAAGACCATATCGCGGCGTTCGTAGGTACTACGAGTGTGGAAGGCGTATTCGAGAGTTTCGAATGTCAAACGATCATCGACTTCCCGTTGACGAACTCGAACAAGAAAATATACGCGAACTACGTGGAGTTGAGAGATGCGGAGATAGAGGCAGGAGCGAAACATTATACGGCGCTTGAATGTTGGAATAATACAAACGGAGCAATGCGCAGTGTCGAGCTTGCGGAAGGGATAACAATGAATATCCTCTATCAAAGGTTCTATGAGGAAAAGACAAGCGACGAGAACGATTATTCGGTGTGTATGCTATTGACACAAGGTAATAATAATTATTTGTTCACGGGCGATTTGGAAGAAAAAGGCGAGGATTCGCTTGTAAAGAAAAACGACCTGCCGAAATGTAAACTGTTCAAGGGCGGTCACCACGGCAGTCCTACTTCGAGTACGACGACTTTGTTGGAAAAGATACAGCCCGAGATCGTATGCGTATGCTGTTGCGCGGGTACGGACGAATATTCGGATATCCCCGCAAATCAGTTCCCGTCGCAGGCATTCGTCGATCGGGTGTCGGTCTATACGAAGAAAGTGTACGTAACGACGATGGTATCCGAGAACGGAAAAGGGTTTGAATCGATGAACGGGAATATTGTCGTATCGAGCGACGGCGTAGAAGTGACCGTGCATTGTTCGAACAACAATACTTTGCTGAAAGATACGGACTGGTTTAAAAACAACCGAACGTGCCCGTCCGCTTGGTCGGATTAGAGTAAGAAAACGGACGGGGCAGGTATGCGTTGAACGGTAAGGAGTGGGTATGGAAGAATTTTCGAGAACGGAAATGCTGATCGGGAAACGGGGCGTGGAGAAACTCGCCGCCGCCCGCGTGGCGGTGTTCGGGATCGGCGGCGTAGGCGGTTACGTGGTCGAGGCTTTGGCGCGCAGCGGCGTGGGAACGCTCGATCTCGTCGATAACGACAGAGTGAGTTTGTCGAATATCAACCGTCAGATCATTGCCCTGCACTCGACCGTGGGCAGACTGAAAACGGAGGTCGCGGCGGAACGGGCGAAGGATATAAACCCCGCCATCGCCGTGCATACGCATAACGTGTTTTTCCTGCCCGAGAACGCGGAGGAGTTCGATTTCTCGGCGTACGACTACGTGGTGGACGCGATCGATACGGTAAGCGGGAAGATCGCGCTCATCGAAAAGGCGCGCGCGTGCGGCGCGCCCGTGATCTCGGCTATGGGCGCGGGGAACAAGCTCGACCCGACGGCGTTCGAGGTCGCGGATATCGAAAAGACGAGCGTTTGCCCGCTTGCGCGCGTTATGCGCCGAGAGCTTAAAAAACGGGGCGTGGAGCGGGTGAAAGTCGTGTACTCGAAGGAAGAGCCGAAAAACGCGGTAACGGGCGAAAAAACGGAAAACGGCAAGCCCATACCCGCCAGTATCGCCTTTGCGCCGTCGGCGATGGGGCTGATACTCGCAAGCGAAGTGATAAAAGATCTTATCAAGGAGGATAATGATGGAAAACAATACGCCGCAAAGGGAACGGCTGGGAAGTAGGCTGGGATTTATATTGCTCAGCGCGGGTTGCGCAATCGGGATCGGGAACGTTTGGAAGTTCCCGTACATAGCGGGACAATACGGCGGGGCGATCTTCGTTCTGATCTATCTCGTATTTCTCGTGGTGATGGGCGTACCCGTTATGACAATGGAATTTTCGCTCGGCAGAGCGAGCGGGAAAAGCCCCGCGCTGTTGTATCAACAGCTTGAAAAGAAAGGACAAAAATGGCATATCCACGGCAAATTCGCCGTGGTCGGCAACGTGCTTTTGATGATGTTTTACACGGTCGTCGCGGGCTGGATGCTGTACTATTTCAAGGCGACGGCGTTCGGCGATCTTTCGGGACTGGACGCGTCGGGCGTGAATACGTTTTTCGGCGATATGCTCGCCGATCCCGTGCCGATGCTTATCTGTACGTTCATCGTTATCGCGGTCGGGTGTCTTGTATGCGGGTTCGGCGTGCAAAAGGGGCTTGAACGGGTAACGAAAGTAATGATGATCGCGTTGCTCGTGCTGATGGTCGCGATCGCGGTCTATTGTTGCTGTATGGACGGCGCGGCGGAGGGCTTGAAATTCTACCTCGTACCGAGCTTTGCAAAGATGAAAGAGGCGGGCATTTTCAACGTGATCGTCGCGGCGATGAATCAGGCGTTCTTCACGCTCAGCCTCGGTATCGGCGCGATGGCGATCTTCGGGAGCTATATAGGCAAGGACAGAGCGCTCCTCGGCGAGTCCGTCAACGTCGCGGTGCTCGATACGTTCGTGGCGTTCACTTCGGGGCTTATCATCTTCCCCGCCTGTTTTGCGTTCAACGGCGGCGCGACGGACAGCGGTCCGAACCTGATCTTCGTTACTTTGCCGAATATTTTCAATAATATGCCTCTCGGTCGGCTTTGGGGCAGTCTGTTCTTTGTGTTTATGTCGTTCGCGGCGTTATCCACCGTCCTCGCTGTGTTCGAGGGGATCATCGCCAGTATCATCGAAATGACGGGTTGGGGCAGAAAAAAGGCCTGCGTTATCGTCGGTTTGGCGATGGCGGTGTTGTCCTTACCCTGCATTTTCGGGTTCAACCTGCTTTCGGGCTTTACGCCTGCGGGTATGACGGTCATGGACTGGGAGGACTTCCTCGTGAGCAATATTTTCCTGCCGCTCGGCTCGCTCGTATTTATCCTGTTCTGCGTTTCGAAAAAGGGCTGGGGCTGGGATAACTTCGAAAAAGAGGCGAACGAGGGCAAAGGTCTGAAAGTAAAAAGATGGATGCGCGGGTATATGACCTACGTTTTGCCCGTCATCATCGTAGTCTTACTCGTCGTCGGTATCTTGCAAAAATTCGGTCTGTTCTGATCTTATTCGAGAATAAAAATTATCCCCCGCCGTTGCAGAGTTGCAACGGCGGGGGATTTTTCGTTTATCGGGTTTGGAAAATTCAATTATCCGCTTTGACTTGTTTGATGTCGTACGGCGTGTTTTGGTAGACGAAATAGTTCAGCCAGTTGGAAAAGAGCAGGTTCGCGTGCGCGCGCCACGATACCATGGGCGGCTTTGTTTCGTCGTCGTCGGGGAAATAGTTCTCGGGGATCTTGATGGGCTTGCCCTGCGAAAGGTCGCGCAAATACTCGTTTTTCAGCGTGTCCGCGTCGTACTCCGAATGACCGGTGATAAAGATCTGTCTGCCGTTCTTCGTCGAAACGGCGTACACGCCCGTCCGATCGGACGAGGCGAGGATTTTCAGCTGCGGTACTTTTTCGATGTCTTCCCGAAGAACGGTCGTATGGCGGGATTGCGGCACCATAAACGTATCGTCGAAACCGCGGAAAAGAATGGACTGTTTATGATCCACGCGGTGGGGGAATACGCCGAACATCTTTTCGGGCATAAGGTGTTTGCCGATACCGTAATGATAGTACAGACCCGCTTGCGCGCCCCAACAGATATGGAGGGTGCTATGCACGTGCGTTTTGCTCCATTCCATGATCTCGCAAAGCTCCTGCCAGTACTCTACTTCCTCGAACGGCATATGCTCGACGGGCGCGCCCGTGATGATGAAACCGTCGAAGTTCTGGTCTTTTATATCCCCGAACGTTTTATAAAAGGCGAGCAAATGCTCCTCCGCAACGTTCTTGGACTGGTGGGAGGAGGTATGGATAAGCTCCATTTCCACCTGCAAGGGGGAGTTGCCGAGCAGACGGGCGAATTGCGTTTCCGTTTCGATCTTTTTGGGCATAAGATTGAGGACGAGTATCCGCAAAGGTCGGATATCCTGCGAGATCGCCCGCGTTTCCGTCATAACGAAAATATTTTCGCTTTCCAACGTTTTCACGGCGGGTAAATTGTTGGGTATCTTGATAGGCATAGTGTGTTTCCTTACGAGTAAGATTAAATACTTTCCAGCGCTTGCGAAATATCGTCGATAAGATCCTGATAGCTTTCCAGACCGCACGAAAGCCGAACGAGATCGGAGGGTACGCCCGCGGCGATAAGTTCTTCCTCGTTCATTTGTCTGTGCGTTGCGCTGGCGGGGTGCAGACAGCAGCTCCGCGCGTCCGCGACGTGCGTTTCGATCGCGACGGTTTTGAGCGCTTTCATAAACTTCTCCGCCGCCGCTCTGCCGCCTTTCACGCCGAAACTGACGACGCCGCAAGTGCCGTTCGGCATATATTTTTGCGCCAGTTTATAGTACTTGTTGGAGGGCAGGGAGGGATAGTTCACCCAACCGATCTTATCGTTCGATTCCAAAAACTCGGCGACCTTTTGCGCGTTCAGGCAATGGCGGGGCATACGTACGTGCAAGCTCTCCAAGCCAAGATTGAGATAGAACGCGCTCTGCGGCGACTGCGAACAGCCGAAGTCGCGCATGAGCTGTGCGGTAGCCTTGGTGATATACGCGCCGCCCTGACCGAATTTCGTCGCGTACGTGATACCGTGATAGCTCTCGTCGGGCGTGCAAAGTCCGGGGAACTTGTCCGCGTGCGCCAGCCAGTCGAACTTACCCGAATCGACGATACAGCCGCCTACCGCCACGCCGTGACCGTCCATATACTTGGTCGTGGAATGGGTGACGATATCCGCGCCGAACTCGAACGGACGGCAGTTGATCGGGGTCGCGAACGTATTGTCGATGATGAGCGGTACGCCGTGCGCGTGCGCGGCTTTGGCGAACTTTTCGATGTCGAGCACGGTGAGCGCGGGGTTTGCGATGGTCTCGCCGAACACCGCTTTGGTGTTGGGCTTGAACGCGGCGTTAAGCTCTTCTTCCGTGCAGTCGGGGCTGACGAAGGTGAACTCGATCCCCATACGTTTCATCGTCACGGCGAACAGGTTGTACGTACCGCCGTAAATGCTCGACGAGGACACGATATGATCGCCCTGACCCGCGATATTAAAGACCGCGAAGAAAGACGCCGCCTGACCCGAAGAGAGCAGCATAGCCGCGCTGCCGCCTTCCAGTTCGCAGATCTTCGCCGCGACGGTATCGCAAGTGGGGTTTTGCAGACGGGAGTAGAAATACCCGCTCGCCTCCAAGTCGAACAGCTTGCCCATATCTTCGCTCGTGGCGTATTTAAAAGTGGTGCTTTGTACAATGGGGATCTGGCGGGGTTCGCCGTTGCCGGGCGTATAGCCGCCCTGTACGCATTTGGTTTCGATACGACGTGCGTCTTTATTCATAATTTTCGACCTCCCGCGCGTGTGCGCGTACTTTAAATATAAATTTCATACAAGTATACCATAAACAGCCGTTTTTCGTCAAGTATTTTCACGGTATAAAAAGCCTGCGGAAGTGCAAAATAATAGATATGAATGAAAAACGAGAAATCATAAGACAGACGGTCAAAGGCACGGCGCTGGCGATCTTCGCCGCCGTCGGCGCGTTTGCGGTCGGGTTTACAAGTTGTAAAAAGAGGGGCGGGGAGGATATTTCCGCCGATATCGTCACGCGGGAATATAACGGTTCGGTCTATAAAAAGATCGGCGAAAAGGTCACGCTTGCAGACGTCGTGGAAAAAGAGGACGGCAGGGCGTACGCGACGGTGGACGGCGTGGAGTACGAACTGGGTATGGACTTTTTATCGATGGCGATGGTGTACAACGCCAAGCCCGCGGGCGCGTTTGCGACGGCGACGGAGGCGTACAACGAGTGGTGGCGGTTGTTTATGCAGCGCTGGAACTTGCTCGTACCCGAAGTGCCGCTGTATTCCAACCAGTACTACGACGTCTACAACGCGAAGATCGACAAGCTTTCGACCAACCCCTTTTGGAGCGTGACGGACGCGATCGTCGGCGCGAACGTGGTATCGGGCGAAAACTCCGTCGTGCTCGGCAGTAACACCGAGCTTTCCGGATCCTTCCGCGACGCGTCGTTCGGGAAGTCGTCGCCGGGCGCGGCGGACCTCGCCGTGCAGGAGCTGACGAGCGGGTATTCCACCGTCGTTACGGACATGGGTGGGTCGTTTGCGTGGGCGGGCGAGGATATTATCCGTTCGCACGAGGAAACGGAGAACGGGGACGGTACGAAAACGTTCACCATACGAATTGCCGATGATCTGACTTTTTCCGACGGTTCGAAGATCGGCGCGGAGAACTATCTCGTCGCTCTGCTCGCGGGCAGCAGTAAGGTGATGAGAGCGGCGGGCGGCGGCGACGCGGCGGGGCTGACTCTCGTGGGGTACGAGGAGTTCAACGCGTACGAGGGAGAGGGGGATCCCGTTCCGTTCTCGGGCGTGCGGCTGTTGGACGGGCAGACCTTTTCGGTGACGGTGAAAAAGGAATACGCGAACTACTATTACGCGCTCCGCTACGGCGCGTTCACGCCCGTGCCTTCGGCGTTGTATCTCGGCGATTACAAGATCAAAGACGACGGTCGGGGCGCGTATATCGAAAAGGGGTTCTACGGCAAAACGGAAAAGAACGGCGTGACCGCGTACGTTCTCGCGGATACGGTCGCGGCGAATATGAACGAAACTTCGGCGGCCGCGTTCCCGTATTCGGGACCGTATTACGTGGAGAGTTACGACCAAAGCTCGAAAACGGCTACCCTCAAACGCAACGCCGCGTATAAAGGGGATATTCGCGGCAAAGCCTCGATCGAGCGTATCTCGTACGTGAAGATCGTTGCGGAAACGCAGCTCGACCAGCTCAAAAAAGGTCGGGTGGACGTGCTTGCGGGGGTGACGGGCGGCGAGGAAACGAAAGCCGCGCTCGCGATCGTGGACAACGTGAAGTTCAAAGAAACGCATTACGATCGGGCGGGGTACGGCAAGCTGGCGTTCCGTTCCGATTTCGGACCGACGCAGTTCGTCGAGGTGCGCCGCGCGGTGATGCACACCATCGACCGCGACGAGTTCGCGCAGGTGTTCACGGGCGGGTACGGCTCGGTAGTACACGCGCCCTATTACGTGGGTTCGGAAACCTATCTCGCCGTCAAGGACAGGCTCAAACTCAATAAATACGAATACAGCGTGGAAAAGGCGAAGACCGAACTCCGCGCGGGCGGTTGGGTATACAACGCCGACGGGAGCGCGTACGACGAAACGAAGGGAGGCGTGCGGTATAAAAAGTTGTCGGGGTACGAATTGAGCTACAACAATCTCACGTTCGCCGCGACGGACAACAAATACAAGACGGTGAAAGTGGACGGCGCGTACTATATGCCTCTCGTCATAAACTGGATGGGAACGCAACCCAACCCCGTGACCGATCAGCTCATCACGGCTTGGCAGAACAATCCGAACGCGGGCGAAAAGATCGGCGCGTATATCACCTATTCGTCGGGGGATATGACTTCGGCGTTATACGGGGAATACTATCAAATGCCCGCCTACGGGTTCACGAAAGCGCGGTACGGCGCCGTCAATTTCGCGACGGGCTTTACGAGCGCGGTCTACGATCAATCCTTTTACTGGACGGTCGATCCCGATATGTATGACAATTACAGCAGCAACTATTTACGCGACGACGCCGACTTCGTATAGAAAGATTTATATGCGTCGTAATACTGCGTTGCGCTACGTTTTCCTTGCTCGTTTACGATTAGTAAACTCCCGTCGGAAAGCCTCGCGCGCCTTGTCTTACTCGCATCTAAATCTTTCGACAAGCGAGAGGTAGACGAGTAAACTCCCGTCGGGAAATCCGCGTTTTCCTCGTCTTGCTCGTATCTAAGCCTTTCGATGGGCGAGTGGAAATTATAAAAATGGAGAAAAGAGGAACGTGACAAAATATATCCTCAAAAGAATTGCATATATGTTGGCGGTGTTGGCGTTGTTGTCTTTCGTCATCTTCCTCGTCTATAATCTTCTGCCTGTCGATAAGGCGGCGGATATGGCTATGCAGGAGATCGCGAACAACAAAAACCTCGTCTACGCCGAACGGTATCTGTACTGGCAACGTCGGTACGGGCTGGACGGCGGACTGTTCTTGCGCTACCTGCGCTGGGTGGGGTTCGCGCCCTTTTACGACGGTTCGTATAACGGACTGTTGCAGGGGAATTTCGGAACTTCCGTCGTCTACGGCAAGCCCGTGATAGAGGTCGTCAAAGAACCTTTGCTCAACACGGTGTTTTTAAACTTGCTCGCCTGCGTGCTTGCGCTCGCGATCACCTTGCCGCTCGGCGTGTTCTGCGCGACGAAACGGGGTAGTAAACGCGATCTCGCCGTGCAGGTCGGCACGATCGTGGGGTACAGTATGCCCGCGTTCATCATCGCGATCCTGTTCATTTGGCTGTTTGCGATCAAACTCGATATTTTCCCCGTGTCGGGTATGTCGTCGGTGGGGAAGGACTATACGGGCTTTCGCGCGTTTTTGGACAAGCTGTACCATTTCGCTCTGCCCCTTATCGTAATGACCTTCTGTTCGCTCGGCGGTATGACCCGATACGTGCGCGCCTCGATGACCGAGGCTTTGAGTCTCGACTGTATCCGCACGGCGCGGGCGAAGGGCTTGAAAGAACGGCAGGTCGTGCGTTCGCACGCGTTCCGTAACGCGCTTATCCCCATCGTGTCCCTTATCGTCGGTTGGCTCGTCGGGATATTTTCGGGGTCGATCATGATCGAAAATATTTTCGGGATCAACGGGATCGGCAAGGTCTATTTCGAGGCGCTCACCGCAAACGACAACGAGATCGCGCTCGCAATGCAGATGTTCTATATCCTACTCGCGCTCGTCGGAAATTTATTGATAGATATTATTTACGGGTTAGTTGACCCGCGTATCCGCATAGATAATTGAAAGGCTTATATACATCGTAATACATCGTCGAACTTGCGTTTTCCCTCGGTCACGTACGCATAAGTACGCTCCCGTCGGGAAATCCGCGTTCTTCTCGTCTTACTCGTATCTAAGCCTTTCAACGAGAGAAATTTTGATAAATAGGAGGGCGCATTATGCAACGCGATAACTTCATAAAACGCGCATACAGGCATACCGTGTCCGCGTTGAAACGGGCGTGGGCGTGGCTGTGGCGCGCCGTGACGGGGCGCGGAAAACTGCCCGCAAACGGCGCGGAGATAGAAAGTCCGTCGCGGCTGCTTAGGGAGGCGTTCTTTCGGAAAAAGACGGCGGCGGGCGCGCTCGCGTTGCTCATCGGGCTGTTTTTGTTCGTGTTCGTCGCGCCCGCGTTTATGCCGATGGACGTCAACTACACCGACCCTTTGCAACAGAACGTCGCGCCCGTGTATTCGCTCCGTAAAGTGCCGAAAAAGCTGAAAAACTCGGTCGCGGAGATAGACGGATTTGCGGGGTTCACGGTCGGCGTGTCCGAAAGCGGCGAGGCGTTCGTTTGGGGGAACAGCAAGGACAGACTGCAAAAGACCGATTTAAAGGATATTCCCCAAAAGGTGAAAACGGACGGCGCGGCGTTCGCGGCGGCGGGGAAAGACCATATCCTTGTCTTGACGAAAACGGGCGAACTCGTCGGTTGGGGGGATAAGAGTTGCGGGCAGTACGGGTTCGAAGAAATTCTCAACGCCCTGCCCACGCCGAGCGAGTTGGCGGCGGGGATAGACCCCGAAACGGTCTCTCGGCTCGTCTGCGGGTATCAGACCTCCGCGCTCGTGACAAAGGAGGGAAAGGCGTACGTTTGGGGGAACGAGAACGCGGCGAAAAACCTGTCCAAGCTCAACGGCGCGGAGAACGTGCGAAAGCTCGTTTTCACCAACTCCGCGGCGGTCGCGATCACGTATGCGGGAGAAGTAACGACGGGCGGCGAGGAGATATTCACTTCGGCGGTCAGCTCCAAAACGGGCGCGCAAAGCTCCTTGACGGACTATCTCGCGGACAAAAAGGCGGTAGAGATCGCCGCGACGAATAAGTGCGTGGCGCTCCTGTTGGAGGACGGCGAACTCGTCGTGTCGGGCGTGTTCGAAAACGGCGAAGAAAACTTGCCCGCCCTGAAAGAGGGGGAATATTTCGTGAGCCTCGACGGCGGTACGCGGCATTTCGCGGGCGTGACCAACCTCGGCAACGCGTACGCGTGGGGGCATAACGCGTACGGGCAATGCGACCTCAAAAAGAACGGCGACGCCGCGCGGGTATACGCGGGCGCGTTGCAAACGTACGTGGTGGACAAGGACGGGAAATTGCTCCAAAGCGCGGGACTGAAAGGGTATCTTATGGGTACGGACGGACGGGGCAGGGACGTGTTCACGCGTATCGTGCACGGCGGAAAGATGACGATGACCATCGGTGCGGTGGCGGTGCTCGTATCCTCGGCGATCGCCGTCGTCGTGGGCTGTATTTCGGGGTATTTCGGCGGCGCGGTCGATACCGTTTTAATGCGCGTGACCGAAATTTTCTCCTCTATACCGTTTTTGCCGTTCGCGATGCTGTTGTCGCAGATCATCAAGAACTACAATATTTCCGAAACGATGCGGATCTTTATCATAATGCTCATTCTCGGCGCGCTGTCGTGGACGGGGCTTGCGCGTATGATACGCGGTCAGGTGCTTGCCGAGCGGGAAAAGGAGTTCGTCACGGCGGCGCGGGCGATGGGCGTAAGGGAAAGCAAGATCGCGTTCAAACACGTTCTGCCCAACGTCGTTTCCGTCATTCTCGTGAGTATGACCCTCGATTTTGCGGGCTGTCTTTTGACCGAATCTTCCCTTTCCTATCTCGGATTCGGCGTGCAACAGCCCCAGCCCACGTGGGGGAATATGCTGACGGGTTGTAACAACAGCACGGTCATACAAAACTACTGGTGGCAATGGCTGTTCCCGTCCTTGTTCTTGTCGCTCGCGACCGTTTGTATAAACGTGGTCGGCGACGCGCTGCGGGACGCACTCGACCCCAAGAGCCGCAAGGAAAAATGAAAAAGGAGAAAATATGTCGTTGCTCGAAGTAAAAGATCTTTGCGTGGAGTTCCGAACGCGAAAGGGCGTGGCGCGTGCGGTGAACGGCGTGTCGTTCAGCCTCGAACGCGGCAAAACGCTCTGCGTGGTCGGGGAATCGGGTTCGGGCAAGAGCGTGGCGGCGATGAGCGTTTTACGGCTCTTGGACGAGAACGGGTATATCGCGGGCGGGGAGATACTCTTGGACGAGAACGGGAACAAGACCGACCTCGCGCGCCTGCCCAAGGAAAAAATGTACGGCATACGCGGGAACAGGATCTCCGTTGTCTTTCAGGAACCGATGACGGCGCTCAATCCCGTGTTCACTATCGGCCGTCAGCTCTCCGAACCGTTTGTCATTCACCGCAAACTGTCTAAAAAACAGGCGTTTGCGGAGGGAGTGAAAATGCTCGAACAGGTGCGGATCCCCAACCCCGAACGGGTGATGAAAGGGTACGCGCACCAGCTTTCGGGGGGTATGCGCCAACGCGTGATGATCGCGATGGCGCTCGCTTGCCGACCCGAAATACTCATCGCCGACGAGCCGACGACCGCGCTCGACGTCACCATTCAGGCGCAGATCTTGCGGCTCATGCGCGAGTTGCAAAGAAAGAACGGCGCGGCGATACTGTTCATCACGCACGATCTCGGCGTGGTCAACGAGATGGCGGACGACGTGGCGGTGATGTATTGCGGTCAGATCGCGGAATACGCGAAACGGGAGGATATTTTCGGCGAGAACGGGTATTCCCACCCGTACACGGAAGGTCTGCTCGCCTCTATCCCCACCCAAAGCGCCAAGGGCAAAAAGCTCGAATGTATCTTCGGGAACGTGCCTTCGCCTTTGGAACTGCCCAAGGGCTGTAAATTCTCGACGAGGTGTAAATATTGTACGGAAAAATGTATCGCGGAAGAACCGCCGCTGTTCGAAACGAAAGCGGGTAGGAAGATACGCTGTTTTTATCCCGAAAAGGAGGAGCGAAAGAGTGCCAGCCACCAAAAACTTGTTGTCCGTCGTTCGACTTAAAAAGTATTTCCCGCTCAAAAAAACGAGCCTGTTTTCCCGTAAAAGACAATATCTCCGCGCCAACGAAAGTATCTCCCTCGACATTCGCGAGGGGGAAACGTTCGCTTTGGTCGGCGAGAGCGGTTGCGGTAAATCCACGTTCGGCAGAACGCTTTTGGGACTGTACCGCCCGACGTCCGGCTCGGCGGTGTATTACGGTCGGAATATCTTCTCTCTTGCGCCCCGTTACGCGTTCCGTATCCTCAAAAATGCCGAAAAGTACCGTACCGTGTACGAGAACAACGCCGAAAACGACGTTGAAAACGGCGGAGAATTTTACACGGCGAGAAAGCTCCTCGGCGGGTTTTTGACGTTGGGAAAAGAGGATTGCAAACGCGGCGCGCGGCTCTTGGAAGAGAAGTTCCGCGCGGCGAAAAACGAGAGCGAAAGGGAAAAAGCGGAAAAACGGCTCGAAGAATTCAAGGCGAAGTTTTCGGGAAATAAAGCGTTCGCCGCCGCGGAGGGGTATCTGGACGAGGGGGTAGACCTTGCGAGGTTGACGAGGGAGGAATGGCGGGGTTTGCGGAAGGACTTGCAGATCGTCTTTCAAGATCCCTATTCCTCTCTCGACCCGCGTATGACGGTGGGGCAGATCATAGAAGAAGGGGTCGCCACCCATAAGTATTATAAGCGCGGTACGCCGCAAATGCGGGAATACGTGCTCGGCGTGATGAAAAACTGCGGGTTGCAAGAATATATGCTCCACCGCTATCCCCACCAGTTTTCGGGCGGTCAGCGCCAAAGGGTATGTATCGCCCGCGCGCTCGCCGTCAAACCGCGGTTCGTCGTGTGCGACGAGTGCGTGTCCGCGCTCGACGCGTCTATTCAGTCGCAGATACTCAATCTTCTCTCCGAACTCAAAGAACGGGAAAAGCTCACCTATCTTTTCATCTCGCACGACCTGTCGGTGGTGCGGCACGTATCCGACCGTATCGCCGTGATGTATCTTGGGGACATCGTAGAAACGGGGAACGCGGAGGAGGTGTTCGAAAGTCCCCGCCACCCGTACACGATCGCGCTGATAAGCGCCGCGCCGACGATCGAGGCGGGCGGGGAAAAGCGGGAGAAGATACTGCTTTCGGGAAATATGCCCAGTCCCGTTTCCCCGCCCTCGGGCTGTAAGTTCCACACCCGTTGTTTTATGGCTTGCGAACGCTGTCAACGCATACCTCCCCCCGTCGTCGAGGTGGAAAAGGGGCATTTCGTCGCCTGTCATTTCGCGGAGAAAACGACGGCGGAAAAACGGGAAATCGCGAAA
The DNA here is from genome assembly GCA_045124465.1 of Candidatus Scatosoma sp. GTDB lineage: Bacteria > Bacillota > Clostridia > Christensenellales > Borkfalkiaceae > Scatosoma. The sequence continues at coordinate 13,703 of JBGVLV010000039.1, forward strand.
GATCCGCACCCGATTTCCGAAAAAACGTTATAAGGTGGAAAAATGCGGTTATATATAAATACGGAAAACGATAAAACTACGAAAGAGGATAGGATATGGAGAATTTTCTCGTGCTGACCTTCCTGTTCGCCGTCGGCTCGGCGGGCGGTTGGGTCGCGGAACTTCTGTTCCGCCGTATCGTGCATAAAAAATGGGTGAACCCCGGATTCTTGCAGGGGCCGTATCTGCCCATCTACGGGTTCGGCGTGGTGGCGCTGTTTCTCATCGCCGAGATCCCTTTGCCCGTGCAGAGCGTTTGGCTGAAATACTTTTTACAAATATTGCTCGTGTGCGTGTGCATGACGGGGATAGAATACGTCGGCGGGCTTGTGTTCATCAAAGGAATGGGGCTGAAACTTTGGGACTATTCCGACCGAAAAGGCAATATCCAAGGCATTATCTGCCCGCTGTTCTCGCTCATCTGGACGGCGGTCGGCGCGGTGTACGTGCTGTTTTGCCATTCGTGGGTGGGATCGATGGTGCGCTGGTTCACGGGCAATTTGTACTATTCTTTCTTCGTGGGACTGTTCTTCGGCGTGTTTATCGCCGACCTTATCGCCGCGTTCAAGATCTCGGACAAGATCCGCAAGATCGCCAAGGAACAGAAGATCGTCGTCAAGTACGAGGAACTCAAACTCAAAGTAAAGAACTATTTCGCCGCGGAAAAATTGCGTTACCACTTTCTGCACCCCCTGCGCGCCTCGTCGGACGTCCTGAAACGACTGGTCGGCAAAAACGCCGACGAGCCGAAAACGGACGAGAAACGGGAGGAGGATAGTTCGGAAGAACAAAACGAACGGAACGAATAACGGCTTTACCGCCCGCGCATATACGCGCGGGCGGCGTTGCGTTTGTGTAAAAATCATAAAAAAACGCAAATTGCTTTTCTTTCGTGTTGACAAACGCGGAACAAATGTATTATAATATTGTGAGTAAGATACAAAGCTTACGTAAATTTTCTTTTTTCGGAGGATATTCAATAACCGTTATGGATCACCTACCCCTAACCGTCGCGATCATCGTACTGGTACTTCTTTCCGGGTTCTTCTCGGGCACGGAAACGGCGTTTTCCTGCGCGAATAAGATCAAGCTGAAAACGCTGGTCACGCAAGGCAAAAAACACGCGAAAGCGGTGTATTCTTTTGCGGACGAAAAATACGACAAACTCGTTACGGCGGTACTCGTCGGCAACAACGTCGTAAATCTTACGGCGTCTGCGCTCGGCACTATTCTGTTCACGGATATACTGGTGAACCGCCCCGATCTGGCGGCTACCGTTTCCACCGCGGTACTCACCGTCGTCGTACTGCTTTTCGGCGAGATAACGCCCAAATATCTGGCGAGCGTATATCCCGAAAAATTCTGTTTCTTCTTCTATCCTTTGATGCAGCTTTTCTACTGGTTGCTTTTCCCGATCTGCAAAGTGTTCGACGGGTATAAAGGACTGTTCAGGAAAGTGTTCAAACTCAAAAAGGACGAAACGGTCACCGACGAGGAACTGATGTCGCTCGTGGACGAGGCGGAGGAGGACGGAACGCTCAAAGAGGACGAATCCGAACTCGTGCGTTCCGCACTCGAATTCGACGATTTAAAGGTCGAGGATATATTGGTTCCCCGCGTGGAAGTACACGCCGTCGCGGAGGATTCCACGATGGAAGAGGTGTGCGAGGCGTTCCGGAAAACGGGGTATTCCCGTCTGCCCGTCTATCGCGAAACGATAGACAACGTGATCGGGCTTATCCACGAACGCGATTTCTTCCTCGGCTACGTGAACGGGGAAAAACAGATCTCCCATCTCGTGCAGGACATCGTGTTCACGACGGAATATACGCGTATCTCCGCGCTGCTCCGTCAGCTCCAAAAACGTAAGATCCACATGGCGGCGGTGTCCGACGAATACGGCGGTTTGGTCGGTATCGTCACGCTCGAAGACATTCTCGAAGAGCTTGTCGGCGAGATTTGGGACGAACACGACGAAGAGGAGGTCCGCTACGGCAAGATCGGCGAGGACGAGTACTGGGTGGACGGCAAATGTTCGCTCGACGAGTTCTTCGCGCTCTACGATATGGAGGACGAGGAAGAGGACTGCGAGTCCAACACCGTCGGCGGCTGGGTGACGGAGAAATACGGCGGTATTCCGCCCGTAGGCGAAACGGTGCGTTGTAAAAACGTCGAAATAAAGATCGTCAAGGCGACGGAGCAAAAAGTGCTCAAAGTCCGCTCCAAGCGCGTGGAAGAAACGCAGGCGGACGACGAAGAAAAAGATTGAAAAAGTAAAAAACAAATAAAAAGCGAGGTATAAAAAATGGCAAAAATTTTGGTCACGGGCGGCGCGGGCTTTATCGGTTCGCATACGGTTTTGGAACTTCTCAACAAGAACTACGAAGTGGTCGTAGTGGATAATTTCAGCAATTCCAGTTTCGAGAGTATTCGCCGCGTGCAAAAGATCACGGGCAAGACGGTGACTTTTTACGAAACGGATATTCGCGACAGAGCGGCGATGGAAAAGATCTTCGCGGAGCATAAATTCGACGCGGTCATTCACTTCGCGGCGTTCAAGGCGGTCGGCGAAAGTTGCAGAATGCCTTTGAAATATTACGAAAACAATATCAGCGGCACGGTGTCGCTGCTCCAAATCATGGAAAAATACAACGTCAAGAAGATCATCTTCTCTTCGAGCGCGACGGTGTACGGCGATCCCGAACGTCTGCCCCTCGACGAAAATTGCCGTCTTTCCACGACCAACCCCTACGGCAGCACCAAGCTTATGATGGAAAACATTATGCAGGACGTGCAGAAAGCGGATAAGGAATGGAATATCATTCTTCTGCGTTACTTCAACCCCGTCGGCGCGCACGAAAGCGGGCTTATCGGCGAAGACCCCAAGGGTATCCCCAACAACCTTATGCCGTACGTGGCGCAGGTCGCGAGCGGGAAATTGCAATGCATCAACGTGTTCGGCAACGACTACGACACCCCCGACGGAACGGGCGTGCGCGATTATATCCACGTCGTGGACCTTGCTCTTGGGCATATCGCGGCGATCGAGCATTGCAATGAGGCGGGCGTACATATCTACAACCTCGGCACCGGTCACGGGTACAGCGTGTTGGATATGATCCACGCGTTTGAAAAAGCTTGCGGCAAGGAATTGCCCTATAAAATTTGCGAACGCCGTCCCGGCGACGTGGCGGCTTGCTACGCTTGCCCCGACAAAGCGAAAAAGGAACTGCATTGGGAGGCGAAATTCGGTATCGAAGAAATGTGCGCCTCGCAATGGAAATGGCAGAGCGGCAATCCGAGAGGGTACGAGGCGTAAGCGCGTGGGCGCGCGCCCCGCTGTCGGTATATGATCCAACCCGATAAAATAATCCGTTCCGATCGCAAAACGCTGTCCGTCTGCGTCGACTCGTTTGGTCGCGTGACGGTCCGCGCGCCAAAACGGTGCGATACGGCGCGGATTTTTGCCTTTTTGGAAGAAAAAGAAAACTGGATATTACGCCAAAAAGCGAAAACGGCGGGGGCAGGTATGCGTTTACCGCCCGAAAATCTCGACGGCTTTTCCTTTTTGCTCCTCGGCAAAAACTGCAAGATCTCCCTCGTTTCGGGAACGCGCATAAGCTACGACGCGGAACGCGGTATCCTGTTTTTGCCCGAAAAGAACGCGCGGGAACGGCTCGTGAAATGGCTGAAAGAGAACGCCAAACGTATCTTGTCCGCGCTCACGGAAGAAAAGGCGCGGGAGATGGGAACGGCGTATAAGTCCGTTTCGGCGACAAGCGCAAAGACCCGTTGGGGGTCGTGTTCGGGGGATAACGCGATCCGCTATTCCTTCCGCTTGCTGTACGCGCCCAAAGAGGTTGTGGAATACGTGGTCGTGCACGAACTGGCGCATACGAGGCATAAAGACCATTCCGCGCGGTTTTGGCGGGAGGTGGAGAAGTACGTTCCCGACTGGCGCGCGCGGCGGAAATGGCTCAAAGATAACGGGATATTGATGGAAATATTTTAAATTTATTAAACAAACCGTTTAAAACGCCCGTGTTTTGCGTTATATTATAAGAGAGAAGAACGTAAGGAAGAAAAAATGTTAGAACTGAAAAACGTCAACTATAAAGTCAAGGACGAGCTTGGCGAAAAACATATCCTCAAAGACGTGAACCTGACCCTTAACGAACGTTTCGTGGCGTTCACGGGACCCAACGGCGGCGGCAAATCCACGCTCGCGAAAGTCATCGCGGGTATTCTCACGCCGACTTCGGGCAAGATCTACCTCGACGGCGAGGATATCACCGAGCTGTCCGTCACCGACCGCGCGAAACGCGGCGTGTCGTACGCGTTCCAACAGCCCGTCCGTTTCAAGGGTCTGACGGTGCGCGATCTTATCAATATCGCGGCGGGCAAACCGCTCAAAGTCGCGGACGTTTGCGCGTATCTGTCCGAAGTGGGTATGTGCGCGCGGGACTATCTCGACCGCGAGGTGAACGCCTCCCTTTCGGGCGGCGAGCTGAAACGTATCGAGATCGCGACCATTCTCGCCCGCGGCACCAAACTTTCGGTGTTCGACGAACCGGAGGCGGGGATCGATCTTTGGAGCTTTGGGAATTTGATCAAGGTATTCGAAAAAATGCACGAAAAAACGCAGGGGAATATCCTTATCATCTCCCACCAGGAGCGGATATTGAATATCGCGGACAAGATCGTGGTGATCGCGGACGGCTGCGTACGGGAACAGGGCAAAAAAGAGGACGTATTGCCGAGTCTTTTGGGTAAAGAGGCTTGCAAGGTCCTGACGGCGAAGTTGTGAGGAGAAGGGTATGGACGCGATAGAAAAAGATCTGTTATTGAAAATAGCCGACTTGCACGGCGTACCCGAGGGCGCGTACAATATCCGCGGGAACGGTCAGCTCGAAAGTCGGAACACGACGGCGAATATCGATATCGTCACCAAAACGGACGGTAAATCGGGTATCGACGTCATCGTAAAAGCTGGCACGAAAAACGAGAGTATGCACATACCCGTCATCATCAGCAAGGCGGGGTTGCAGGAAGTGGTGTATAACGATTTCTATATCGGCGAGGACGCGGACGTCGTCATCGTCGCGGGTTGCGGCATACACAACTGCGGCGGCGTGGATATGACCTCCCGCCACGACGGCGTGCATACCTTTTACGTGGGCAAGAACGCCAAGGTCAAGTACGTGGAGAAACACTACGGCGAAGGGGACGGGAACGGTAAAAACGTGATGAACCCCGAAACGGTCGTACACCTTGCCGAGGGCGCGTATATGGAAATGGAAACGACCCAGATAAAGGGTATCGACTCGACCAAGCGCGTCACCCGTGCGGATATGCAAGCGGGCGCGAACTTCGTCGTGAAAGAGAAACTGTATACGCACGGCTCGCAGACCGCGGACACCGACTTCATCATCGATATGAACGGCGAGGGCTGCCGCGCGGACGTTACGTCGCGTTCGGTCGCGGCGGATAAGTCCAAACAGAACTTCGTTTCGACGATGAACGGCAACGCGCCCTGCCACGGGCATACGGAATGTGACGCGATCATAATGGACGGCGCGTCCGTGACCGCCGCGCCCTGCCTTTCGGCGAACGATATCGACGCGGAACTGATCCACGAGGCGGCGATCGGTAAGATCGCGGGCGAACAGCTCACCAAGCTTATGACGCTGGGGCTGACGGAGCAAGAGGCGGAAGAACAGATCATAAAAGGATTTTTACATTGACAGGAGAAAAAAAAGATATGAGTACATTAGCTTACAAAAGAACGAACGTCTACGAAAAAGCGGACGAAAAATTGCTGAAAGAAATTTTCGACTACGCCGAGGGCTATAAAAAATACCTCGACGAGGGCAAGACGGAACGGGAGGCTTGCGCGAGCGCGAAACGCATGGCGGTCGAGAACGGTTATAAGCCGTTCAAATTCGGTCAAAAACTTAAAGCGGGCGACAAGGTCTATTACGATAACCGCGGCAAGAATCTGTACCTGATCAAGGTCGGCAAAGCGAACGTGGCGGAGGACGGCATACGTATCCTCGCCTCCCATATCGACAGCCCGCGTATCGATTTCAAGCAAGTTCCTCTTTACGAATCGGAGGACATCGCGTTCGCCAAGACCCATTATTACGGCGGTATCCGTAAATATCAATGGGCGACGATCCCGCTCGCTCTGCACGGCGCGGTCGCGCTCAAAGACGGTTCGGTCGTGAACGTGAAAGTGGGCGAGGACGAGAACGATCCCGTGTTCTATATCAGCGACCTGTTGCCCCATCTCGCGGCGAAACAGAACGCGAAAACGCTCGGCGAAGGGATCGGGGGCGAGGACCTCAATATCTGGCTCGGCAATATCCCGTACGTCGCGGCGGCGGACGAAAAGGACAGAACGGTCAAGGAAAACCTGCTTAAAATTTTGAACGAAAAATACGGTATGACGGAGGAGGACTTCCTCAGCGCCGAACTTTGCGTAGTGCCCGCGTATAAAGCCAAGGACATCGGTTTCGACCGCGCCCTTATCGGCGCGTACGGTCACGACGACCGCGTTTGCTCCTATCCCGCGTTCACCGCGCTTTTCGACGAGAAGTCGGACGAGCATACGACGATGGTCGTGCTTGCGGATAAAGAGGAGATCGGCAGCGAAGGAACGACGGGTATGCAATGCGCGGTGTTCCTCGACCTCATCGACGAGATCGCCGCGTCTTTCGGCGTATCTTCGGCGGCGGTGCGCGCGAATTCCAAATGCCTTTCCGCGGACGTCAACGCGGCGTTCGATCCCAACTTCAAGGGCGTGAGCGAACCGCTCAATTCCGCGTACGTTTCCTGCGGCGCGGGGATCACCAAGTTCACGGGCGCGCGGGGCAAGAGCAGTTCCAACGACGCGGACGCGGAGTTCCTCGGCTTTTTGCGCCGTATCTTCGACGAGAACGGCGTGATCTGGCAGACGGGAGAAATGGGCAAAGTAGACGAGGGCGGCGGCGGTACGGTCGCGAAATATATCGCGAAAGCGAATATCGACACCATCGATATCGGCGTACCCGTCATCTCTATGCACTCGCCCTTCGAACTCGTTTCCAAAGCGGACGTGTACGAGGTCTACCTCGCCTTCCGCGCCTTCCTCAAATAAGAAAAAGAGCGGGGCAGGTATGCGTTGAATAAAAAATCGGCTTTCCGAAGAACTCGGAAAGCCGTTCGCTTTTTTCAGTCGTTTACCGCACGAGGAACCCGTTCCCGTCCGCGAGCAGGTCGGAGGAATAAAATGCCGTCAGCCCGTTCACGAGTTCGGCGTAGTCCTCTTTTGCGAAACATTCGCAAGCGGAGTGCATAGCCAGTTGGGCAAGTCCGATGTCCGCGCCCGCGACCCCCATACGCGTGAGCGCGGCTACGCCGAGCGTACTGCCGCTGCGCATATCTGAGCGGTTGAAAAAGTTCTGGTGTTTTACGCCCGCTTTGTCGAAGATCGTCCGCACGGTCGCGGCGGCGAGCGCGTCGGTGATGTACGCGCCGTTTGCGTGCGCTTTGATCGCGACCCCGCCGCCCAAAACGGTCTTGTTCGTCGGGTCGGCTTTTTCGGGGTGGTTGGGGTGTACGGCGTGCGCGTTGTCCGCCGAGAGCAGGAAGGAGGAGGCGAGCGCCTTGTAGTATTCGTTGTCGTCGAAACGGAGGGCGTAAGCGATACGCCGCAACGCGTTTTCGAGGAAGTCGCCGTCCGCGCCCTGCGTCGTGCGGCTGCCGATCTCCTCGTGGTTCAAAAACGCGGCTACGCAGATCCCGTCGCTGTCCGCTTTACTCAAAAGCGCGTCGAGACTCGCGCAAACGCTCGTTAAGTTGTCGATACGCGGCGAGGCTAAAAATTCGTCCTCCGCGCCGAAGAAATAGGGCGAGTCCGCGTTTACGAGATACAGATCGTATCCCATCGTCTTGCCGTCGCCCGCGATACGTTCCAGCCAGTCCGCCTCGCCGCCGTTTAAGGACAGGAGAGGGGAAAGATCGGTCTGCGCGTTGACGGCGAACCCGTCGTTCACGCCGCGGTTTTGGTGTACGGCGAGGGAGGGGACCGAAAGGAGAAAGGGGGAAGTTACCGTTTCGGAATACACCCGACCGTTCTCGCTCTTGACGACCCGACCCGCGATCCGCAAAGGTCTGTCGAAGAAGGAATACCAAACGCCGCCGCCGTACGTTTCCACGTTGAGAACGGCGTACGCGCCCCGTTTTTCGACGGGGTTTTCTTTGAGTTTTAACGCGGGGGAATCCACGTGCGAGGCGACGATCTTATAGGAAAAATTGTCCAAGCCTCCGACGGTGAACGCTACGAGCGCGCCGCCGCGTTCGACGAAATATTTCCCGCCCTCGGAAAGTTCCCAGTCCTCCGTTTCTTTGAGGGGGGAGAACCCGTTTTCCACGAGCCGCGCTTTCGCGTTTTCGCAAGCGTGGTACGCCGTGAGAGAGTTTTTCAAAAAATCGAGTAAGGTTTCCATTGTCGGAGCCTCCGTGGTCTGTTTGTATCCATTGTAGCATTTTTGCACACGTTTGACAAGCTTTTGGCGAAATGTTTTTTCACAAAAAGACCCAAAACGGGCAAAAGATGAAAAAATGATGAAAAGACGCTTAACAACTTGTTTTCGACTTGACAAAGTTTAAAAAGCAAGTATAATAGAGCGTAGAAACCTGATAAAGGAAGGAGAAACGATTATGGAAGAAAAGCAATTAAAGATCAGCGCGCTCGGCGAAGGCAAGAACGAAGAATATCTTTCCAAGGTATTCCAGATGCTTAAAAAGCGGGAAGATATCACTATCACCGACAAGAAAACGCATTTCAACAACACCGAGATCAGAATGATCGGCGAACTGCTCGCGGCGAGATACGAAAACCGCCGCTTGATCTCTACGCAGATCGCCAAACTGCTCGGCGTGACCCGTTCGGCAATATCGCAGATCGTCAATCGGCTCGAACTTCGCGGCGTGGTCAAACGCGTTGCGGACGAGAACGACAAAAAGATCGCGTATATCGAGCTTTCCGACGGTATTTTGGAAGAATACAGAGAGGACCTCGACAGCTGTCTGGACTTCGTCGGCGCGATCGTGGAGGAGTTCGGCGAGGACAACTTCAATAAAATGTGCGAGCTGTTCGATTCGTTCGTCGAACTGGTAAAAACCAAGATCCAAGCGTAAACGTGAAAACGGGGAAAGGATAGAGGAAATTCAGTTTCGGAGTGAAAAATGTTACAATTAAAAAACGTTAAAAAGGACTATCAGACCGCCGGCGCGACCGTGCAGGCGCTGAAAGGCGTGTCCCTCCGTTTCCGTAAGAACGAGTTCGTGTCCATTCTCGGCGCGTCCGGTTGCGGCAAGACCACGCTTTTGAACATTATCGGCGGTCTTGACCACTACACCTCTGGCGATCTCGTCATCAGCGGCGTTTCCACCAAGGATTACAAAGACCACGATTGGGACGTATACAGAAATCATAGGATCGGGTTCGTGTTCCAGTCCTATAACCTCATTCCCCACCAGACCGTGCTCGGCAACGTCGAACTGGCGCTCACGATCGCGGGCATTTCCAAAGCCGAACGCCGCCAAAGAGCGGAGGACGCGCTGATCAAAGTCGGACTGAAAGACGAACTGCACAAACGCCCCAACCAGCTTTCGGGCGGTCAGATGCAACGCGTGGCGATCGCCCGCGCGCTCGTCAATAACCCCGAAATATTGCTCGCCGACGAACCGACGGGCGCGCTCGATACGGTGACGAGCATACAGATCATGGAGCTTATCCGCGAGATCGCGGGCGAGCGTTTGGTGATTATGGTCACGCATAACCCCGAACTTGCGGAGCAATACTCCTCGCGTATCGTCCGTTTGCAGGACGGTCTTGTCGTCGCCGACTCCGATCCGTACGAAGGCGACGAACTTGCCCAAGCGCCCGTTGCGGAAAAGACGGAAACGGAGATAGCGGAACAGACGGAAGGAAAAACGGAAAAACGGAAAAAGGATAAGACCAAGAAGAAAGAACGTTCTTCGATGTCGTTCGGAACTTCCTTGGGGCTTTCCGCGCGTAACCTTTTGACGAAAAAGGGCAGAACGGCGATCACTTCGGTCGCGGGCAGTATCGGTATCATCAGCGTATGTCTGGTGCTTGCGCTTTCCAACGGTTTTAACAGTTACATATTAAAGACGGAAGAGGATATGCTCTCGTACTATCCCGTCGAGATCGCCGAAACGACGATGGACGTGGACGCGATTATGTCGGGAATGAGTTCGGGTAACGAAATGCCCGATTTGGATAAAATAGGGGATAAAGTTTACGTAAACTCTTTCCTTACGAATATCGCGCAAGGTATGCAGGTGACGAATAACCTTTCCAAGGATTATCTCGACCATATAAGCAATATGCCCGAAGAATATTATACCGCGATCCAGTATAGTTACGGCGAAGATCTGACGGGAAATCTTTTCACGCAAGTGGAGATATCCGACGATAACGGTTCGTCCAAAGAATATGTAATGTCGCTCGACTATTTGAAACAATGGTATGTGAATAAGTTGACGATGATGGGCGGAGAGAACGCGCAGTACGCAAAGCTCGCGCCTATGGTGGAATATCTCGGCGACGTTGTCAGCAAAATGCCGGGAACGGCGGACTTTTCGGACGAACGTTTCAGCAGTTACGTTCGCAGTCAATACGATATCGTCGAGGGTCGTTTCCCCGAAAGCTCGGACGAGGCGGTACTTGTCATCGGCAGTAATAACGACGTGACGGACTTGACTCTTGCCCAGCTCGGCTTTATCGGCGAGGAACAGTTCTTGGCGTTGTTCCAAGAAACGGACGAGGAAAAAAGAGAACAGTATATCGACTTTGCCGATATCCTCGACAAAGAATATACGCTGTATTATAACGACGCGGTATATGCGGAAAATCCCGCGTATACGGGAAATCCCGCGTATACGGGCGCGACGGGCGGCCGTGCGTTCGTATATAGCGGCGTGCGCGGTTCTTTGGACGTAGAAAACGGTAACGGCGTAAAAGTGAAAGTTACGGGAATTCTCCGTTTGCAAGAAGGACGTACGTACGGTTGTCTTTCCAACGGCTTGAATATCACCGAAAAACTTGTCGCCGAATACATTCAAACGAATAAGACCTCGAAAATCGTTGCGTGGATGAACGACTTGAATAATGCCCTGCCCTATACGTACGAGGGGCAAACGGTATATTTCTACCGTTCCCCCGCGAGCAACCTCGATTCCTATTATTCGGGCGTACCTATCGGCGAAAAGACGATCCCCAACGTAACGTACGATCCCAAAACGCCTTTGTGCGCGGTGGGCGGGAACGATTCGGTGACCGGTATTTCCATATATACGGAAAGCTTTGAAACAAAAGAAGGGCTGTTGTCGTATCTTGACGAATGGAACGATAAGAGCGCGGAGAGCGATCAGGTCAAATACACCGACAGGGTAGGCTTGATGATGAGTATGGTGGAAACGATACTCGACGCCATTACGTACGTACTCGTCGCGTTCACGGCGATCTCCCTCGTCGTATCCTCGGTCATGATCGGTATCATAACCTACGTGTCCGTCGTCGAGCGTACCAAGGAGATCGGCGTTCTGCGCTCGCTCGGCGCGAGGAAACGGGACATCAAGAACCTGTTCAACGCGGAAACGTTCATCATCGGTCTGACCTCGGGCGTATTCGGCGTGGTCGTGACCTATCTTCTCTCCTTCATCGTGAACGCGATCTTAAAGACCTTGACGGGTATCGCACAGCTTGCGGCTCTGCCGTTCACCTCTGCGTTCATTATGATCTGCGTAAGCGTAGGTCTGACCCTGATCAGCGGGTTGATTCCTGCGCAGGCGGCGGCTAAGAAGGACCCCGTCATCGCACTCCGTACGGAGTAAGAAAGTCTTATATACGTCGCAATACTTCGTCGAAGGTGCGCTTTTCTTGCTCGTTTACGATTAGTAAACTCCCGTCGAAAATGCTCCTTCTCCTCGTCTTGCTCGTATCTAAGCCTTTCGACGGGTGGCGTTTTGTATCGAACTCTTTCGACGAGTGAGCGTACATCTCCCGTCGGGAAATCCGCGTTCTCCTCGTCTTGCTCGTATCTAAGCCTTTCGACGGGTGGCGTTCTGTATCGAACTCTTTCGACGGGTGGCGTTCTGTATCTAAATTCGACGGGCGTTACGTTCCGCAAAATTTTTCCGTATAAAAACCCGAAAGGGAAACATACTGCTTGCAGGAGGGAAGAATATGCGTATCGTTAATATTATTGCTTACGTTTTAGTCATTCTCGGCGCGGTGAACTGGGCATTGTTCGGATTTTTCAATTTCAATCTCGTGTCCTCGATCTTTGCCGGGGCGAGAACGGCGGGTTCGGTCATCACGTACGCGCTCATCGCGCTTGCGGCGATATGGCTTATCGTTTCGCCGTTTATCACGGACGGCGTGCTCTGGCTGAAAAACAGACGCTCGGAAAGATAAGCGGAACTTGGATAAAAAACAGACCTTTCTCAAAAAGGGAGGTCTGTTTTTTACGCATGAAAAAAACCGTTCAGAATATTGACTTTTGCGCGGGCGTATAGTATAATAAAACTATAATAAACGGGAAAGGAGAAAAAAAATATGTTACATTCCCTGTTGGTAAACGTCGGCTTGATAGTCGGTCTGGTCGTGGCGGCGGTCGTTCTGATCCTCGTCATCGCGGTAGTCGCTTGGTGGATAAAGACCCGCAACGCGTTCGTACGGCTCAAAAACAAAGTGGAAGAGGCTTGGGCGACCATAGACGTATACCTCAAAAAGAGATACGATCTTATCCCTAATCTCGTCGAAACGGTGAAAGGCTTTGCCAAGCACGAGAGCGAAACGCTCAAACAGGTCGTTGCGGCGCGCAATATCGCGATGAACGCGAACACGGTCGCGGACAAAGCGGCGGCGGAAAACGGTCTTACCAGCTCGTTGCGCACCTTCTTCAACGCGGTGTCCGAAAACTATCCGCAAATTCAGGCGAACGCGAACTTCCTCGACCTGCAAGGTCAGCTCAAATCCCTCGAAGGGGAGCTGGAATCCTCCCGCCGTTATTACAACGGTCAGGTCAAGACCTTCAACACCAAGCTCGAACTCTTCCCCGCGTGTATCGTGGGCAAGCGCATGGGCGAGGGCTACGAGAAACGCTCGTATTTCGAACTGGATAGCGCGGAAGAGAGAAAGAACGTAAAAGTACAATTCTGACAGACTATGAAATACACGCAAACAAAGCGGCTTTCAAACCTATTGAAAGCCGCGATAGTCCTTTTGCTTTCGGCGTTCCTTGCGCTGATCGGGGTGGGCAGGTACGAGCTGAACGCGTCCGCGGCGACGGGCGACGTCATCGAGATACAGCGATACGAGTCCGATCTCACGATCCGCACCGACCGTAAAGTGGAGGTAAAGGAACGCATAACCGTCAAATTCCTCGCGACGGGGCTTACGATGTTCTATCGCTCCCTGCCGCTCGAAGGCGCGAAGTATCAAAACGTTACCGCCTCCTGCGACGGGAACGCCGAGTTCTCCTATTACGTGGACGATAACCCCGACGTTTCGGGCTTTCTCGACGTCAACTGCGTGGGCGGCGCGAAACGGGGGAACGTTTGGACGTACGATATTTCGTACACGATGGAGAACGATTTCGACGGTGGCGACGGTATGACGATCGACGCGATACCCTTCGAGTTCACCGTTCCTTTGCATAACGTTACGGCGACCCTGCATTTCCCCGTATCGTTGACGGCGGAGGATTGCGACGTCTACGTGGGCGGCTACGGTTCGACGGAGCTTTCCGCGGCGGAAAAGGTATTCTCCGACGACGGCAAAACGCTGACGGTCAGCGCCGAGATCCTCGAAGTGCGTTATAACGATACGTACGGCGAGAACGTCGCGGACGGGATCACGGTCGATTTCCGACTCGGCGAAGGAGTGCTGGACGGGTATACGAAAACGCGTATCTTCACGGACAATATGTGGTGGATACTGCTCGTCGGCGGGGTGGCGGTCGCGATCGCCGTCGTGCTGACGGTATGCACGCGTAAAAAACGGGAAATATCCACCGTCGTCAATATCAAAGCGCCCGACAATATGGATCCTTTGAAAATGGGCAAACTCATCGACGGCAACGTGGACGGCGAGGATATCACCTCGATGATCTATTATTTCGCCGATAAAGGGTATCTCGCGATCGATCTCACCGACGAGGACGATCCCAAATTTATCCGCAAACGCGAGGAACTTCCCGACGGCGCGCCCCCGTATCAGAAAACGCTGTTCGACGGTATTTTCGAACAAGGCGAAGAAGTCCGCGTGTCCGACTTGAAAAATCATTTCTATTCGTCGGCGGATAAAGCGATGCGGCAAGTGCCTCCCACGGAAATGTACGAACCAAGCTCCCGTTTCGCCTTTTTCGCGGGCGGGGTCTTGGGAACGTTCTTTGCCTTGCTCGTCACCTTCCTGCTCGGTAAATTCTATCTGGGCGGCGGGTACGGTTATTTCCTCGGCGCGGCGTTCGCCGTTCCCGTGGCGGCGATCCTTTTCCTCGCGTATATGCGCGAGAACTACCGCTATAAATGGAGCAAAGCCAAACTGACGGGCTTGCTTTTGGCGGAACTGCTCGTCGCGGCGCTATTTACCCTCCTGTACGTGGGCGTGTTCGCAAAGCACCTCACGACGGGGTACGAACGGCTGGCGGTGTCGCTCGCGGCGTTCGGTTGTACGTTTATCGGTATCGGCGCGATCTCCCGAACGGAACGGTATTGCGAAAGACTGGGCGAGATACTCGGTTTCAAAGAATTTATCGTAGTGACGGAAACGGACAGGATAAAGTTTATGCTCGAAGAAAACCCCGACCTGTATTATAAGATACTGCCGTACGCGCAAGTTTTGGGCGTAACGAAGGAATGGGAAGAAAAGTTCGAGAAGATACTTGTAGAGCCGCCGCAATGGTGCGTAGGCTCGAATATGACCGTTTTCGATTATTTGATCATCAACCGCTGTATGCGCGCGGCGACGATCGGCATGATGACCAGACCCCAACCCAAAGGCGGCGGCTCGTTTACGGGCAGGAGCGGCGGTGGCGGTCACTTCGGTGGATTCGGAGGCGGCGGGTTCGGCGGCGGTGGCGGCGGAGCCAGATAAACAAACGGAATAAAAAATACGGACCCGAAAGAACGGGTCCGTATTTTTAAAGGAGCAAAAAATTTATTTGGTATTCTCGGAATCGGTAAGGATCGGGGCGTTCTTCGCAAATCTCTTTACGGAGTCTACCGCGTTTTGGCAACGGGTGCGGGTCTTGTAATGTTCCCCAAGACAGAGGAGCTGACCGTTACCGTTGAGGAGCTTGTAGATATAATCGCCTTTCTTGGTGAGCGAGATACGCAAGTTTCCTTTCTCGATATTCGTCTTGTGCGTTTGGATACCGTTCACCGCGCCGATATACGTCGTGTATTCCTCGCTCGTGAGCAATTTCTCGCCGTTGTTCGCGTACAGTTCGAAACGGAACACGTCCTCGCCGTCCGCGCCCTTGTCGCTGAGGATCAGCCATTTGCCGTTGTATTCTTCGGGCAGAGGGGGGAGTTCCGTATCGTCCTCGACGGGCGCTTTGATGATATGATCTTGCACGTTCTCGTCCACGACCGCGGTCTTTGCGAAACGCTTGGTGGATTCGATCGCGCTTTCGCAACGCGCTTTCGTGGGATAGTTCTCGCCCATGCAAAGGAGCATATTCTTGCCGCTCAAAAGCTTGAAGATGAAGTCGCCTTTCTTGGAAACGGTGATCTTGAAATTGCCTTTCTCGATATTCGCTTTGTGCGTTTCGATACCGCGCAACGCGCCGTTATACGAAGTGTATTCCTCGCTCGAAAGGAGCTTTTCGCCGTTGGACGCGCGCAGTTCGAAGAAATACATTTCCTCTTCGGGATCGTCCTGCTGATCTTCGGTCAGAACGCGGAAGATCGTCCATTTCCCGCTGTATTTCGCCGCCTTCTCCGTTTCGTCCTCATCCTCCTCGACGGGCGTAGCTTTGGCTTTCGCCGCCGTTTTCTTCGCCTCGGCGGGCTTTTCCTGTTTCTCGGCTTTGGCTTTGACCGTTTTCGCTTTCGCGGTCTTTGCCGACTGTTTCTTTTCCTCGACGGCGGTCTTTTCCTTTTCGGCTTTCTCCGCAGCCGCCTTTTCCGCAGACTCTTTCTCTGCGGCGGCGGCAAGTTCCGCCTCTTCCTTTTCCGCGGCAAGACGTTCTTGCTCTAATCTCGCGAGCGTGGCTTGACGAGCCGCCTCTTTTTCTTCGGCGGTCTTTTCCTCTTGTGCTTTCGTCTGCGTTTGCGCGGCGTTCACCGTTGTTGCAGAAACCGTTTTCGGTTTAGCTTGCGCCCGTTTTTTCGCCTTGGAGCGTCTCACGCCCAGAACGATCAGAACGATCGCGACCACGACGATCGCGGCGGCGAGCGCGACGGCGATCCAGAACATCGTTTTGTTCTCTTTGAAGTAATCGACCACGGCTGACATAGCTGACATAAGATAATTCGTCATAATTGCTCTCCTTGTGTTTACTTATATATTCTATATATACTATTTTAATATATCTTGTGAAAAAAGTCAAGACGGGACAAAAAACTTTTTCGCGTTTTTTCAAAAATATTGACTTTTTTCCGTAAATGCTCTACAATATATGGTATGGAAAGAATTTATACGACGGCGATCGTCGGCGGCGGTGCGGCGGGACTTTTCCTCGCCACCCTTTTAAACGAAAACGACATAGCGGTATTCGAGCGCAACGAGCGCGTCGGCCGCAAACTCTCGGCGACGGGGAACGGTCAGGGCAACGTGACCAACGTTCACGCGAAGACCACGCCGTATTTTTCGTTAAGCTCGGGCGGGGCGCGGGCGCAAACGCTCGTGCAAAAATACGACGATACTTCTCTTTGCGCGCACTTGGAGCGTTGCGGACTTCTCCTCGTTTCCGACGAACGGGGCAGGGTGTACCCCGCGGGCAGACAAGCCTCCGCGATCACCGACGCGCTCCGTTTCCGCGCGGCGCAAAAGGGCGCGGAGATATTTGCGGACACGCAGATCACGGGCATAGAAAAACGTAACGGACTGTTCGTTTTGACCGCGCGGACGAAATCGGGCGAACGGCAATACCTCGCCAAAACGGTAGCGTTATGCGCGGGCGGGAACGCGGCGAAAAATTTCGGTACGGACGGCGCGGCGTACGCGCTCGCGCAAAAATTCGGGCATACCCGCACGGCGTTGTTCCCGTCGCTCGTACAGCTGAAAACGGATACGACGCATATCAAAACGCTCAAAGGGATCCGCGTATCCCCCGCCCGCGTCACGGCTGCGTGGCGGGAGGGGAACGCCGAACGCTCGGAAACGCAGGAAGGGGACGTCATATTCACCGATTACGGCGTTTCGGGCGACGTCGTGTTCCGCTTGTCGGCGTTTTTTGCCGATAAACTCGAAAACGGCGTTCGGCTGTATATCGATCTTTTGCCCGCGTTCACGGAAGAACGTATCGAACGCGCCTTGCGCGAAAAACGCGAAAACTTCCCCGAAACGCCCGACGGCGAATTGCTTTGCGGTATGCTGAACAATCAGGTCGCCCGCGCCGTCGTCAAGTCGTCGGAACGTTTCGAGCCCCGCGCGGTGGCGAAACGTGCGAAAGCGTTCCCGCTCGATGTCAAAGGCACGCTCGGGTTCGACTACGCGCAGGTGACGAAAGGGGGAATACCCCTTTCCGAAACGGACGAAAATTTGCAGAGCAAGCTCGTGGACGGGCTGTACTTCGCGGGCGAGATCCTCGACGTGGACGGACCTTGCGGCGGGTTCAATCTGCAATGGGCATATTCTTCCGCTTGCGCCGTCGCGGAGGGTATCGAAAACGCCAAACGCAGGGGGCAGGTATGAGCGTAATCACTCTTTCGGATATAAAATTACCCCTCGGCACGGATGAGAAACGACTGTTCTCGCTCGCCGAAAAGAAACTGGGCGAAAAGCCGAAATACTTCGCGATCCGCAAAAAATCCCTCGACGCGCGGGATAAAAATAACATACGTTATATATATACGATCGAGTTTTCCGCAAAAGAACGGGAAAATACAAAAGCTTGCTTGGAGCGTTTGCCGAAAACCAAACTCCCCGAAAAACCCGTTCTGGTGGTCGGGAGCGGACCTGCGGGACTGTTTTGCGCGTTGCGGCTGATCGAACGCGGTATCCCGCCCGTCGTGATCGAACGCGGCGCGGCGGTAGAGGAACGGGAACGCACGATCTCGGCGTTCTTTAAAACGGGCGAACTCGACCCAAATAGCAACGTGCAGTTCGGCGAGGGAGGCGCGGGTACGTTCTCGGACGGTAAACTCAATACCCAAACGCACAGCCCGCTCAACCGCGAGGTTTTGGAAACGTTCGTGCGGTTCGGTGCGCCGCAGGAGATATTGTGGCTGAATAAACCGCATATCGGCAGCGACAATCTGAAAAAGGTCGTCAAAAATATGCGCGAATATATCCTCGCGCAGGGCGGACGGATACTGTTTCGCACTTGCTTGGAAGATATCGCCGTTCAAAACGGCAAACTGACGGGCGCGAAGATCAAGACTGCGGACGGCGGGATAAAAACGCTCGACGTTTCCGCGCTCGTGCTGGCGGTGGGACATAGCGCGCGGGATACGTTCGAAAAACTGCACGCCCGCGGGGTAAAAATGACCGCGAAAGACTTCGCGGTGGGGGTGCGGATAGAGCATTTGCAAAGCTCGGTAGGGCTTGCCCAGTACGGAAAAGCGTATACCCGTCTGCCCGCCGCCGATTATAAACTCGTTTCCCACGCAAGCGAGCGCGCGGCGTTCACGTTCTGTATGTGTCCGGGCGGGTACGTTATGCCTGCGGCGAGCGAGGAGGGCGGCGTGGTGACGAACGGTATGAGCGACTACGCCCGCGACGGCAGGAACGCAAATTCCGCGCTCATCGTGCAGGTACGGAAAACGGATTTCAAAGACGGTACGCCGTTGTCGGGAATAGAGTTCCAAAGGGAGATCGAACGCGCGGCGTATAAAGCGGGCGGCGGGAACTACGTCGCGCCCGTACAGCTCGTGGGCGACTTTTTGCGGGATAGAGAAAGCTCGAAATTCGGCGAAGTAACGCCCACGTACGCGCGCGGAACGCAGTTTGCGGATATGCGCAGCGTGTTGCCGAAATTTGTCGCGGAGGCGCTGAAAAACTCGCTGACGGATATGGATAGGAGATTGAAAGGTTTTGCCGCGCCCGACGGGGTCTTGACGGCGGCGGAAACGCGGACGAGTTCTCCGCTCCGTATCGAACGTACGGAGGATATGCAATCCGCGACGGCGGAAGGTCTGTACCCTTGCGGCGAAGGCGCGGGCTATGCTGGCGGGATAACCTCTTCGGCGGCGGACGGTATCAAAGTCGCCGACGCCGTTTACGGGCGATTTTTGCAATAAATTCTTAAAAATTATATTGTTTTCATTATTCTATCACCAAAATTTCATCTTTTTATCACATAGAAATATTAAAATAAAAGATAAAGAAAAGGACATAAAGAGAAAGAGGAAAGAACCGGACTATACTAAACTTTTTTCATATTCTCTCACTAAGGTATGCGACCCGCCTCACGGCAGGCCGCATATCTCTTTTTTTGTGAGATTCTTCACTCCGTTCAGAATGACGGACTGCGCCACCTCCTTCGTTCGTCGCCAAGTCGAGAGGTCGAGGAACTTAGTTCCTCGCGGGGTGCAGGGGCAGCGCCCCGCAAATAAACCCCCAAGATAAGCAACCGTAGGTTGCGCTCCACGCCGACAGGCGTACTCACGGCGTAAGCCGTGCTTTTCAGCCCCCAAATAAGCGACCGTAGGTCGCGCCTCACGCCGTAAGGCGTAGCTATAATCCCCAGCCTTTTTACTATGCAAAAAAACGCGGTCGTTTGACCGCGTTTTCCGTATAAAATATCGATTTTTTACTGCTTGGGTTTGAGTACGCCGATCCGTATCGTTTTCACGTTCTCGCTCACCGCTTTGAGCGCCTCGTAATAAACCTCGCTCATCAGTCTGATACGGTCGAAGGTCACGTACTCGTTCGCCTGATGAATGGTGTCCTCCTCGCCGCAGACTTCCGGTCCGAACGCGCAACCGCATTTCAACGCCCGCGCGTACGTGCCGCCGCCGATCGCGATGGGCTGTTCGTTCTTGCCCGTAACGCGGTTGTAGACCTTCGTCAAAGTCGTGATAAGCTCGCCTTGCGGGTCGTTGTAAAGGGGGGCTTGGTAGTTGTCTATCACGTATTCCGCGCCCGCGTTATCCAAGCGCTCGGTCACGCTCGCCAAAGCGAACGTAGCGGGGAAACGTATATCCGACAGCACTTTCAACGCGCCGTTCTCAAACGAGGCGACATCGGGGGAGAAAGTCAGTTTGCCCGTTTCGTCCTCCAAAACGTCAAGACCCGCCGCGTCGCCGAAAAGGAGATCGTACGCCTTTTTGCAGTCCGCGTTCAAGGTCGAGAGGAACAGCAACATCGCTTGCAACGCGTTCGCGCCGCGCGTGGGCGTGGACGCGTGCGCCGCCTTGCCGTAGACCTTTAAAATATTCGTCGTGTTGTCGTAGGAAAAAGTCGTGCCCGCGATCGGGTTTTCGTATCCCACGAGCGCGTTCGCCGCCTTTCTCGTCAGTACGGCGGTGGCAAGATCGCAGACCACGTTCATTCTCGTACCCGCTTTGAGCGCGGTCATAGGCGGTTCGGCGATGGGAAAACTCGTCGTGAAATGGAGAATACCTTTCTCCGCGTAGATGACGGGGAAGTTCGCGTCGGGCGTGAATCCTTCCTCGGGCATTTTCGCGACCTTATTGTAGTGTTCGATACATTTCCAGCCGAATTCCTCGTTGCAACCGACGATGAGCTTGATCTTGCGTTTGGGAACGATCCCCGAATCTTTCAACGCTTTGAGCGCGTATAAGCAAACGATCGCGGGCGTCTTGTCGTCCATCGCGCCCCGACCCCAAATTTTCATACCCGTCACGCCGCCGTCGGAAGGCTCGTCGTTGATAACGCCGCCGAAGGGGGGATATTTCCAACCGTTCCCCGCGGGAACGACGTCGAGGTGGGCGAGGACGGCAAATTCCTTGCCGCGGCCGTAAACGACCTCGCCTGCGTAGTTGTCGTAATTGTGCGTTTCAAAACCCATCTCTTCGGCGAGCGAAAGGAAATAGGCAAGACAGTCGGCGGTTTCTTTGCCGAACGGATATTCGCCGTTTTCGCCCTCGGCGGGTTTGAGCGAAGAATCGAATTTGAGGATCTCGACGGTGGAGTTTACGATCCTGTCGAAATATTTCTGCATAACGTGTTCCATATAACAAAACTCCTTACGTGGGTTTTCTCTCTATATTATTATACACGATTTTTTTGTGAAGGTAAACAAAATCGAGGGCAAAACCGAAAACAAACCGCAAAAAATTATTTTTTTCTCCGCATAGCTTTGTCCCGCCTTTGACTTTTCCTTGAAAGTGTGATACAATAAGACCGTAACCAACCCTCACCCCCCAAGGAGAAACGGAATGTCGGAACATAGCGGGCATAGACACAGACTTATCCAAAAACTCGACAGCGGCAGTCTTTGCGAACACGAATACCTCGAAATGCTGCTTTTCAACGCCGTTCCCCGCCGTAACACCAACGATATCGCCCATCGCCTTCTGGCGCGTTTCGGCAATATCCGCGACGTGCTCGGCGCGCCCCTCGAACAACTGCAACAGGTGGAGGGCGTAGGCGAAAGCGTTGCGGCGTACCTTCGCTGCGTGGGAAAATTCTGTTCCGCGTTCGGCTGCTCGGATCGCGGCGCGCATAAATACCCCGACAAATTCGAACACGAATCTTTTCCTGCGTATGTCCGTCAGGCGTATGCGGGTCTGCCCTTTGAAAAACTCGAAGTCTACCTCATCGACGATACGGGCGCGGTGTTCGCAAGCCGCGGTTTCACCCATAAAGAGGCGGGCAGGGTAGCGGTGGACTCCGACGAGCTGTTCGCGCTCTTTTTGCTCGAACAACCCTCTGGTATCGTGCTTGTGCATAACCACCCGTACGGCTCTTGCGAACCCTCCAAAACGGACGACGAGATGACCGTGCGTTTCCAAGTATTCTGCGGCGTGCATAATATCCTTTTATGCGATCATTTCATCTACTCGCCGACGGGGATATACAGTTATTATAAAAGCGGCAAACTGGTGCAGATGAGCCGGGAATTAGCCCCGAAAACGCTTGCGGGCGGGGTGGAGCGATGAAAAAACGTTCCGCACCCGAAAGAACGCCGCTCCGCGCTTACTTTTTGCGCCTGTTCGGAAAATACGATATCCGTAACGAACAACATTTCATCTTTATCGGCAAATGGCTCATTTTCATCGTACTCCTGTTCATCGAACTGTTGATACTTTTGCAGCATCTCAATCAGATCGTTTCGGGCGGCAGTCTGAAAATGCTCGCGGCGGTGCTCGTCGTCGAGGTGTTCCTCACCCTTTCCGAATCGCTTACCCTGTTCGTCGTCAAGAACAAAAAAGCCCGCAGGGTCTTTTACGTGCTCGACGCGCTCGCGGCTTGCTGTTTCCTGTTCGTCACCGACGGCACTTATCCGATCATCGTGTATATGCTCGTCCTCACCGAGTTTTATATCGGTTCGGAACGCACCTTCCCGTCCGTTCTGCTCCTGTGTATCAGTATACCGCTGTACGCGGCGAGTTATGCCCTGAAAGTGTACGTTATTTTCGGAACGGAAGTGAGCTTGCTCGGCGTGTTCGTGCAGTCGCTCGGACCGCTGTTCGCGCTCGTCGTGCATTTCCTCGTCGTGCAGATAGGTCTGGCGTTCTACCGCCAGTTCCTGCGGCTGGATAAAACGCTGAAAGAACTCGACGCGAGCAAAAAGGAACTGGAAAAGGCGTACGCGGTAGTCGCGGAAGTGACCGCGCTCGAAGAACGCCAACGTATCGCGAAAGAGATCCACGATACGGCGGGTCACTCGCTCACGACGGTGATCATGCAGACGGAGGCGGCGAAACTCATACTGCCCGCCAACCCCGACGAGGCGAAACAAAAGATCGTCGCGGCGAACTTGCAGGCGAAACACGCGCTCGAAGAACTCCGCGACAGCGTGCATTTGCTTTCGGGAACGACGGCGAACAGAACGCTGAAAACCGCGCTCGAAGACATCGTACACGAATCGACGGACGGCACGGACATCACGATACGGTCGGACATAGAGGACGTGGCGGTATCGCCCGCGAAATTCCGCTTTCTTTGCAATACGCTCAAAGAGGGGATTTCCAACGGTCTGCGCCACGGCGGCGCGACGGCGTTCTGGTTCGAACTCAAAATCAAAGAAAACAAGATCGAATTTCTGCTCTCGGATAACGGCAGGGGCGTGAACACGGACGGACTGACGCTCGGGTTCGGGCTTTCGAGCATGAAAGACCGCGCCAAAGCGCTCGGCGGCGAAGTGCGGTTTTGCGCGGACGAGGGCGAGGGGTTCGAATTGTATCTTACATTGCCAACGGATATGGAGAAATGATAATGGAACGGAAGATCAAAGTACTCGTCACGGACGACCAACTCGACCTCGCGGAAGAACTCAAAAGCGTGCTGGAAACGGACGAAAAGCTCGAAGTCGTCGCGCTCGCGGCGGACGGGTTCGACGCGCTCGAAAAGATGAAAACGGCTTGCCCCGACGTCGTTTTGATGGATATCCGTATGCCGAATATGAACGGCGTGGTCGCGACCCAGCGTATCAAAGCGGAATACCCCGAAGTCAAGGTGGTCATCTTGACGACCTTCGACGACAGCGATTATATCTTAAACGCCATCAATAACGGCGCGAGCGGGTATCTTTTGAAAGACATCGGCGGGTCTGCGCTCATCGACGCGGTGAAAAACGCGTACGCGGGCGACACCATTCTTCCCGCCAAGATCGCCCGCAGTATCGCGGCGGCGGCGAAGAACGTTTCCGCCGACAGGGAGATAAAGCTCACCCGCGCGTTCTCGTTCTCCGACCGCGAAGTGGAGATCGCGCTGATGATGTACGAGGGGTTCACCAACCGCCAGATCTCGGCGGCGCTCAAACTCTCCGAGGGTACGACGAGAAATTACGTTTCGTCTATCTACGTAAAAACGCATAGCGAAAACCGCGCCGAGGCGGTGAACGCGATCAAGTCCGTTTTGTAACGGAAAAGGAAAAAGGAACATACCATGTATAAGACGGTCGTATTCGATCTGGACGGAACTTTGCTCGACACCCTCGCCGATCTGGCGGCGGCGGTCAATTACGCGCTCGTTAAAAACGGCTTGCCCACGCGCACAATAGACGAGGTGCGCGGCTTTGTCGGTAACGGCGCGGCGGTGCTTATGCAACTCGCGGCGGGGGAAGAACGTTCCTTCGAAAAACAGCTTTTGCAAGACTTCCGCGACTATTACGGCGCGCATTGCGCGGAGAACACCAAGCCGTACGACGGCGTTTGCGAGGTGTTGCGAACGCTCAACGCCCGCGGCGTGAAAACGGCGGTGCTTTCCAACAAACCCGACTTCGCCGTGAAAGACCTTTCGCAGCGTTATTTCCCGAACCTTTTGACGGAGGCGGCGGGCGAGAACGAGGCGGCGGGTATCCGTAAAAAACCCGCGCCCGACGCGCTGTTTGCAATTATGGAAAAACTCGGCTCGAACCGCTCCGAAACGCTGTACGTCGGCGATTCGGAAGTGGATATTCTGACCGCAAAAAACGCGGGCGTGGACTGCCTTTCCGTCACGTGGGGCTTTAAAGACGAACGCTTTTTACTCGAAAACGGCGCGGCAAAGCTCGTCCGTACCCCCGCCGAGATCTTGCGTTTTCTTCCGTAAAGGGAGAGGACGTAAGCCAAGAAACTTTTAGAGGTGACGTTATGCCGAAAATTTACACTTCCGCCGATCAGTTGATCGGCAACACTCCGCTTTTGGAACTTACTAACCTGGAAAAAACGTTGGGCTTGCAAGCGAAGATACTCGCAAAACTCGAATTTCTCAACCCCGCAGGCTCGGTCAAGGACCGCGTTGCGAAAGCGATGATAGAGGCCGCGGAACGTTCGGGCAAGCTCACCCCCGATTCGGTCGTCATCGAACCGACTTCGGGCAATACGGGTATCGGTCTTGCCGCGGTCGTGGCGGCGCGGGGGTATCGGGTCGTCATCGTTATGCCCGAAACGATGTCCGTGGAACGCAGAAAGCTGATGAAAGCGTACGGCGCGGAACTGGTGCTCACCGACGGGAAAAAGGGTATGGCGGGCGCGATCGAGAAGGCGGAACAGCTCGAAAAAGAGATACCGAACGCGTTTGTGGCGGGTCAGTTCGTCAACCCCGCCAACGCGCAGGCGCATAGAGATACGACGGGACCCGAGATCTACGCGGATACGGACGGGAACGTGGATATTTTCGTCGCGGGCGTGGGTACGGGCGGTACGGTAACGGGCGTGGGGGAATATTTAAAGAGCAAAAACCCCGCGGTTAGGATCGTCGCCGTCGAACCCGCAAGCTCGCCCGTGCTTTCTTCGGGCAAGGCGGGCGCGCATAAGATACAGGGTATCGGCGCGGGATTCGTGCCGAAAGTCTTGAACACGGAGATATACGACGAGGTCGTTCCCGTCAAGGACGAAGACGCGTTCGAAACGGGCAGGCTTATCGGCAAACGCGAGGGCGTACTCGTCGGGATCTCCTCGGGCGCGGCGTTGTGGGCGGCGATAGAGCTTGCGAAACGCCCCGAAAACGCGGGCAAAACCATCGTCGTTTTATTGCCCGATACGGGGGACAGGTATTTGTCCACCTCGCTTTTCGGGGAGTGAACGGGCATTTGGACGGCGTGACCCTCGCGGGCTTGCCTGCATAATAAAACATAATAAAACGGACTTGGAAAACCAAGTCCGTTTTTCGTTTGAAACGTTTTTTGCTTTTATAGACTGCCGAGCATAGTTACGGCGAACGCGCAATAGATCGTCAAGGACAGCACGTCGATGATCGTCGTGATGAACGGCGAGGCGACGACCGCAGGGTCGAGGTGACACTTCTTCGCCAAAAGCGGCAGCATTGCGCCGATGAGCTTTGCGAATACGATGGTCGCGAACATCGAAAGGGAGATGACGAGGGCGACGATCGTGCCGTTTTGAACGGTGTATAACTGATCGATGGTCATAACTTTGATAAAGCTTGCGATCGCGAGTATCGCGCCGAGCAGAATGGAAACGCGTATCTCTTTCCACGCGACCCGCCAGAAGTCGGAGAATTTGACTTCGCCGATCGCAAGACCGCGAATGATCATCGCCGACGCCTGCGAACCCGCGTTCCCGCCCGTACCCATCAGCATGGGCATACACGCCGTTAAGACGATCCCGTAGACGGGCATATTCAGCGTTTGTTCGTTTGCGGAGATGATAAGACCCGAAAACGTCGAGGAAAGCAAAAGCAAAAGCAACCACGGCAAACGGTTCAAACAGATACGCCATATACCCGTTTTGAGATAGGGCTTGTCGGTAGGGGTGACGGCCGCCATCTTGGCGATGTCTTCCGTGCTTTCCTGTTTGATGACTTCCATTGCGTCGTCTACCGTGACGATACCGACGAGCCGCGTTTCCCTGTCCACGATGGGGAGCGCAAGGAAACCGTAGTCGGAGATCATACGCGCGACGTCCTCTTTGTCGTCCTCGGTGTGCGCGTAGATCACGTTTTCGTTCATAATATCGGCGATCGTCGCGTTCTTTTTCGCGAGCATAAGATCTTTCGCCGTCACAAGCCCCAAAAGCTTATTCGTCGGGTCGATGACGTAACAGGTGTAGATCGTTTCCTTGTCGATCGCCGTTTGGCGGATACGTTCGAACGCCTCCTCGACCGTCATCGTCGGTCTGAGCGCGACGAACTCGATCGTCATAATGCTCCCCGCGCTGTCCTTGGGGTATTTGAGGATCTCGTTGATATACGCCCGCGTTTCGTTGTCGCTTTGCGCCAAGACCCGCTTGACGACGCTCGCGGGCATTTCTTCTACGAGGTCTACCGTATCGTCGAGGAACAATTCGTCCATGACGGCGCGCAGTTCGCGGTCGTTCAGCTTATGCAACAGCTTTTCTTTGAGGTCGTTGTCCATTTCCACGAACGTTTCCGCGGCGAGGTCTTTGGGCAAGATACGGAAAAGCACAGGCAGATCGGCGTCCGACTCGATTTCTTCGAACACTTCCGCAAGGTCGGTGGCGTTCATAGAGGAGATGAGCGGTTTCAAGACGGTGAAATTCCGCTCGGTGAGCAGTTGCACGATCTCCTCGCTTTCGGCGATCCTGCGTACGATCTCCTGCGGCATTTCTTCGATGATGTCGACCGTGTCGTCGACGGACATACCGTCGAACACCTTTTCCAGTTCGTCGTCGCGCAGACCGTTGATGACGAGTTCCTTTTTTTCGGGATCGAGCAAAACGAGCGCGTCGGCGAGCAGGTCGGAGTTAAGCGCGCGGCAGAATGCGGGAATATCCGCGAGTTCCGTTTCCCGAATGACTTCCGCAAGCTGTTCGGGGTCGTATTTGTTTGCTATGTTTGCGGCGCTCGCATAATCCTGCGCCGCCAAAAGATCGAAAAGTTCTTTTTCCATAATACTCTACCTTCCTTATTATTTTTCTTCTTTCGTGAGGTAGCGTATCACCGCTTTGAACGTTTTACGGACGAAAGACCGCGCGGAACGACCTGACGCCCGAGCGCCGTAGCGGATCTACGCCGTTGCTACTTAGATAGTTCATAAAGCCGTTCCTCCTTTTTCGTTTTAGTCCTTTTTCTTTCTCAATATGAGAAAATCGACGAGTATGCAGATCGCCGCAAAGCCGAGCAAGAGATAGGCGAGCCGCCAGATCGCGTCGCCGTTATCGTCCGTCGCGCCGAAAATGACGTTTTCGCTCGTCGGCGGCAGACCGTCCGTTTCCGACACGTACGCTTTGGGTACGTATCCCGTGACCCCCGTCGCGTTTCCCTCTCCGTCTACGACTTCGACCTGATAGTAGTCGTGATCGAGACGGGTGATCTCCCCAAGCACGCGCACCTGTTCTCCCCGCTGCAGTTTTTGCACGGTGAGAAGATGGGTGAGGTAGGGGAATTTATATAAAGTGACTTCGTTGGTAAGATACCCGACCTTGCTTTCGGCGTACTCCGTGCGGTAGTCGTCTACGGCGAGCGGGGAGCAGAATTCGCTCCGCGAAAGATAGGTGCGGTAGCGCGTTTGATCGAATACGGCGAGCAGGTAATATTCGCCCGCCTCGCCTATTTTAAGCGCCGTTTTCTTGTCTTGACTGCGTTCGTACGCGAGATAGGGGAATGTTTCCGCGCCGCCCAGCTCGCTCAGTTCGAATTCGACGAGCAGAGCGTTTTCCTCCGTTTCCACGACGGAAAATTCCGCGCTCGCCGCGCTGAATATGATCTCGTCCGCGCCGTTCACGGGGATCGTTTTGA
>JBGVLV010000040.1:0-29024 GCA_045124465.1 Candidatus Scatosoma sp.
ATATACAGCGGGTACGCATAGTGCGCCTTTCTCGCCGCCGCGGGCTGTTCGATGAAAGAGATGAAGAACGGCGTCGTGCCGAAATATCCCATATCTTCCACTTCGCGCGCGTTCTCGAACTCTTGCAAACGCTTTTCGATAAGCGCTACGCCCTTGGCTTTATCGCCGAGAAGTTCGTAGCTCTTCGCCACGTAGTAAGCGAGCGTATACAAATACATATCGGAGAAGAAATCGAAGTAGTATTTATCGAAGTCTTTGAGGATCGTTTCTGCCTTTTCCTTCTCGCCGAGCTTGATGTGGCAGAGCGCCGCAAAGTAGCGGTAGGGAACGGTCTTGACCTCGTTCCAAAGTCCCGAACCGAGCGACTGGGGCAGAACTTGCGCCGTTTCGAAGTATTCGAGCGCTTTCTTGTAATCCCCTTTCTTATATGCCGCCGCGCCTTTGAGATAGTATGCGTACATATACTCGTCGGCGATGTAGTGTTCGCCGCCTTCGCAAGCGACAAACTCGCGGTTCATAAGCACGTTCAACGCCTTGTCGGGATCGCCCGCGTGGTTATAAGCGCGCGCGAGTTCCACGTTGATATCGTCTCTGTCCGTATCGCGGGAAAGAATGAATTTCGCGATCTCCTTGGGCGAAGAACCCGTCTTTGCCATCAGGTGCGCGCGTTCGAACGTGATCTGTCTTTCGCTTACGGGCGCTTTCTCCGCCGCCGTTTTCATGCAAGCGAGCGCTTTTTTCACGTTGCCGAGGTGCGAATAGTACGCCGCCGCAAGGTTTCTGTACGCGCGGTAGTCGCCGCTTTGACGGGCTACTTCCTCGAACTCTTTCGCGCCTTCCTCGTATCTGCCCTTGCCGTAAAGCATACAGCCGAGCAGGTAACGCGCCTGACAGTCGTTGGGCAGAACGTTCAAGGTCGCGCGGAGCACGTCCTCCTCATAGGGACGGGACGGGAACGCGATCCCCTCGCCCACGTCAACCGACTTAATATCGTTCGCTAATACGCCGCGTGTATATTTGATCATCGCGTTGAATCGAATATGCTCGGAAAGTCCGTCGATAAGCGCGAGCGCCTGCGAATCAAGACCCGCCGTGAGCAATTTCTCTACGATATCCGACGTCGTCTGCGTAGCGTCCGAATGCATCAGGGAGGCAAGCGCCGCATAGTCGCCGCTCATAAGCGCTTTGAACGCGTGCGCGAACATATTCAGTTTATCTCCCGCGAGCGCCTCGTCGAGTATCTTTTCCGCCTCGGCGTTCTTGTCGTAGAGGTAATAGGTCAGACCGAGGAACGCTTTCGCAAGCGGCGATTTGCCGTTGCCTTGCAGAGCGCGTCCGAAATGCTCGATCGCCTTTTCGTAGTCGGCGTTGCGGAGATCCAAAAGACCGATGCGGAACATAGCCGCAGTCGCGCTGTCGTAGAGCCAGAACGCTTTATAATAATATGCGTACGCCTGTTCGTAGTCTTTGAGCTGTTCGAGCACAAGACCTTTGAGGTAGTATACTCTGCCGCTTTCCGTTCTCGTATTGAAACGGGTCGCGCTCTTTTCCGCGCGGTCGATATATTCGAGCGCCTTTTGCGGTTGCAAACGGGCGAGATAAATTTCCGCGAGCGAGCAAAGCGAAGGAATAAATTCGCCGTCGCGCTCCAAGGATTCGAGATAGCAAGCCTCTGCGGAGAACTCGGGGGAACGGTACTGTTCCACGTGCAAGCCTTCGAGATACAGCTCCTGCGCCGTCTTTACCTGTTTGAAATACGGCAGTTCCTTTCTCGGTTCGGGGATAGGCGTTTCCGCTTTTTCCGTCGCCTCGTATACGAATACCTTTCTCTTGCCGTCCATCACGCTGACCGTTACGCCCGCCGCTCTTTCAAGCGAGGTAAGTACGACGGTATCGTCGTATGCGGGCAGGTCCATCGTCTTTTCTTCGAGGATCTTGCCGTCCTTCATCGCTCTGACGATCGCACCTTTCACCGCTTTCACGCATTGCACGCTGACCTTGTCGCCGTTCCAGAACATAGCGCCGTTGTCGTTGGCAAAGGTCGGTTTGCCCTGTCCGTGGATCGGGAACCATTTCTGCGAGAAGGTCTTGGTTTCGCCCGGCTGGATCCAGTTGAAATCGGGTTGGTTATCCGAATACGTACCCGCCATCAGTTCGGCGTACTGACCGTCCTTGTCCGTCAACGCGTTTTCCCAAGTCTTGGCGAGCTGGGAATATGCCCACGTGAACAATTTCTTACCGGGCGCGATATGCGCGTCCGCGATATGTACTACGCCCGCGTCCTTGCCGTGGTCGTAGCCGCCGAAGAAGTCGTACTTGGACGCCGCGCTGAAATACGAGGTCGCCTGTTTGGTGTTCTTGTGTTTGCTGATGTCCGTGTCGCCGTTGAACAGAAGTCCGTTGTACGCGCCGAAACGGTCGTTATTCGCGACGGGATAGGTCGTCACCGAACGTTTATAGTGGAAACGCACGTAGTTTACGTCCTCGGGGAAGAAGATCTCGTACGTTTCGTCTACGGGCACGGCGGCGTTTTCCCACCAAAGGTAGGGACGGCGCACGGCGGTGAGATTGTCGAGCTTGACTTTCGTTTCGAGAACGGTCTGTCCCTCGCGCAAGCAGATACCGACCATACCTTTCATTCTGTCGATGGGGTCGTGTTCGGAGAGCCAGACGGTCACGCCGTCCTCTTCTTCCTCTACCGCATAGTCCACGGGCATGAACGACGACGCGCGGTGATGGAAGGGCCAGTTGAATTCCAAACCGCCCGAAGTCCACGAGCCGAGCACGCCGATGAGCGCGGGTTTGACTACGTTGTTCTTATAGAAAAAGTCGTAGCCGTTCTTCTTGTCTTTTGCGTACCAGACCTTGCCGCCGATCGCGGGCAAAATGCCCACTTCGATGAACTCGTTTTCGAGTTTCAACAGGGTGTACGGGCGTTTCTCGCGTACCTTTCTCTGCGATTCGCCTACGATCTTGTTGGGGTACGGATTGCCGGAAGTACGTTGATGCACGCGGTTCTCCGCAAACATAGGCAACTCTTCGCAAGCCGCCTCCGGATAAGTGTCGATGAGTATTTCCTCTTCGCTAAAAACTACCTTCATTTTTTTGTTCCTCAATGTTTTTATTTTTTACTGATTTTTTAACGTATCTAATTTATTTTTGATAGCGGTAGCTAATTGCTTACCCGCAACTTCGCCTTCCGCCGCGACGGGATGCCCGATCGCGCAAGCCTTGAATTCCACCGTTTCCAGGTTGGGGAAATCCTTTTGCAATCTGTTTTTGACGTCTTCCATCCATTCGGGTAAATGCGAGTCGGGCGCCATCATTCCCGAGCAAAGGAAGATGGGAATATCTTTCCCGTAATTCTCCCCGATCGCCTCGCGGATAAACTGTTCAAAGCCCGTTTTCAGCCCTTCCACGGAGAACGTCGGTTTCGCGCCGTCCCTCTGGAAATAATCGTTCGAGCCGAGATAGATCACCACGACGTCGGGCGTATACGAACCGTAGTCGTAAGGATACTCCGACGCGGGCACGTCCACGTACACCGATTTATAATTGTTGAGTACCGTATAGCCCGCCGTTTCCGACGTGTATTTCATCGTGATACCGCCGCGGCCGAACACGTTCAAGCGTGCGTCAAGCTCTTTTGCCATAACCCCCGCGTACGATTGAAATACGTTCTGATTCACGTTGGTATAATCTCCGCTGTCTATCCACGCACAAGAACCTTCGTCGTAATAGCAATCGCGGATAATACCCGACCCTACCGTAATGGAGTCGCCGTATACCTCTACTTTCAATCTCGTATCTTCCACGGCTTTTTGGAAATAGCCGTCCGTTTTGACCGCGGAAATATAACACGTGTCGGCGTTGGACGCGGTGCGTTTGAGAATACGCGCGCTATGCGCCCCGTCCGTCAGCCCCGTAAGCAACGTAACGTCCGCATAATCGTCGTAGTTGGTCACTTCGACGATATTCGCCTCCTCCGTACTGCCGTCGAGGTACACGGAGAAAAATCCGCCGCCCCTGCCGCTCTTTTTACACTTCCAAGTAACGGTGAGTTCCGTACCGACGAACCGCACTTCGACGCCCGACGCGCTGTTATTGAATGCCGCGCCCGCGTTGTCGGTATTATAATACGTTCTGCCGTAGACGTCGAGATATTCGTTCTCGGCATAGTCCGCGTCCAGCGCGATCGTTTGAACGGAGTTTTCCTCCGCGTTTTCGGCTGTGACGGATACGTTTTCCGTCGTAGCACCGTTTATTGTCGAAAATGTAGTCGCACTCATAAGCATTGTCGCCGAAAGCAATATCGGCAGGGCCTTCCTCATCTTTTTCCGCATAACGCTCACTCCTTTATCACGCCGTTACGCTTATCCCGTTCGTCCGCGAGCTTGCAGAAACGTTTGATCGTTCTGATCTCTTTCGGGTCGTAGGGAAGTCCGTTGAAACGGTAAAGATCGTGCTGCCATTTGGTGAGGTCGAGCGTAGAACCCTCTTTGAGGTACTCGACGAAATAATTGCCCCAAGGCTCGTACGTCTGCGAATATCCCGCGATCAAGCCCCAGTGATAGGAACCGATACGTTCGAGATAGAACAGCGGGAATATCTCTTTCACGTTGTTGTCGTCGATACGGTTGAGCCATTCGTTATTGATAAGCGGACGGTCGTAGTCCTCTTTCAGCGTTTCGATGAGCTGGACCATATTTTCATACGAACCGTAATAATGGAAGGTGATGACGTCGGAAAGTTCGAGCGCGAGCCGTTCCATTTCGCGCTTGGGACGGAAGTCCTCGGTGTTATAGCTCCAACAATCCGCCGTCAAAGGCTGGATCGGATCGTAAGAACGTATGATCTCGAAGAATTTTTTCATCGCGTTCATGCTCAGATTGTCCCGTCTGCCGTTACCCGGTTCGTTCCACACGTCCCAGATCTGCAAGCGGGGATCGTGTGCGTACTTCGCCGCAAGCTCGTGTACCATTTCATAGTACTTGCCCTCGATCTCCGGTTCGTCCATCAGGCAATACCCCGGTCCGACAAGCCCCGCCGCGTGCGGGCCTCTTTTGATACCGCTATGATAACCCCAGTCCACTTTCTGTTCGCCGAATTTGACGGGAATGAATTTCTCCTTGGGTACGGTACAGTCGTTACCGAGCGTGAGCATTACTTTCAAGCCGTATTTATCGGCGAGCGTGAAATACTCCTCCAAATGTTTCATAAAGCTGTCGTGCTGATAGTACCAGCACTCGAACTGCGTGATCGCGCGGACGGCGTTGAAACCCGTTTCTTTCGCCAACGCGAACTCCGTTTCCATCTGCTCGAACACTTCTTTATGGTTATATTCCTGCCAAATGGCGATACGGTTCACGCAGTTGGAGGGATAGCCGTTGAACCCGCGGATCCACGGTTGGGAATTATACCATTCCCAAGCCTTTTCTTTGCTCCATTGACCTTTTTGTAATTGATACTCTTTCATTTTATACCTCTTTCTTATTTAACGGGCGTAAGAGAATTGATCTCTTTGATACGTTCGAGGGCGACCTTGGGTTCGCGCGTTTCCGTGAGCAAACCGTTCATCTCCTGCATAACGTCCGTAAGTTGCGTGATACAATAGCCTTGACAGCCTTTAAGGTCCACGATCGCCTGCGTCAGTTCTTTGAGCCTTTGCACAAACGCGTCGCCGTCCGCGACCGAAGTGCCGTAGCCCCAACCCTGCCCCTCGTCTTTGCGGAACGCGATACCCGCGTACTCGCTGACGATGACGGGTTGACCGCCGTATTCCCAGCCGTCCGCGTACGCCGTGCGCGTATGCAGATCGCCCGTGAAATCGTCTTTCATAAACGTTTCCATATCCCCGTACGCCATCGTCAGTTCCTTGCCGACCTGCGTATAGTTATGCACCGTCGCGATATCGCTGACCGTATGTTCCCAACCGTCGTTGGAGATGACGAGTCGGGTGTTGTCGATCGCTTTGGTAAGCCCGTACAGACCCGCGGTGAACTGTTGCATTTGCTCGTTCTCCGCCGTTTGCAGTACTCCCCAGCTCTCGTTGACGGGTACGTACGCCATAATGGAAAGATACCCTTTATGCTGACGGAGCACTTCCGTCCATTCCGCCGTGAACGCCGAAACGCTCTCGGGTGTGAAATCGTACATAGCGGGCATTTCCAGCCAACAGAACAATCCGACCATATCGCAGAAATAGTAGAAACGTTCGTCCTCTATCTTCTGATGTTTACGCACGCCGTTAAAGCCCATTTCTTTCATAAGCAATACGTCGTTTAAAAGCTCGTCGTCCGTTTTCGGGGTCATACCGCTGTCGGGGAAATATCCCTGATCGAGTACCATACGGAAATAATAGTTGGGCAGATAGTTGACCTGTACGGTATTGCCTTTCGTACGGTAGTTTACAAGACCAGTATAAGACCCGACCTCGTCGATCACTTTGCCGTCCTTTTTGAGGAAGTAGCGAAGATCAAAGATCTGTTGCGTACGGCCGAGACTCCAAGGTTTCAGACAAAGTATCTGATTTTTCAAGGTCAGATCGATCCGCACCACGCCGTAGTCGGCGACCGCCTCGTGTTCCTCGTACGCGACCACGTTGCCCATATACGACGCCTCCACGCAAAAGCGCACGCCCTTGCTATGGTTGGCGATCTTATATTCGAACACCGCCGTTCTGTTTTTATACTCGCAAGAGGTCAGCACGCTTTCCAGATAGCAATCGGATACTTCTTCCAGCCATACCGTTTTCCATATCCCCGAAGTATCGGTGTAGAAACAGGAAACGTTCTTCTCCACGTAGCGTTGCTTGCCGCGGGGCGTGAGCAAGGAATAGGAGTCCTCGCACTTTACGACGAGCACGTTTTCGCCGTCGATCAGATAATCGGTCAGATCGAACGTAAATCTCGCGTAACCGCCCGTATGCGTACCCAGCATATTGCCGTTGAGCCATACCTTGGTCTTATAATCCGCGCCGTCGAAATGGACGAGCAAGCGTTTGCCCTTGGGCAGGGTGTAATCGAATTTCTTCGCGTACCAAAGATAGTCGTGACGGCTCTCGTCGCCGATACCGCTCGCCGCCGTTTGATAGGCGAACGGCACGGTGATCTTTTTCCCGAACGCGGGAGAAAGGAAATAACGTTCCCTTTCTCCTACGTTGTCATCGTCGAAAGCGAAATCCCATTCCCCGTTCAGGGAGATAAAACTCTCGCGAACGAATCGCGGGCGGGGATATCCCTTTTTGTAGCATTTTGCGTGGTTCATAACTCCTCCTGCTTAGCCCTTTACCGCCGAGATCGCCATACCTTCGATGAAATATCTCTGGAAGATAAGGTAGATGATGTAAAGCGGGATACTCGCGACGACCGCGCCCGCAAACGATACGGGCAGATCGACTTTGGAGTCGGACAGCGATTTTATCATCAGCTGCAAGGTCATCATCGAATCGGTCGTCAGATAGATCGAGGGAGCGAAGTAGTCGTTCCAGTTTCCGACGAACATAAAGATGACCTGCGCCGACATAGCCGGACCCATCATCGGCATCATGATCTTACAATACTGGTACATATACCCCGCGCCGTCTATCTTCGCCGCCTCGAAGATCGCGCCGGGAATACCGCGCTGGAACTGTACGAAGAAGAACATCATCGACACGCCGCCAAAGAGCGAAGGCATGATCAGCGGCCAAAGCGTGTTCGTAAGCCCCATCTGATAATAGACCTGATACAGCGGCAGAACGACGCACGCGTACGGGATCATCAACGCGCTGAGTTGGATCATAAGGTGCAGATCTTTATGCCGAAGATCCATTTTCGAGAACGCGAACGCCGAAAGTCCCGAAACGAATACGCAGATGGGGATCGTCGCGATCTCGATGATCATCGTGTTGGCAAGACCCTGCCAAATGTCGATCTTCTCGAATACCGTCGCGTAGTTATGCCATTGCGGGTCTTTGGAAAAGATCGTGAGCGTGAGCGTGTTCACCGTTTCCTCTACCGTTTTTACGCTGGACAGGATCATCCAAAGGAAGGGAAACAGACAGGTAAAACATACCAAGCCGAGGAAGAGATATACCAAAACGTAACCGACGATACTTTTCACAGACTTCTTTTTCTGCGGAAAGCTTTCGTTTAAAACCATTTCACTCATACTTTCTCCTCCTTATTCTCCGTATACCCACTTGTTCTGTATCTTGAACTGTACGAACGTGATGACCATAATACCGATGGTCAGGATAAACGACGCCGCCGAGGCGATACCGTAGTAACTTCTGTTGATACCGAAGTTCCAGATATAGTACACGATCGTCTGCGCGCCGAAATGTCCGTTCGCGAACACTTGCGAGTCTACGTACGATTGCAAGTTGTTGATAAAGCCCGTGCAGAACAGATAGAAAAGCGTGGGCGAGATGAGCGGCAGGGATATCTTCAAAAATTTGGTGATCTCCCCCGCCCCGTCGAGGTCCGCCGCCTCGTAGTAGTCCGCGCCGACGTTGGTGAGCGCGGCAAGACACAATATCATCGTTCTGCCGATACTGCCCCAAGCCGATTTGATGATGATCGCCACCTTGATCCACGTTTCGTCCGTGAGCCAGTTTATCTCCATTCCGAACAGTTGGTTGATGATACCGTACTGGTTGTCGAACATATACCGCCAGATGATGTTCATCGCGACCGCCGAGGAAACGACGGGAACGTAGATGAGGGTACGGATCACGCGCGAGCCGTGTATCCTGTTCTCGCGAGAAAGCATTACCGCCACGACCAGACCGATAAAGATACCGAAAGGCACGCTTATCATAAAGATAAGGTTATTTAAAACCGCGTTCTTAAAGTAAGTAGCGTAATTGATATGCGTGAACAGCTTTTTATAGTTGTCGAACCCGCACCAAAGATCGTCTATTCTCGTGAAAAACGATTCCGTTTCCGCGACCGCCACATAGTCGGTGAAACTATACAGCAACGCCATTATCACGGGCAGGATCGTGAACAGGATCAAACCGAGATATTTTACGGAGATAAACGCCAACGCCGTCAGATTTTCCCTGCGTTTCAAAGGGCTGATCTTGGACTTTTTACGGCGAGGCTCTTTTATGCTCCCGATATTTGTTTCACTCATTTTACTCCTCTCCTTTCCACCGATCATCTATGCAACAAGTTATACAGGGAATCCAACTCCTCTTGGTTCTGCGCTTTATAGCTTTGCAACGCCGTCTTGACGTCTACCCAGTTGCCGCTGCCGTTCTTCTTCCAGAACGAATCGTTCGTCTGACCGTTCATATACGTGTTCAGATAGGTGAGCCACGTTTCGTTATAGGTGTAGCTCTCCGCGCGGAATTTACCCGTGATCTTATCCGTATACGTATTGCCCTGCGCGTCCGTCTTCGTCGCGCCGACGCCGTCGATCGCGTCGATCCATACGCTGCGGTTGGTGGGATTCGCTCCGCCGAGGTTGTTGAGTTTGTTCGTTACGTATTCGTCCGTAAGGCTGATGAGGTTGGGAATACTCTGACCCGCCGAATACTGCGAACGCTGCGAATCCACGTTGGTCGCGAGATATTCCACGACCTGCAACGCCGCGTCCTTATACTTGGACTGCGCGGAGATCGCGTAGCACATACCGCTTACGTACGCCGTGGACACCGTCTTGGTTTCGTCGCCGTACGTTCCGTCGCCGCGGAGAACGGGGAGCAAGTTCCAGGTAAAGCCGCAAGACTTCCAGTAGTCCTTCGTCTTATACGGTTGCGCGTAGTAGAAGATAGAGTTCCCGGAGGTGAACACCGTTTCGCCCGAAGTGTTCTTGTCTACGTCCGGCAAAATACCCTGTTTATACATATCCTGAATAAACTGGATCGCGCCGACGAACTCGTCGCTGTCGATGAGCGAGGTCTTTACGTCGCTCGTAAAGAAACTCGCGTTGTTGGAATATACGATACTTTGCAGATCGTAACCCGTGCAAATATACTGCCCTTCGCCCAAAACCGACTTTAACTTATTGCCTATTTCGAGGAAATAGGTGAACGTCATCGGTTCCGTCGTGCTCATCACCTTGTCGATGTCGATCTTATCCGCGTCGCTTGCGGTATTGTTATACGCCGTAACTTTCGCTCTCAACAGATCTTCGTTGATACACAGTGCGACCGCACCCTGATCCTTGGGCAGACCGTACAAAGAGGAGCTTTCGCTCTTACCGACCGTTTTAGTCGTCTGATCGAACTGATACACTTCGTAGCCGCCGCTGTACAGATCGTCGAGGATACCCTCGCTCAAATGCTCGTCGAGCGCCGCGAGCTTGCCCGCGTTCGCATACGAGATGAATTTATGCGTAGGCAACATAAACACGTCGGGCAAATCTTTCCCCATACCGTCGAGCGCCGTGTTGTAGCCCGAAGTGGACGACCACCATTGCAGATCGACCACGATCTGGTCGCTGGCGTTGTTGAACTCTTCGATGAAGGTCTTGAAGTTGGACTTTTCGTTGTCGTTGTCACGACCCGCCAAAGTGATGGTGATGACCTCGCCCGATTCCAGAGACTTCCACGTGGAAGGGTCGTTGGAATAGTCCGTCGAATCCTTACAGCCTGCGAACGCGCTGAGCGCCATCATTGCCGCCAACGTTGTAAATGCAATCTTTTTTACTTTCATAATTTTCTCCTTTTTATTCTTATTTTACGGTGTACCCGTTTAAATTTCTTTATAGGTGAACGAGGAATACAAATAGCTCGAACTGTCGGCATAAAGTCCGATATATCCCGTCGTATACGCGTTCTCGTCGTGGTATTCGATATACTTCTCGCCGTTGATCGAGATCGTAATATCGTTATACAGACAACGAATGGTCACTTTCACCGTCGTGCCGTCTTTGAGCGCGTCGTCCCCCGTCGTCTTGACCGTCTTGATCGATTCGGGACTCGTCGTATAGTCCCCGCGTTTCAAGGATATCGAGGTCGGGTTGAGTTGCAGATAGTACCCGCGCCACGAGTCGGAAAGCTGGGTCGTCTTATAGTTGGTGAACGAGTAGTTGTCAAGTCGGAACATAATGCCGCCGCTCGAACCCTGCGCGATCTTTACGTTCACCGAGATTTCATAGTTGGAAACGCCCTGACTGCCCGCGATGAGCAACGTTCTGTCGTCCTTTGCGGAGGTCAGAAGTCCCATATTCGGCATATACGAATATCTCGTTCCCACCAAGCCTTTGAACACCGATTGTTCTCCGTCGGTGAGCGCGTCGCTCAATTCTCCGAGCGACTTGGCGCCGCTCTCCGTCGAAACGTTCACGACGTTGAGTTTTCCGCCGTAGACCCTGATCTTCATCGTGTGCAGACCGCTTTCGCATTCAAACGAACCCGCGTTGATATTCACGTAACCGTCGTCGCCGAACGAGAGATCGGAAGGGATCTGCATTTTATAAATGCTCTCGTTGTCGATGATGACTTCGAAGATACAGCCCTTGCTCTCCTCGCCTACCAAAAGGCTGAGCGAGTACCAGTCGGACTTCGGCGCGTTGACCGTATATTTCACCCAGTCGTTCGCCGTGAGCGTCAACGCCGTCGCGTCGATTTTCTCTACGTACGCGGTCTTTTCCGCCTCGCCCTGACGAACGCCGTCCGTCCGCACGCTCGCGTCCGAAAGGGAATACCCTACGTTCTCCCCTTTCATATACGCGTACGCCGCCCACGAACCCGTGAGATCTTTCACGGAATCGAAATCGGAAGTACCGAACGCGTCGTTCGTGAAACAGGTGGAAGAAGGTATCGCGCCGCCCGTGTACCCGACCTTGCCCGCGTTCGCAGGTTTGCCGCTCGTCACCACGCGCACGTTGTCGTAATAGATCTCCACGCTCGCGTAGCCGTTGACCACTTTCACCGTATGTACCGCGTTCCCGTTCGTCGAGATCGCGACCGTTCCGACCGCCGTCGAACCGTCGGGCGCGGTATACGTGAGTTTCGTGCCGCTGACCGTCACGCTCGCGCCGTTACCGTTCCCCTGACCGAGCAAGACTTTGCCCGCGTTGTCCGTGAGTTTGAAAGAAAGTTCCGCCGTAAAGACTTTTTCCGTTTCTTTCGTACTCATATACGTGCCGTTTTCCGTTTCCGTCAGCTCGCTCGCCGCCGCTACGTAGTCGGGCATTTCGGGTTTGGTTTTGAGATAGTTCCCAAGCCCGTTCGTCAATACGTACGAGTTATTCGTATAGTACTGCGTGAGGTTGTACTGACGGGTACTCGTATAGAACGTGTTGTCGTAGTTGATACGGTCCGCATTATGGAACGCCGTATAGATACTGTCCATATTCGGTCCGATCACGTTACTGCTGTGCCCAAGCCCGCGGAAGTTGCTCGATCTCGCCGCGACCGTCGTCGATTCGCCGTTCACGTACGTGTACGCGTCCACCGACGGCGTATCCATACCGCTCGCGATGAGCGTTATGTTGTCCGCTTTCTTCGTCAAGCCGTTGAACAGCAAACTGTCGCTCGTGCTCGAATATCCTACGCGGTAGTTCGCGCTGTCTACGTGGTTGCCCGTGTAGGTGAGGTACTGATACCCGTTCCGCGCGAAGTAGCCCGGACCTTCCGTCCAGCCGCCAAGCTCCGCCGTATCGACGATCGTACGTTTCGTCGTGTCGATCTCTACGCTCGGCGTACCCTCTTCGTCCTCGACGAAATCGATCTTATAATAACAAATTCTGTCCGTGTATTCGTCCTCTGCGCTCATAAAGTACAGCTGACCGTCGTTCGCGAGATAGAAACTTCCGTCCAGACCCATGTGCAGGTTATCCGAGATAAGCTCGAACGGACCTATGGGCGACTCGCTGCGGAAGAAGTAATGCCCCTGACCGCGGCGGGACTCGCACAAATAGAAGTACCCTTTGTAATACACGACCTCGGGTGCGAACGCGATATACGAGGGCGAATCCGTCGCCACGTAATCGGGCGTGTACGCGTACGCCGCGAATTCCCAGTCTACGAGGTTATCCGATACCCAGCACGGGATCTGACCGTTATATCTTCGTTCGCCGTTGAGCGAGGAATACAAGTAGTACTTCCCGTCGTAACGGAACACGTAGGGATCGCCGATGTCGTACACGTTCCCGTCGTCGTCATACAGTTCGATACTGTTGTTATAGTAGGAATAATTTTCGGAATCGAGCGTAACTACCTGTTCGCTTTGATCCGTCGCGACCCGTGTAGACGCGTCGTACGCGGGAATTTCGTTCTCCTCCGTCTTCTTACAAGAAGTCGAAAACACCGCAAATGCCATTGTTATCGCCACCGTCCCTAATATTAATTTCTTTTTATTTCCGCTCATAGTCTTCATGCTCCCGTTTTCTCGCCGTTCGCGTCGCAAAGTCCGCTGTTGCCGTCGATCGAGCCAAGCTCATTCGAACCGTCCATAACGCTGCCGATCAACAAGCCGACGTACGCGGTACTCGTACCCACGTTCGCAAGCCCCGTCTGCACCGCTCCGTTCAACGTGATCGTCGCCGCGCTGTACGTATAACAGTTCGTCATCGCCGTACGGCACCCGCCGACCAAGCCGCCGATCTGTTTCGAATCCGCCTCGGTCATTACGATGTTGCCGAAGTTATAGCAACCGTCCACGACCGAACCGTCGGCGCATTTACGGATCAGACCCGCGATACCGCCCGCGTAATGCCGCACGCCCGAGATCGTACCGTAGTTCTTACAGCCTTCGATCTTGATCACGTTCGCGGAGGACGCGGTCGTCGAACCCAAGATACCGCCCGCAAACGCGTTCGAAGTCGAGGTTGCGTTCACCGCCGCGTTGTTTACGCAGTTTTTCAAGTTTATCGTGCTGTCCGCATATCCGACCACGCCGGCGACGTTCTGCACGCCGCTGACCGTAACGCCGCTCTTTACGACCACGTTTTCGATGATCACCGACCCGCTCGTATATCCGACGAGCGCGCCTACGTTATTCCCCGTCGCCGTCACCGTTACGTTGTCCAAGACAAGGTTTTTCACCGTTCCGCCTGCAAGCTCGGAGAAGAATCCGACCTTCGCCGAACCCGTGACCGTCGCGTTGGAAATCGTGTAA
Source organism: Candidatus Scatosoma sp. (assembly GCA_045124465.1). Lineage (GTDB taxonomy): Bacteria > Bacillota > Clostridia > Christensenellales > Borkfalkiaceae > Scatosoma. The sequence continues at coordinate 14,058 of JBGVLV010000040.1, forward strand.
TTCCCGCCGTCGAACGTGCCTTTAAAGCCCGTCACGGAAGTCCACGCTGCGCCCGCCAGATCGATATCCGCCGTCAGCTTGAACGCCGCGCTCGCATACGTTGTGTCGGTCGCTACCCGCTCCGCGAACGCTTTAAGCTCCGCCGCCGTACCGATCTTGTACGGATTTTCCGCCGTGCCTTCCGCGTATACCGCTTCCGCGACCGTCACGTTCGAGAATTCCACGGCGTACGCCGTCGAGTTACCGAACCCGATATACGTGCCGGGCAAACTTCCCGTATACGTATACGTGTAGATGATATGCTGTCCGCCGTCGCTGTCGAGCAGAGCGATATTGATCGTCGAGGTGTGGACTATCACGCGGAGCTTGAACGTTAAACTCGTTCCGCTCGTCATATACGCTTTGTATGCGTCGATATACCCCGAATCCTGCATAGCGCCGTTCGCTTTCGTCGCGTGCGGGTTCGCCGAACACGAATCCCCCGCCGCCGTCTTTAACGCGCCCGAAACGGAAGAGTTCCAAAGCTGGATCGCGCCGTGCGTGCTGACCGTTTTCACCGTCGAAGAATTGCCGAGCAACACCAGTCTGTAATAATCGTTTAAAGTCGCCGCGCTGAAATAGATATACGCGTTCCCGTAGGAGTTGAGCGTTACGCTCCCGTCCTCCGCCGCCGTACCGTACTTGGGCAACGTTACGTCCACCGTCATCGACTGTCCGACTTTCAGTTCCAACCCCGTCTTTTTGGGATTGAGCAGGGCCGAACCCGTACCCCAGTAGGTCGTTTCGTTCTTGTTGTTCCAAGTCGCCGTGCTAAACTTCTTGTCGATCGTTTCTACGCCCGCGTATAACGTGATCGTACCGCTTACCGCTTTGCTTACGTCGATCTCTGTCAAGTCCGCGACCGTCTTTCCGTCCTCGTCGTAGTACCAGTCGCCCGTGAAGTTGTAGAACGCTCTCACCAGCGCGGGCGCGTTCACCTCGTTCCCTTCGACCCAGTCCTCGATACCGTCCACTTCGTACCCCTCTACGCCCGTATCGAACGCGATATCATACGTTTGCGGGTTCGTCTTGGACCAGTGCGCCATAAGGCGGAGCTGCCAGTTGTTCAACTTCGTCTTGTCGAATACGAAGTTTTTGTCCACTTTCACCTGTTCGCCTGCGGACAGATAGTACCAGTAGTCGAACGTATACCCCTCGCGGGTAGGCGTGGGCAAAGTACCCACCGCCGTGCCGTACGTACAAGCCTTGCTCTCCGTCGCCACCGTTCCTTTCGCCGCGTCGAATACGAGCGCGGGACTTGCCTCCGTCACGCCGATATTGTCGTAAATAACGCTCGTGGACTTCGCGCGCAACCCGATCATGTTGTTGTCGCCCAAACTCTCGCTGACCGTTCTTCCCGCCGTGGAAGTACTGCCGCCGATCGTGAGCGTTATGTACTCGACCCCGTCCACGCCGATGAAATAATCCAAGCCCTGCCGTCTGATCGAATACGTGAACGTGTACGCCGTACCGCCCTTTGCGTATTCCGTCATCTTCTTCGCGTACGCCGTGCCCGAGAACGTTTCGCTCGTCAACGTGTAACGGTTGAGCATAGCAAACTCGGTCATCGGCTCGCCGTTCTCCGTGTACGAACGCGTACCGTACAGGCTTATCGCGCCCATACCGTTGTCGTACGCGCTCACGAGCATGAACACGTAATCCTCGAACGCCGCCGTACCCTCGTTGTAGCTCTCCGCCGCGAACACGATACCGCTGTCGTCATCATAGCTCGTGGCGACGGCGGGGAAGGTCATATCCACCGTAAGCACTTGTCCGTCGTTTAAGGTATAGTCCGTAAGCGGGGAATTTACGGGCGTGGAAACGGGAACGTACCCGTCCGCCGTCACCTCGAAATTCTCGTTTACGCCCGTCTTATAGACTGCGTATAAATACAGATCTTCGGGCTTTAACGTATACGTATCTCCCGTCATCGCCTCGCCCGTGTTCGATTTCACCCAGTAATCGAACCCGCAGCTCCAACCTTCCCGAACCTCATAATTTTCGGGCGTGGGCAACGTGGAAATATCGAGAACGTTTTTGCTCTGATCGTTCGTGTCGTATGTAAAAGTCACGCTCTGTAAAGATTGCGTGGTCTGCGTGTCGAAATAAATAGTATACTCGTTCGACCAACCCGCATAAAAAGTCAGAACGCCGTCGCTCGCGTACGAAACGTCCACGCTCTTGCTGTTGACCTTTTTCGTGCAAGCCTGATCGTAATACCAACCCGTAAAGCGGAATCCGTACATAGAGGCGGTCGCGCTCGGCGTGGGCAGGAAAAAGTTCGAGCCTTCCGTGTACGTGCCGTCCTTGACGGAAACGCCGCCGTTTTCCTCATAAACGACGGTATACGATTCGTTCTTTACGCAGCTTGCGAATACCGCGCACGTAGCGCACGATAATGCCGCAAGCGCAAGCAATTTGAAATGTTTTTTCATTCTTTTCTCTCCCTTGAAAAAACTCACCGTTTTTCGGTGTTTGGGCGCCTTGTTTCCGCGGCTTTTCCCAACGCATTTATTATACCATAGAAAAAGCCGCTTTTCAAGACAAAAGATCGTACCTTTTTTTTACAAAAATTTGTACTTTTTTATTTGGGAACGTCGGCAACGGCGTTCGCCGCTGCCGACGTTCTCGCGCTTTGCGCTATGTTACCAGTTCCAAGTCGCGTCCTGATTCGACGCGTCGTCGTCGCGGGTTACCGTGCCCGAGAAAACGGACGACGCCGTGACGATATCCGTATCGTCGGTAAATTTGAAAATATCCAGTTCGGGATTCATATAATTCTTTTTCATTGTTTTCACCCTCCTTTATTCCGTAACGCCCGCATAGATCTTCAACTGCGCGATCTGATTTTCGTCATAACCGCCGTCCTTGTCGTCCAAAGCCGCTTGCGCAACGCCCGCAAGACTTCTCGCCAAAACGTCGGTGTATACGTATCTCGTCACTTCCTCGCCGTCGAGCGTAAGCGTTATCTTCATATATCCGCACGCCGAAATTTCCGTCGCGTAATCGGTATCGGGAATATCTATCAGCGTACCCCAGTATTTATACTTATCCGTTCCGCTTACTTCGTTTACCACGCTTACCGTAGCCTTAACGACTTTCGTCGTATCTACCGTCAAAACTCCGCCCCTCGTTGCGAGTAATTCACTGGGAAGAAGGATCGTGCCGACTTCTTCTATGGTGATTTCGTCATAGCTCTGCAAAGCAGTAACGTCCGCTTTGGAGATCGCCGTTTTGAAACGGATACCCGCAGAGCCGATCACTCTGATCGCCGCGCCCTCGACTGCAAAACTGTCTACGGTCAGAACTTTGCCTGCTACCGCCTCTTCGCCGACGGAAAGTTCCGCCGTCAAAGTCTTGTCGTCGTTTACGAACGCAACGGTGTCCAAAGCTAAGTCGTCAAGCGTAAGCGTGCTGTTCTTTCTCACCGAGTAAACGTATTTCGTATCGTTCGTCGAAGTAAGCGTAGCCTTCGTCATCACGGAAGTATCTTCCGTCGACAAAGTACTTACCGCCATTGTAAACGTGGAGCTGTACGCCTTGGCAGCATCCGTATCCCGTAACCTTAATCCGATATAACCGCTGATGGTATTGTCAACGGTTTTCGTATCCGTTACCGTTTCGCCGGAGGACTTATTCACATAAGTAAGCGAAATCGTCTTGTCTTTTACACTCAAAACAACGGAATAATTTTTATTATATCCGTACGTTGCCGCATCACTTCCGCCCATTAACAACGAAGTTCCGTTCGCGCTATCGGTTTCATTAGTTATCGTATATAAACGATACGTCGTATCGCCGTTACCAAGAGCAAAACGATAACCGCTTACTTTACCGTCCGTTTCGCTCGCACCGAAATATATACCGCCTCCTGATCCCATAGTATTCGCCGAAACATTGATCGTCATCGTGAAATCACCGAACGTATCCGTTCCCAACCAGTGAGAAGTTACCTTATCTTCTTTCCCCGTAGTCACGTCGAACTGCGTTCCTTTTACGGTAGAAGTAGCCGTTATAACGCCACTCGTATCGCCTTCAACGATATTCGAGAAATCGTAAAGAGAAGTCGTCGCCGTGTTCGCCTCGTCTTTTTCGTATACGACAAAGTTATCGTAAGTAAAAGTCGTAGTAAAAGTCGACGAACCTATTTTTCCCGCGCCGATACCGCAATAGAACGAGGTGAAATCATCCGAAGTATAATGCTCGGGCGTTGCTACGCCCGCAAAAAATACGCCGTCTACGTAAATTTCGATATTCGCGCCGACCACGACCGTCCAGGTCTGCTGTACGCCGAATTTCACCAATGCACCGTAGTTCGTGGACGAAAGCTTACTACCTGTACCCGCGCTAAAATTCCAAAGCTGTATTTGGGTGTCCGTAAAGTTTACGGTAATGCCGTCCGTAATTCTCCACGAATCGTCGGAATTGTCTTCGGGGATCTCGGGGTCGGCAACAAGAATGGGCATATGTACGTTGGGGTTGGTGGTGTTGTTTTCCGTTCCCATCGTAATATCCACCGAATACGCGTATTCCTTCGCGCCCGTATTATAGAGCATTTTGCCGCCCGCGTTCTTTCCGTACGTAACGGCATTGTCGGAAATTTTGCCGTAAACGTATTCCCAGCCCTCTTTCAACTGACCGTCGTTGAAATCCTCATAGAACTTCACGTTGTAGCCGTAGCTCGCGTCGTCCGCCTCTACCTTCACCGTGCGATCAAGCGCAAGAGCCGCGCCCGATAAGCACAATACTGACGCTGCGCAGAGCAACGCCGTTGTTACCTTTCTGTTTGATGTTCTCAACAAAATAGTGTCCTCCTACATTTATTTTTTTTGTTTTTTTACAGCGACCGTTATGTAATTACATTTCGGTACACTATCATTTTAAAGGATAATCGGAATAATTTCAAGACAAAAATTTATGCAAGAAATTCACAAATTTTTACCAGTTCTTACATTCCGACCGTTTTTATCTGTTAAAACGGATAAAAACGTTTGCTTTCTCCCGCCCCTTTTCAGACGGGAGAAAACGTTTTATTTTTTACTTGCCGTCTGCGGTCCGTCAGCTTTTAAGCCCGCCGCCGTTATATGTGGCGTTCGTATTCGTACCCGCAAGGTATCCCATATACGGACTCTCCTTCGCGATCGCGTCAAGCGCGCTTGCCAAAGTCGTTTCCGTCGAGCTGACCGTTTCGCCCGTGTACGTTTGGATAATGAACTTCACGGTATTCAAGCAGTAGCAGTTCATCACCGTAACGCGCGCGCAACCCGCGATACCGCCGATATACAGGGACGTCGCCGCGGCTGTGATATTGCCGTTATTCGTACAACCCGTCAACGCACCCGAACCCGCGCGCATAAGACCGATGATACCGCCCACGTAGTTGACCCTCGTCGCCTTGATCGCGCCGTTGTTCACACAGCCCGAGATCGTCACTTTGTTTTGATTTATCGCCGAGGCGGCAATACCGCCTACGCAGGTATCGGTTGCCGTGGTACTCGTCGCCGTCACCGCCGCGCCGTTCGTGCAATTCTTGATCGTGACCGTTTCCGTCGTTCCGATATAACCGACGATACCGCCCACGCTCGTCAAGCCTTTCACCGTACCCGACACCGTAACGTTGCTGATCGTCACCGAACCCGCTACGTTCCCCGCAAGAGCGCCGACGTTTCCCGCCGTACTCGTGATCGAAACGGAGCCGAGCGTAAGATCCTTGACCGTACCGCCGTCGAGTTGCGAGAAGAATCCCGATTTCGAGGTATTTGCCGACACGTTGAAAGAAGAGATCGTCTTATTATTGCCGTCGAACGTACCCGTAAAGCCCGCCGCGATCGGAGTCCAGCCAAAACCGTTCAGATCGATATCCGCTTGCAGCTGATAATATTTATCCGTTTCCACGCCCGCGCCTATGATCTCCGCGAACGCGTACAGTTCTTTCACCGTGCTTATCGCGTAAGGGGAACTTTCCGTTCCCGCGCCGTTGAGCTTGAACACGGGTTTCGCATACACGGTAAGCGTACTGTCATTGATTTTACTCGTATCGATATTCGCGAAATCCACCGCGCTCGTACAAGCCGCGTCGTAATAATATCCGCTTGCGAAGTCGTACACCGCGTGCGAGAGTTTGGGCAATACGACGGATTCGTTGAGCTGATAATCGGCGATCGCCTCGACCGTATAACCGCTGACCTGCGTTTCGATCGCGAGCGTATATTTCGCGGAATCGTCCTTTTCCCACTTGGCAAGGTAGGTCGCGTTAAGGCTCATCTTCGTCGCAAAGCTATCCTCGGCAAGCGCCTCGACCGAGCCTTCGTCGTAGCGGTACCAGCCCTTGAACGTATACCCCGTGCGCGTAGGCTCGGTCAGTTCGTCATAGTCGTACGTATCGAGCGCGACCGTCTTTTCCGTTGCGCCGTCGATCGTACCGCCGTTCGCGTCGAACGTTACGAAGTAGCTCCCGACCGTCTTGACCTGCGGGTTTGCGAAATACACGTTCGTGGACTTCGCTCTGAACCCGACGATGGATTGATCGAGATGCGCCGAAGTAACTTTCGTACCGTCTACCGCGATCGTCGCGATCTCCTCGCCGTCCACGCCGATATAATAGGTCTGCGCGGACTTATCCAAACGCACGGAATAGGTGAACGTTTCTTCCTCGTCGCTAAGCAACCAGTTTCTGAACTTCGCATAGTACGCCGTGCCTTCGAGGTTGGACATATAGACCGTTTGCAACAACTGCGTTTTAGAACCGATACTATACAGGAGCAGACCGCCTGCATTCGCGCTCGTTGCGTTTGCGACGAATATTTGCAGATAATCGGAGAACGCGTTGTTTGCGTAACCGCCCGCCGCGAACGTCATACCGCAGTCGCCTGCGTAATCGCCCGAGTCCGCAGGCAAGGTCATATCCACCGAGTACACGCTGCCGTCGGCAAGCGAAAGGTTGTTGAGCGCGCCGTGCGAGCTGGCGTCTACGGGACGGTAGCCGTCCGCGGTCAGTTCGAAATCCTTATCCCCGCTCTGCATACCGTTGTCGTACACGGCGTAGAAGTACAGCGTTTCCTCGCCCATCGTGACCGTAGCGGGCGCTTGCGTATCGTCCGAAGAATACGCCCAGTACAGGAACGGACAGCTGTAATTGCCGATGACCTTATCGGGAACGTCGGTCGGCAGAGTCACCGTTTCGTCTTTGTCGTAGTATTTCGTTTCCACGGTGTAATCGCTTTGTCCCGTCATGAAATACACGGCTTTGCCCGTTTGCTCCTCGTCGCCCGAGTTGTCGCCCGAATTGTCGCCCGTGTTGTCACCCGTGTTATCGCCCGAATTGTCGCCGTTTTCCTCGGTCGCGGGCGGGGTGGTCGTAGCGGGTTTACCCTCGCAACCGACGGCAAAACCCGCGGAGCAGAACACGAGAGCCAAGACGAGCAGCATTGCCTTGAATTTGCCTGATATTTTCACTATGTTTCCTCCCATAATAATTTTTTATCTTTCACCGTTTAGAGTTCCGACTCGTAGAAGAGTATTTCGCGTACCCACAGAAGGTCGGTCGTCGTATACTTGAACGTGATACGCGCTTTATTGCAAGCGGTCGGCTCGAACGTCCATTGTTTTTTGTATACCTTGGTCGTATCCGTCGTTTGCGCCGCCGTCGTCCACGTATCGCCGCCGTCGGCGGAAAGTTCTATCGTGTAGTTATAGGCGTAGCTCGCGTTGAGTATCATAGCGATCTTTTCGAGCGTGACCGTTTCGGCGAAGTCGACATACACCGTTATATCGTTGCTCTTCAACCCGTAGCAACGGAAACTTGCGCCCGAGTTTTCCGACTTCCAGTTGCCGTTGACGACGTTTTCTATGCCGTTATACAGATTCGAGGTATATGCCTTTATCGTGGAATCGGTAGAGGCGATCATAGGTCCTTTATACCAGTTCTCGTCGAGCACGACCAGTTTGGCGTTATCCTCGTCGAACGCTTTCGACTCGTGCGTGAGCGTAGGCGCTTGATAGTCGCTGCAAAGGCGCATAAAACGGGACAAGCCCATGAGCGTAAGCCCCACGCCGTAACTGACGGTGTTGTTTTTGAGCTTTTCTTCCGTAGTGTACGAGGACGGCGAGCCTGCGGGCGGTTGGCAATACCCGACCAGACCGCTTTCCTGTATACACTCGGTCGTGATCGTGTCGTACGCTTTCTGCACGACGGGAACGTACGTATCCGCGTCCAGAAGTCCGAGATCGATACCCACGCACATACCGTACAGGAAACCTGCCGTACCCGTCATTTCCTTGCCCGCTTTATGCGACGCGTCGCCGAGGTTTACGTTCCAGATCCCGTCTTCGCGGCGGACGTTTTTCAGTCCCTCGCTCATCATCAGGAAATCGTTTTTATACGTTTCGTACGCGGGGTCGTTCCGATCCATATACAACATTCTTTGGGCGAGGGTCACGTATACCCACGTATTACCTCTGCTCCAAAGCACCTTTTCCGCGCCGTCGAGGTTTGCCCAGCCGCTACCCGTTTCGGGTACGAACTGCCAGTCGCGGAACCAAAGCCAGCTCTCCTCGTCGAAGAAACGTTCGCGGTAATACATATAGGTGTCGTAGTCAAGTTTCGTATATTTATCGTCGCCCGTGACTTGACTTAAATAAGTAAGCGAAAAACCCGCCATATAAATTTCGTCTACCCACGAATAGTCCATCATACCGTACTCGTAATTATAGTCGAAGATATCTATCGCGTCTTCGAGCTTATAATCCATCGAGCCGTCCTCTTCGGCCGTCAGCGAATGTAACATACAGTATACCTGCGCGGTGCAGATGGCGTCGCAAACGGTCGATTTGTCGCCGTTATACACAAGCCAGCCGTAGTTTTCCGCGAGGTCGTACGTACGGTTGTAGTACTCGATATTGCCCGTAGCCTGATACGCCTCCAAGGCGCCGAGATGATAGGTCGCCGTCAGCCAGTCCCAACCGCTCGTGTATTTGTTCGTCACCCAGTAGTTTTGTACTTTATCGATGACCTCGGCTACGTCGGCGGCGTTATATCCGCTCATGCCCGAAAATTCGTATTCGGGCTTTTCAAACGACGTGCCGTCGGCTACGCTGACGACCGTTTTCGTCTGCGCGGACGAGGCGGTAGCCTTTGCGCCCGCGAGTTGGGGAAGATACGCGTTCAGGGTCATACCGACCGCCAACAAACACGCGATACATACGTTCGTTTTCTTTTTCATCTACTCGTCCTCCCTTATCTTTCTATCGTTGCGTTCTGTACTTTTATCAGCATATTTTCGGAGAACACGCCCACGCTCGCCGCCGAGCCGCAGACCGTTTCGTCCGTCAACGTCCAAGCCGTATAGTTCCCCACTTTGAGCGTTATGCTATCCGTCGATTTCTCCACGGAAAGCGGGGTCGCCGCGCCGTCGCGGTAGAACAGCGCCACCGTTAAAACGTCGCCTTGCCGTACCTTGCCGTCTTGGACGAACTCGTACGCGATCTTCGTATTCATAAGCTCGCCGTCGTAATACGTTTCCGTGATATAGAAATACAGATACCCGTTTCCGTTCGCGATCACGAACCCGAACTTCGGCGTTTCGTCGCCGTTGCAAAGATCGGTGGCGGAGAAGTCCGCGCTTGCCGTAAAGCTCGCCGACGCGTCGCCTTTAAAGTACGCGTATTTCTTATCCGCTCCCGTACGGCTCGTCAATGCCAACGCTCCGTCCTCGACCGTCCAACCGAACGAGCTGTCGCCGTAGGTCGAACTTCCGAACGTTTCCGAACCTTCGAGCGGCGTTTCCAAGCCGAGCGCGGTACACACCGCCGTAACGTACGTATCGTACCCCTCTGCCGTCAACGCGCCGTTTACAACGCCGTCCGCGCGCAAGTTTTCGTTCGCGTCCACGATGGTAAGATAGTCCGTCGTCAGAGCGAATTCTTTCATCGCCGCATTGACGGTGGAAACGAGATTGCTATCCGCCGCGCTTACGGTATTTTTCAGCAACGCCGTCCAGTACAACTGCGTTTGCGGGAGCGCGGCGTTATACGTTTGCAAAAGGTTTTTTATCCGCGCAACGACGGTCGCCGCAGACGCGCCCGATTCCGCGTCTTTCGCTCCGACGCTGAAAAGCAGGCTTGCGGGCGAAACCGCTTTTGCCGTTGCGATCGCCGCCTCCGTCGCGTAGTCCGCTACGGTCATACCCTCGAACGCCACGTTGCATACCGTTTTGTCCGCGACGTTTTGCGTAAATCTCTTCCAGCTTTCCGCCGTCAGACTGCCGTCGCCGTAGAACAGACAGTCCGCGTTTTCGTACACGCTATCGAACCGCCCGACGATAGAGCCGTCCGCGGTCACGGAAAGATAGGTCGCGGGAGCTTGCAGATCGCACTTGTAGCCGTCCGCAAAATACCGCTCCGCGTTGGCTTGGATCGCCGGGATCTCCGCGCTCGAACGGACCGTGCCCGTCGTGGCTTTTTTCCCGTCCGTTCCGAGCGTATTGTTACGCGCGGGCGCGAAGGTCATATTGCCGACCGCCGTTTGCTTGGTCAGACCGAACAGATCGTAGCCGAGGAACACTTCCACCGCGTAGCCGTCGAATCCGTTCTTGGATTTTGTGCAAAGAAACGTTTCCGTCGAGAAGTTCTCGCCGTATACGTATCCCACTTCGTACCCCGACAGACCGTAATCGTCCGCACCGAGGCATTTCTGTAACAAAAACGTGCCGTCCGCCGTCACAAGACAGCGCAAGGCGTTCGCGTTTTCAAGGCTTTGCGTGGTCGCGGCGCAAACGCGGAATTCCACGTAGTCGCGTTCTTCCGTTCCCAAACGGCCGTTCTGCACCACGTTGTCGTCCGCGACGAGGACGGTAAACGACAGACCGTTTTCAAGGTACTGCGCGTTGAAATACGCGTCCTGATCCCCCATATTCGAAAGCACGTAATCGTATTCCTCGTTGACGACGGGGTTTTCCGCGAACACCGCTTTGAATTCGAGTTCGGTATCCTGCATATACGCTTTCGCCGAATACGTAAAATCCTCCGTTTCCTCGAAAAGGATCTCCACGCCGTTGGCGTACAGCTTTTTAAGACGGTAGCCGTCGTTTGCCTTGACGGTAGCCGAAACGGTATCGCCGTATTTCGCCTCCGTGACCGCGGGCGTGACCGTGCCGCCCTTGACGCTCGCCGCGGTGACTTCGTACGCCGTGTCCGCGTTCGCCGCGTATACTTTCACCGTCACGTCGCAGTCGGGCATTACAAAGCTCGCGGACGTGAGTTCTTGTCCGTTCACCACGATCTTGCGGAGATAGTACCCCTCGGAAAGGGTGAGGGTGAGCTTGACCGTGTCCCCGCTCTCCGCCGTCGTCGGCGCGCTCACCTGTACGCCCGCCGTCGCCGTGCAGGTTATGGCGTAGGTCGAAACGGTCGTTGCGGGCGGGTCGTTGCCGTTACCCGCGTCGGGGGAGATACAGGAAACCATCGCTCCCATACCGAACGCGCAAGCCAAGACCGCGCTCAAAGCTAATGTCTTTTTCAGAGTTTTTCGCATAATTCCTCCTTATTTGTTTATCGTTTTAACAGTTTATAAAAAACAATAAACCATCTTGAAATTTATCATATCACATAAATCGATCGGGGTCAAGACAAAAATGTTTGCGGTTTTTGCGTTTGATTTTACCCGTTTTTGTGAAAATCGCACAGAAATAAAGGGTTTTTCGCGGTTAAAAATTCCACCGTTTGCAAAAAATATCCGTATATGAAAAAAGCCCTTTCGCATACCTTGAAATACCTGACCGTGTTTTCGTCGCTCGGCGGCGTGGCGCTCAGTCTTATCCGCGCGCAAAAAGACGGGTACTCGCATTTCCTGAAACGCCTGTTGTATTTCACGGCGCAGTCGAATATCTGGATCGGTCTGACCGTCCTCGCGATCTTGTTCCTGCCCCTTACCAAAGCGGAAAAACGGGAAAAGCGCGCGGAAAAATTGTATCTTTTGAGATACGTGTTTACCGTTTCCATCACGATCACGGGGCTTATCTTTTGCGGACTTTTAGCCCCCTTTTCGGACGGGAGCTACCGACCGTGGACGGTTTCGAACGTTCTGACCCACGTATGCGCGCCCGCGTTCGCGGTCGCGGACTATTTCCTCGACGGCGGCCGCCGCCCCGCGCGGGACAGACGGGTATTTTTATGCGTTCTTCCCCCCTTTTTCTATTTCCTGTTCACGGGCGTTTTGGAATTTTTCGGCGTGGACTTCGGTCGGGGCGTAGCTTATCCCTATTTCTTTTTCAATTTCCGTTCCCCCGTCGGGCTATTCGGGGTGTCGCCGACGGGACCTTATCCGTTCTATCTCGGCGCGTTTTACTGGCTGATCCTGTTTATGCTGATCGTACTCGGCTTTGGGTTTTTATACGCGAAAAAAACGACCCACCGCGCTCCGAAAAAAGCGTAACGGGCCGTAATTCCACATACTATATATTATAATTTATTTCTTTTTGTTTTTCATGATCGCTTGCACGATCTGATTTAAGGCGGCGAACAGCACGCCCGCAACGGGCCAAAGTATCCACGTTCTGTGCCATTCCATCGTCCAAAAGCTGAGAAACAGATACAACGCCGTCGCCAAGCACCAGTACACGCCCGAGAACACGCTCGTCTGTTTTCCCGCGAGTTTTTTCTCCACGGCGTACTCCTCCTCTTGCAGGAGCTTGGAATAACTGCCGCGTACCATACCCGCTTTGACAAACAGGAACACGCCCGCCGCGACGAACGGGAACAACGCGGTCAGCGCGAACAGTTGCGCGCCGTCGTTTTCCCCGAATACGGCGGAGATCATAAGCGGCACGGCGGACAGAATACAGAGCGATACGCTGACGGCAACGGCGGCGATAAAGCTTTTGCTTTCCTTGATTTTCCGTTCCCGAACCGTCTTTTCCAGCTCCAAAGCAATTTCTATTTCTTCCTTTTCCAAGAAATCGTATTTGGACAGCGCGATCCCGCCGACGATGAGAAACGCCACGCCCGCCGCACAAACGGAGAGTATGACGGCGCAACCGATACCGCCCGCGGCGTTTTCCGAGACGGCATAGCCCTTTTCCGCCAAGCCGAGCAGTAAAAACATACAGACGGGCGAAAGGATACAAAGCGCCACGCCGAGCGCGATCTTCCACGACTGTTTTTTGACGAGCGCGAGATACGCGTTCCCCTCCTCGTCGCATACCTGCCTTGCCCGTTTGGGCGGATTATCCGTTTTCGGAAGGGTATTTTCCCCGTCCTCTTTCAATAAGTAATCGGTGGAAACGCCGAACAGTTCGCTCATTTTCAATACGTTGTCGATGTCGGGTACGGACGAGCCCATTTCCCATTTGCTCACCGCCTGCCGAGAAACGTCGAGGCGGAAGGCAAGTTCCTCCTGCGACCAGCCGTTCCGTTTTCGGAGCGTAGTTATCTTTTCTTCCAGTTTCATAAATTTTGACCTCCGCAAATATTTTTTGCGATTTTATTATAACAGATTTTCGCAGTCGTTTCCACCAAACCTACTTGTAATTTTGTCAACCGACGGTTGCGTTTTATGAAAAAAGCGGGATAAAGCGCTCTTCTCTTAGGGATTTTTTGAAACATTAAAAATTTATAGGAAATTGCACTTTCAAGCGGTCAAAAGAAAATTAGAACTTGGATAATTCATCCGAGTTCTTTTTCTTTGTTTATAAAAATATTCTTCTCTACTTATTAGAGAAATTCTTGAAAAATTAATTTGCATATGTTATAATAATAGATAATAAGAAAAAACAAGTAAATTGGAGGCAAATATGGCTGCAAATTACAACAAACTATGGAAACTTTTAATTGATAGAAATATGCGGAAAGAAGATTTGCGTTTAGCTGCGGGGCTTACTACTACTGCCATAGCTAAACTTGGTAGAAATGAAACAGTACATATGGACATACTTTTTAAGATATGTAAGGCTCTTGATTGTGGAATAGAAGATATTTTAGAAGTTGTTAAAGAAAATAATTAAATATGACCAAAACTGTCATATATTATATGTTATTATTAGAGAACGAATAAAAATTATAGGAGTTTTTATGGATATAAAAGTTTTATTCTCTCGTGGCGACGGTGTTTATGTTATTGAATTAGATGACGGTTTCTATTTGATAAACTTGGAATCAGGAACAATTTCTGAAAGAAAAGAGTACATTGATTCTTTTTTGAAATTTGGCTATTTTTACCCAATAGATAAAATTGAAGCATCGGAGATGGATTCTATAAAAGAATTGCTTGCTTCACAACGATATGTTTCCACTTCGGCGGGAACTACAATAATTGGAGAACTCTAAACAAAAGAAGGATATATAAATGCAATTAGGTTGGATTGATTTTTCTAAAAATGAACGTAATAAAGTTCTTAATGTGTTGAACTTGCTTTCAGAAGCGGGTACTTTAGACGAACTTGGGATTGCACCTATTCGTGATGGATATGCAAACCTTTTCTTCCCCGGAACGTCAACTATCCAAACAAAAGCGAAATATTTTTTGTGCATTCCGTATGCGTTTAAGGATTTGGAGAAAAGCGGTGAAACTAATCCTAACCGTATGTTTAAGGCGTTATATGAAAAAGAAAAGAGTTGTGGAGAGCATTTGTATGCGAACTCAAAAGATGATGGCGTAATAGGAAGTTCGGTTATTGCACGTGGTTCTTGGGTTAAAAGACAACCTTCTGATATCTATTGGGCAGGAATAAGACGTTTGGGTATATTTGTAGGCGGTAATATGTCTATAGCCGAATATTTACGTTTTATTTGTGCTAATAACAATAAAAAAGATACGCTTAAAAATCTTGGCAACCGTAACGATAACGCAGAAGAAAATGAAAGTGATGATATAGGTGCAGGGCAAGATTTATACAAACGCTTTTGGAATTTACCTACATATACAAAAGATTGGTT
>JBGVLV010000041.1:0-8723 GCA_045124465.1 Candidatus Scatosoma sp.
ATCACCGCAACGAAGATATCGACGATATAAGAACACCACTCAACTACTATTATAAAAAATCGGACGGTGGATTATCTCAGCAATGGAAGTCTATCGTCGAAACCACCCACGCCACGTTCAAGGAAACGAAAAAGTCCGTCGCCTTTGAGGGAATCATTATCACGTCGGATAAATCGTTCTTTGAAAAGCTCGGCTACGTGCAAGATCAACCGCCACCACAAAAAGTAGTTGACTTTTTCAATAGAAGTTATGGGTTCGTTTTACGTCAAATCGGTTATCACGGCACGGACGAAAATATTTTATCCGCCGTCGTGCATTTGGACGAAACCACGCCACACTTACAATTATATTACATACCGCTCGTTGATACGGGAAAGAAAAAGGTTTACGCCAAAGCACCCGACGGGAAAGTTTTACGTAATGAAAAAGGCTCGCCAATCCAAGCGAAAGACAGCCACGGAAGCTCAATATACGAAGAAGTAAAACTCCCCCATCCGAAAATTTGTAGTTCAGATTTTTGGGAACAACGAGGCGGACAGTTATCGTTCGGCAATTTACAAGACGATTTTTACGAAGAGGTTTCTATCCGCTATGGATTAGAACGCGGAGAAGTCGGTAGTAATAAAAAGCACACTACCAAATACGAATGGGAAAAGCAACGGCAAGAAAAAGAATTACAAACCTTGCAAGAAGAAATCAAACCCCTACAAGAATACTTACGCGCATTCCAAGACGCGATAGATGGGAAGAAGCCCTTTTCAAAGAACGAACTTCGCAAACAAATCGTTGGGCTTATCGCAAGCTATAAACAGCTTGAAAAGGAAAAGGCTATCAAGGACAAAGACAATGATTTTCTTTTTAGTGAACTTCGTAAACTTGAAAAGAAAATCCCTGAACTTGAACGATACAAGGAATACGTTGAATTTATCCACACGCACGCGCCCGACAAACTTTTAGAAGCCAAACGAACGGCAAATGAACGCGCTCGCGCGCCTAAACCACCCAAAAATAAAAATTATCAATGGACAAAATAAAAAAAACTATGAAAAAACATTTGCATTTTACGAAAATTTATGGTAGGATACAAAACCAAAAACACCAAAATTTTCCACAAGGAGGACAATGAATCAAAAAGAATTAGAACAAATTACACAATGGATTAAAGAAGCAACAACCAAACCAAACGCCGACGAAAATATTCAGCTTATCTTGAAACTTGCGTCGAACAGTATCACACAAGACAAGGTTGAAAATCTCGTCAAACCCACAAACCCTGACACAAAAAGCTTTATTACCCACTTCACGAAAAAGGAGATTGCCAAGATGTCGAAAACGTTCAAGAAAGAATTTATCGCAAACGGACTTGCCGCGCACGTTCTCAAACGCCAAAACAGTAAAAACGCTTTCATTTTTGAAATCCGCTATCGGCGGAACGGTTATCATATCCACGTTTCGGGTGCAACGCTTGAAAAGGCGAAAGAACGGTTTATCCAAGAAACGATGCCCGACCAAATTCAAAAGCACCGTAGGCAGGATTACAAGGGTGAGCCGAGCTCGTTTATGCGCATTGCCAACGAATGGTTGGAATTCAAAAAGGACAAGCTCAACGAGCGTACGCATAAAAATTACGTAAGTTATTGCAAACGGTACATATTCCCTATTATCGGCGATATGCGGATAACCACCGTCAAGACGATTGACGTCAACAATATTATGACGAAAACCGAAGGGCGGGTGTATGAAGATTTGCGCGTAATTTTCAATTCTATTTTCAAATACGCGATTGCAAGCGGAATACTCACGTACAATCCTATGGTTTTAATCCCTTTCAAAAGAGCCGAAAGGAACACGCGTAGAGCGTTGACCTATGACGAGCAAAAAACGCTTGTAGAACGCTTAGATTCACCCGAATTTGAAGAATACAAGCGCACCTTTCTTATTCTTCTATATTTCGGTTTGCGCCCTTGTGAGCTGGAAGACGCGCACTTTGAAGGCGATTTCTTAATCGCGCGGAACGCCAAGCGCAAAAACGGGAAAATCGAGTATAAGAAAATCCCTATTTGCCGTCAAGCAAGAGAACAACTCAATTTAGACGAGCCGATTGTCTTTCCTCACCGAACGGACGTACTCAACCGAATTTTTAAGCGAATTATGAACGACGAAGAAATCACACAGTATTATTTGCGCCATACTTTTGCTACCGTTTGCCAGCAGTACGTGCGTCCTGATATCGTCGATATTTGGATGGGCGATAGCTCGGAACGGTTAGTCGGGCGTGTATATACGCACTTCCCCGATAAGTTTATGAAATCGGAAATGGATAAAGTCGTATTTGAGTTTTAACTAAATAATAAAACGCCGTTTGGTGAGAAAATCACTCGCCAAACGGTTTTGCTTTTGTATGCCCTAAAAATTACCATACGCCAAATAAACGCCAAAAAACAAAAGATTTTCGCTTATTTTTCAGTCGACAGGCTTTTCAAGAATAATCGACGGGTCTTTCTATCTATTCAACGCGCCAAAAAACACGCCAATCGAGGTAAAAAACGTGAATTTTAGCCATTTCGCTATGAATATTTATGCAAAAATACAAAGAAAAACGGCATTTATGCAACTTTTCTTACATAAATGCCTTGCTCTGGTGCGGTCGACAGGAATTGAACCTGCATGGAGTTACCCACAAGATCCTTAGTCTTGCGCGTCTGCCAGTTCCGCCACGACCGCATTAACGGATATTATTATAACTTAATGCCTCGCGTTTGTCAACTTATTTTTCGTGCTCTTTTGAAAAATCTTTAATTTTTTTTCATTTTCTTCCTTCCCTTGCATATTCTTCCCCCTTTCCAGCCACAATATTTGTAAATGGAGGAATTTTTATGAAAGCAACCGGAATCGTAAGAAGAATCGACGAGCTTGGCAGAGTCGTTATCCCTAAGGAAATTCGCCGCACGCTCCGCATTAAAGAGGGCGATCCCCTCGAAATCTTTACCGACCGCGACGAACTTATGCTCAAAAAATATTCGCCTATCGCTACCTTGGAACGGTTCAGCAAGGCTACCGCCCGTTCTCTAAACGACCTGAGCGGTAAACTCGCCGTTATTTGCGATACCGACGGTATTTTACACGCCTGCGGCGACGGTCGCAAAGACCTCGACGGCAAGAGCTTATCCGAGGATATGGACAAAATTTTACGCGAACGCCGCAGCTATATCGCGAACGCCGCGGAGGGCGGGGATATTCTCCCCATCACCTCCTCCCGCGAAGAGGGCGTGACCGCCCAGGTCATCGTTCCCATCGTTTCGGGCGGCGATTGCCTCGGCGCGGTAGCCGTTCTCTCCAAAGAGGACGGCGCGAAAATGGACGGCAGCGATATGAACCTCGCCCGTCTTACCGCCGATATTTTAGCGAATCAATTCGAATAAGCCTTCGATCTTTCTGCGTATTTTAAAAGGGCAGGTATGCGTTTCATCGCATACCTGCCCCCTTTCTTTTTTCTTTACCTTATCAGAACGGCAATTTCGCCATCCAAGTTTTCGCCGTCTCCGTGAACGAGTCGAGATAGGGTTTGAGATAGACGTCGAACGTTTGGAATATCCCGTTCGACAGGCAGGTATCGCCCGTCATCAATTCGCTCACTTGGAATATGCCGTAATACGCGAGCGTATACACCACCGCCCAGATCGCCGCGCACACCGCCACGCCGATCGCAAGATACAAAACGCAGGACAGCGTTCTGTCGATCACCTGCAAGAACTTCAAGCGGTTCACAACTTTAACGATCTGTTTGAGTATCCATTGCACGAGCAGTATCGCCAAACACGAAACGACCGCCAACGCCACGCCCGAAAGCACCTTACCCCCGATCGTCGCGACCTTTTCGCTCGCTCCGAACGTGTTGAATAACGCGATACAACGTTCCACGACCGCGCTTAAAAACGCGTTCGAGTCTACGAATTTCGAGAACGGGAGATAGAAACTGAACCCGAGCGCCGCCAACACGCCCAGTTTGACGAGCAACGCGCGCACCGTTTCCAGCATACCTTTTTTCGTACCCGCGCACGCGATCCCCGCGATGATACCGATGATCGCAAAATCGAGCGCGAATCTCGACGCGTACGTCACGAGCGTACGCACGAGCGGAACGCGATAGATGGGCGAGAAAAATCCGTCTTTGAGCGAAGTGGAATTGACCAAAAGCAACGCCGTAGCGATCACGACGGCAAGCACCATCGCCGTATTCACGACGCAGATCAACCCGCCGCAGATCCGACCGAACACGGAGGGTTTGCGGTATTTCCCGCGCGGTTTTTCTTCCTCGTCGCCGTAGATCTCCACATCCTCGTACGTACCGTATTTCACGCCGCGTTCCTCCGAGAGATCCTTTTCCTTTTTGAACTTCCGTCCGCGACGGAACAAAAGGGTAAACAACCCGTACAGCGCGAGCACGACGATTATGCAGGCGATCGCGATGGTGAACGACGACGCGAACGCGACTACGTTCCCGTCGAAATTATTCTTCGTAAGCCACGTACGGACGGGGTTTTTCGCACCCAGGTATTTGTCTACGAGGAAAAACGCCACGCCGGCGGCAAGCCATACGAAACCGCCCCAGCTCACCCTTCTGCCGCCCTTTTTCAGACCGACGAAAAACGCGATCAGGAGTATGACCCCGCAAAGTATAACGACCGCAAGCGGCAGGTATTGTATATTCGAACGCAACCATTCCGCCGCGAGCAACGATTGTAAAGGCATCATAAGCACCTCCGCACTCCGTTATTTATTGAAATTATCCTTCAAGGACACGATCTCGGACAGTACCAGCCCGCCCTTTTCGTCTTTGCATTTTTTATAATACCCCACGCGCATAAGCTGGAACGCTTTCCCGTCCGCACTCTCCGCAAGATAGGGTTCGGCTTTTCCGCGGTAGATATGCTCGCTGTCGAGGTTCATTCTCTCGCCGAAATCCTGACCCGCGTAGTCCGCGTCTTTGAGCAGATACCCGTACCGCCGTATCTCCGCGTCCACGCCCGTCTTGCCGTCTACCCATTGTATCGTGCCTTTGACCTTGATCCCGCTCGTATCCTGCGACGAACGGCTGGTCGGCACGTACGAACATTTCAGCTCGACGACCTCGCCGTTTCCGTCCTTGACCACCTCGTCGCAATGCACGATATACGCGCCCTTCAACCGCACGTACCCGTCCGGCTTTAAGCGTTGGTACTTGGGCGGGGGATCGAGCGAAAAGTCCGACTTATCGATATATACTACGTTCGAGAACGAAACTTTGCGCGTGCCCAGTTCGGGTTTTAAGGGGTGGACCGCCGTTTCCAGCTCCTCCTCGCCCTCGTAGTTCGTAATGGTGATTTTAAGCGGTTCGAGCACCGCCATCGCGCGTTCCGCGTTCTCGTTGAGATTGTCGCGGATACACGATTCGAGATAGGAGAGCTGGCACTCGGAATTCGCTTTGACGATACCGATCTTCGTACAGAAATCGAGCAACGCCTCGGGCGGTACGCCGCGGTTGCGAAGTCCCGCGATGGTCGGCATACGCGGATCGTCCCAACCGTGCACGTGACCTTCTTCCACGAGCTTTTTCAAATACCGTTTGGACATTACCGTGTTCGTGACCGCAAGCCGCGCGAACTCGATCTGGCGGGGCTTGGGCGAAAAGCCGAGGTTGATCCCTACCCAGTCGTACAAGGGTCTGTGATCCTCGAATTCCAACGTGCAAAGGGAATGGGTCACGCCCTGCAAATAATCGCAAATGGGGTGCGCGTAGTCGTACATGGGGTAAATACACCACTTATCCCCCGTGCGGTGATGGGTCGCGCGTAAGATACGGTAGATAACGGGGTCGCGCATATTCATATTCGGCGACGACATATCGATCTTCGCGCGCAAGCACTTGCTGCCGTCGGGGTATTTGCCCGCTTTCATTTCGCGGAACAACCGCAAATTCTCTTCCGCGCTGCGGTTTCTGTACGGGCTTTCCTTACCCGGCTCTGTGAGCGTACCGCGGGTAGCGCTTATCTCCTCGGGGGAGAGGTCGCACACGAACGCTTTGCCGTCCGCGATCAGCTTTTCCGCGTATTCGTAGATAACGTCGAAAAAGTCGGACGCATAGACCTCGTTCGCCCATTCGTAGCCGATCCATTGAATGTCGCCGCGAATGGCGTTGACGAATTCCGTCTTTTCCTTGGAGGGGTTGGTGTCGTCGAAAAAGAGGTTGCATTTCCCGTCGTACTTTTTCGCAGTACCGAAGTTGACGAGCATACTTTTCACGTGACCGATATGCAGATACCCGTTGGGTTCGGGCGGGAAACGCGTTTGCACGGCGGTTATCTTGCCGTTTTCGATGTCGTCGTTGATGATCTGTTCGATGAAGTTGGTTGCCTCGATAGTTTTCATAATTCTTCCCGTTTTGTCCTCAAACTTCCGTCAGGAAAGCCCGACGATCGTGCCGTCGCTCAAAAGATCGATCTTCTCCGCCGCAGGGTGCGCGCCGAGACCGGGCATAAGCATGATCTTGCCCGCGATCGCAACGATAAATCCCGCGCCGCCTTTCAAGACGATGTCGCGGACTGCGATACGGAATCCCGTCGGCCGACCGAGCAGTTCCGCGTTGTCCGAAAGGGAGTATTGCGTTTTCGCGATGATGACGGGCAAATTCCCCGAACCTTTTTCTTCGATGGTCTTGATCTTCGCGAGCGCCTCGTCCGAGAAATCCACGCCGTCCGCGCCGTATATCTTCTTCGCTACGTTTTCGATCTTCTCGCAAACGCCCTGTTCCAGCTCGTAAGGGTGGCAGAGCTTGGAGGGGATCTCGCAAGCTTTCACGACCTCTTCCGCAAGCTCCTTGCCGCCTTCGCCGCCCTTTAAGAACACGTCGGTGAACACCGCTTTCGCGCCCGCTTTGGATACTTCCCCGATGACGAGATCGGTTTCCGCCTGCGTGTCCGTGTAGAATCTGTTCATCGCGACCACGACGGGCTTTTTAAATATATTCTGTACGTTTTCGATATGTTTCATAAGGTTGGGCATACCCTTTTTCAGCGCTTCGAGATCTTCCGTCGCCAGAGTCTCTTTCGCCGCGCCGCCGTGGAGTTTGAGCGCCTTTACCGTCGCTACGATGACCACGCAATCCGGTTCGATGCCCGCCGCCCGACACTTCGTGTCGAGGAACTTCTCCGCGCCGAGGTCCGCGCCGAATCCCGCCTCCGTCACCGCGTAGTCCGCAAGGCTCATCGCCGCGTACGTAGCCTGCACGCTGTTACAGCCGTGCGCGATGTTCGCGAACGGTCCGCCGTGAATGATCGCGGGCGTGTGTTCGAGCGTTTGAACGAGGTTGGGTTTCATCGCGTCTTTGAGCAACACCGCCATCGACCCGACCGCGCCGGGAATCTCCTTCGCGCGTACGTAGTCGCCGTCCGTATTCAAACCGACGATGATATTGCCGAGCCTGTTTTTCAGATCGTCTATATCCGTCGCAAGACAGAGCACCGCCATGATCTCGCTCGCCGCCGTAATGTCGAAGTGATCTTCGCGTTCCACGCCGCGGCCCTTGCCGCCGATCGTCACGTTGATAAGCTCGCGTTCGTTCATATCCATACAACGGTGGAAGTAGATATTGTTCACGTCGATACGGAGCGCATTGCCGCGGAAGATATGATTATCCATCAACGCGCAAAGCAGGTTGTTCGCCGCCGTGATCGCGTGCAGATCGCCCGTGAAATGCAGATTGATATCGGACATAGGCACGACCTGCGCGTAGCCGCCGCCCGCCGCGCCGCCCTTGATCCCGAACACGGGTCCGAGCGAAGGTTCGCGAAGGGCAAGACAAGCCTTTTTGCCAATCTTGGAAAGCCCGTCGGCAAGACCGATGGAAACGGTCGTTTTTCCCTCGCCGCTCGACGTGGGGTTGATCGCCGTGACGAGTATGAGCTTGGCTTTGCGTACGGCGTTTTTGGGCAAAGTGATCTTCGCCTTATATTTGCCGTAAAGTTCGAGTTCGTCCTCCGTGAGGTCGAGTTTTTTCGCGACCTCGCGGATATCGTAAAGTTCCGCTTGTTCCGCTATTTCGATATCCGAAAGCATAGATATGTCCTCCATAAGTGGGTAATTTTCTCATCAAGGGAGAAAACGCGGAAAACCGCGCCTTATCCTGTTCTTAATATTATAACACATATTTTGAAAAAAGGGAATAGTTCTTCCGCAATTTTTTACGGTTTTTTTCTTCGACGGGGGCAAAATTTTGGAAAAATTTGCGAAAGCGTGCCGTTTCCCCGAAAAAACCCGCGCCGTCGGAAAAAAATTCCGCAAAAATTCCCCCTTTCGTTTGACTTGACGGGCAAAATATCGTATAATGGACGAGAAAAATAAAAGGCGATGGAACAACAAACGGTTGATTAGTGAAAAATCTATTTTTCACGGTTTGACGAGAAAAACGCAAGAAAGACAAACGTTATTCGAGGGCGCATACCCTCTGTGGTCTGTAACCGAGATTAACGCGCCGTATTTCGTAGCGTTTTTCCGTCTAAAAATCAACCGATTGTTGCGACAGAGCCTAAAAAAAGAGGTTATAAAGTTATGGCAGAGAAAAGAGCGGTGACGATGGAAAAACTCGTTTCCCTTTGCAAAAACAGGGGCTTTATCTTCCCCGGCAGCGAGATATACGGCGGTCTTGCCAACACGTGGGACTTCGGTCCTTTGGGCGTGGAGCTTAA
>JBGVLV010000042.1:0-36989 GCA_045124465.1 Candidatus Scatosoma sp.
CGCCGACGTCCTTCTGATGATATACGGTGGGCTTCAATTCGGGATCGTTGGGATCAAGCGCAACGTAGAAGCAAAGCGTCTTACCGTTGATGTTGATCTTCGCAACCGTATCACGACCGTAGTTGAATCTGTCGCCGTGCCAGCTTACGTTCGAATTGATACGCTTATACGAGGTCAGTTCGTTCTTGATGTCGCTGTAATACTGCTTTACGCGGTCCTCGCTCTGTTTCATCTTCGCCGTGAAACTTCTCTTCAACCGAACGACAAGACCCGTTTCCGCGTCGACAAGCTGATCTTCGAGTTCGTTATACGCGGGTTCCGCCGCTACGGCGAGTTCTTCCGCTACGGTCGGTTCTTCTACGACCTCTTCCACGGGTTCTTCCGTCGTTTCTTCTACGACTTCTTCCTGCGTTTCGGGTTCTTCCGCTACGGTCGGTTCTTCCGCGACCTCTTCTACGGGGTCTTCCGTCGTTTCTTCATACGCCGCGCAGTTGCTGCAAGCTTGGCAAAGCTCTTCCGCAACCGTCTTGGCGATCGCTTGTACGCCCTCTTCGTCTACGACGAGTTCGTATGTAGGCGGTTCGCAAGGCTTTTCGTTGAGCTTTTCTTCCACGATATTCGCGATACGCGCATAATCGGTCGATTCTACGACGTCGAGCTTTTCCGATACTCTTTCCGCGATCTGATCGATACCCGCCTCGTCGAGAACGACGTCGTACGTCTGTTCTACGCTGGGCGCGAGTTTTTCTACGACCATATCGGACAGAAGATCGTAATCGATCTCGGGAACATTCACTTCGGGTACGGCGATCTTAGCCGCGACCATCTCCGACAAACGCTCGTAGTCCACTTCGGGAACGACGACTTTCGCCGCCACCATATCGGACAAACGTTCGTAATCGATCTCGGGCGCCTCTACTACGGGGATCTGTACTTTCTCCGCGACCGACGCCGCAAGCGCGTCGAGATCGAGCGAGGCAAGCGCTTTTTCGACCATCGTCGCAACCGCCGCCGACAGCGTTTCTTCCGCGATCTGAACCTGTACCTTCTCCGCCGCTTTGACAAAGCTTTCGTCGATACGGCGATAGTTCACCTTTTCGGGATAGGGCAGAGATTCCACTACCTTTTCCGCCGTGCCGTATACGATCTTGTCGTAATCGACTTTCGCCTCGACGGTTTCTTCTTCCTTGGGCTGGGGCAGAACGATCTCGCCGAGAAGGTCGAGGACCTTATCGCCTACTTCGTCTACGATACGGGTATAATCTACGTTTTCCGCTACGGGAATAGCCGCTACCGCCTCCAAGACCTGACGGCTATGCTCGGCAACGCTTTCTTCCGTCTTTTCCGCGACCGATTCGATCACCGCTTTATAGTCGTTATCCTCGTAAAGCGTGATACCCTCTGCGATCTTCTCCTGGATCTCGACCAGCGATCTGTCGATCTGTTCGAGCATCGCGAGTTTCGCGTCCGCGTCGTTGAGTTTCGCGATGACCTCGCTTTGAATGAGCGTGGTCAAACCGTCGTAGATCGCCTGTTGCTGTACGTAGCCGTATTTGATCTCGCCGACCGCCTCTTCGAGCTGAGGAAGGACTTCGTCGACTTTGGCTTTTACGGCGTCCGCAACGTTATCCTGCACTTCGTCGAGCTTGGAAACGACGTCCGCAACGGCGTTTTGTATCGCTTTTTGCAGTTCTTCGAGATCGGCGACCTTTTCGTCCATCGAGTTCAGTCTATCGCCGACTTCTTCCGTAAGCATCTTTGCCAAACCGTCGTAAATGGTCTGGTTCTGTTTATAGCTGTAACGGATCTCCTGCGAGATCGCCTGCGAGGACTTATCTTTGTCGCTCTTTATTTCCTGATACAAAGAACCCATCTGAACGGAAGAATATTTCATCTCGTTCATAAGTTCGCTCTTCATCTTTTGCAGATCGTAAGAGATCCAGCTATACAATGCGTCGATTTTAGATGTTTCCGTTTGTTTTCTGTCCGCCATTTTACACCTCTGGCCCGTTTTTTACAAGAAAAAAGCCGAATTCCTGCTTTTACTGTCTATTATTATAGCATATCTTCTCCGTTCGGTCAAGGGTTTTACCGAAATTTCTCATATAAAAATACAAAAAAAATTTATCGCGCCCGCGTCGAAAACCCGTTTCAACGCGGACACGGTAGCCTCTTTTTATTTTTTTCACCCATTTTTCGGGTTTTTATACCCCCGTTCGACGGTTTTTGACCGTTTTCTCATTCCTCGCGGTCTTTTGCCCGCCGTCTTTGGAAAAATTTGACGAGTTCCACGATCGGGATTATGCACGCGCCGAGCAAGATCGCGATCGCGTATTCCGTGAAATTCACCGACGCGAACCCGAACGCCGCGGCAAGGAAGGGTATCTCGCACACCGCCGTCGTCGCGATAAGCGAACCGACCGCCGCCAAAAGGAGCATTTTATTCTGTTTTTTCATCGTAAACAGGCTCTTTCGTTGCGAACGCATATTCAGGCTATGGAATATTTCCGCCATCGACATCGTCAAAAACGCCATCGTCATACCGTCCGCGCTCGTTTCAACACTCCAAACGCCCGTTTCGAGGTAGTGACCGAGGAAGTAGGAAAACAGGGTCAACGCCGCGACGATCAGACCTTGATACAGGATATCGATCCCCATACCGCCCGCGAAAATACCCGCTTTGGAAGATCGGGGTTTTCGGCGCATGATGTCCTCTTCCGCCTCCTCCGTTCCGAGCGCGAGCGCGGGGAAGGTGTCGGTGACGAGGTTAATCCAGAGCAAATGCACGGGTTTGAGAATGGTAAAGCCCATCAACGTCGCCGTGAAAATGGCGATGACTTCGCTCATATTCGAGGCGAGCAAAAACTGAATGGCTTTGCGGATATTGTCGTAAATGCGCCGTCCTTCCTCCACCGCGCCGACGATGGTCGCGAAATTGTCGTCGGTCAAGACCATATCGGCTACGTTCTTGGTGACGTCCGTACCCGTAATGCCCATACCCACGCCGATGTCCGCGGATTTGATCGAGGGCGCGTCGTTCACGCCGTCGCCCGTCATCGCCGTTACGTAGCCCGCTTTTTTCCAAGCGTTGACGATACGCGTCTTATGTTCGGGCTGAACGCGGGCGTATACGCCGATGGACCGAAATTCCTTTTCGAACGTTTCGTCGTCCATCTCGTCGAGTTGCGCGCCCGTCACCGCGCGGATATCCCCGTCGAGGATACCGAGTTCTTTGGCGATCGCGACCGCCGTATCCACGTGGTCGCCCGTTATCATGATCGGGCGTATGCCCGCCTCGCGGCAACGCGCGATCGCGTCCTTGACCTCGGGACGGACGGGGTCGATCATACCGCAAAGACCCGTAAAGCAAAGATCTTTTTCTATTTCTTCCGATTCGTAGACGTTCGGCAGCTCCGAAAGCGAACGCTCGGCGCAAGCGAGTACGCGAAGGGCTTTGTCCGCCATCGCTTTATTCGCCGCGAGGATCTTTTGACGGTACTCCTCCGTCATCGGAACGGGTCTGCCGTTTTCGAGATAGTGCGTGCAACGGTCGATCACCACGTCGGGCGCGCCTTTCGTGTATTGCGCATATCCCTTTTCGAGCTTATGCACCGTCGTCATCATCTTACGGTTGGAATCGAAGGGCAATTCGCCCGCGCGGGGTCGGGAAGTTTTCAGATCGTATTTGGGCATTTCCAGTTTTTGCGCCCAAACGACGAGCGCCGCCTCGGTCGGTTCGCCCGTCACCGCACCGTCCCTGTCGAGTTCCGCGTCCGAACAGAGCGCCATCGCCGCCGCGATACGTTTTTCGTCCTCGCCGAAATGATCGACGACCGTCATTTTGTTCTGCGTGAGCGTACCCGTCTTATCCGAGCAGATGATCTGCGCACAACCGAGCGTTTCTACGGCGGTGAGCTTACGAATGATGGCGTTGCGCTTGGACATATTCGTGACCCCGATGGAAAGCACGACGGTGACGACGGCGGCAAGACCTTCGGGTATCGCCGCGACGGCGAGCGAAACGGCTACCATAAAGGAATCGAGCACGAAATCGAAATCAAAACTGCGCGCGCGGATAAGCTGTACGCCGAACACGACCGCGCAGATACCCAGCACCAGCCACGTAAGCACCTTCGAGAGCTGACCGAGCTTTATCTGCAACGGCGTTTTGCCCTCTTGCGCCTGCGCGAGCGCGCCCGCGATCTTGCCCATTTCGGTGTCCATACCCGTCGCCGTAACGACGGCTACGCCGCGGCCGTACACGACCGTACTGCCCATATATACCATATTCTTACGGTCGCCGAGCGGCACGTCTTTCGCGCCGTCTTTGAGCGCGATCGCCTCCGTGATCTTGGCGACCGGCACGGATTCGCCCGTAAGCGCCGCCTCCTCCACTTTCAGGCTCGCACTTTCGATAAGTCTGGCGTCGGCGGGGACGGAATCGCCCGCCTCCAACATAACGATATCGCCGACCACGAGTTCCTCGCTGGGTACGGACAAAAGTTTCCCCTCGCGCAAGACCTTGGAGGTCGCCGCGGACATTTCCTGCAACGCCTCGATCGCTTTTTCTGCCTTGCTTTCCTGCAAAACGCCGAGAACGGCGTTGAGGAGCACGACCGCCATAATGATAATGACGTCGGCAAAGCCCTCGTTTTCCACCACGGCAAGCACGCCGCTGATCGCCGCCGCGACGATGAGAATGACGATCATCGGATCGGCGAGCTGTTCGAAAAATCTGCGGACGACGGATTTTTTCTTCGCCGCCGCGAGCTTGTTCCGACCGTTCTCCGCAAGGCGTTTTTCCGCCTCCGCCGCCGAAAGACCGTTTTCCCGCGATGCGCCCGTTTTTTGGAGCACCGCGCCGACTTCTTCGCAATACTGTTTCATTTTATCTCCTTTCCGATTTGATTTTTTTTCGTACGTAAGAAATCCCCAAGTACAACGCTCGCTGTACTTGGGGATAAAAAACCTCTTTTACTCGCCGTACAGCCTTTTCTTTCGCTATACGTGAGTCTTGCGATCTATGACAAGCCAAACCCGAAAAACGGGTCGGTGTTGTTGACTTGCCCGCGCAAAAAACTTTGCGCTCGCTACTCCCTCACGGGGATTTATTCGATTATACCATATTTTGGAAAAACCTGTCAAGCGTTTCGCGCGCCCTTATTTTGACAGCCGCGCGAAACTTTTTCGGGTACGTTTTTACTCTTCGTCGTCGGGAAGGTCTACGTTGTGATATACTTCCTGCACGTCGTCGTGTTCTTCCAACGCGTCGAGCAATTTTTCAAACGTCGCGACCTTTTCCGCGGGCAGAGTGATCTTGTTCTGCGGAATCATCGCGATCTCCGCCTGTACGAACTTGATCTTGGGTTCTTCCTCGTCGTTTCTGCGGCCCTTCGGCGCCGCCGCCATCAGTTCCGCGTTCTTGTCTTCGAGATACTTACGCACTTCCGAGAAGTTCTCGGGAGCGGTGAATATTTCGTACACGTCGTCGCTCGTCACAACGTCGTCCGCACCCGCTTCGAGCGCGTATTCCGTCATCGTGTCCTCGTCCAGCTCGACCGTTCTTTCTACGACGATATACCCTTTATTGTCGAAGTTATACGATACGCAACCCGTGTTGCCCATCGAACCGCCGTGCTTGCTCAAAATCGCGCGCACGTCGCCCGCCGTACGGTTGATATTGTCGGTAAGCGTGACGATGATGACCGCCGAACCCGCGGGACCGTAGCCCTCGTAGGTGAGTTCTTTATAGTCCGCGCCGTTCATTTCGCCCGCCGCTTTCTTGATACTGCGTTGAATGTTGTCGTTGGGCATATTCGCGGCTTTCGCTTTCGCGATGATGTCCGCGAGCTTGCTGTTCGTTTCGGGGTTGGGGTTGTTCTTCGCCGCAACCGCGATCTCTCTACCTATCTTGGTGAATATTCTGCCCTTCGCCGCGTCCGCCTTACCTTTCTTTGCCTGTATGTTGTGCCATTTGCTATGTCCTGACATATCTTACTCCTTTTTTCCTGTTTTTATTTTCGTTCCATTATTCCAAAAACGTCCGCTTTTTCAACAAATACATCAATATCCCCGCCGACACCGACGCGTTCAGGCTTTCCTGCGTTTCCCGCATAGGTATCTTCACCGCGATCTTCGCCGCCGCGCGCATTTCTTCCGATACCCCGTTCGCCTCGTTACCGATCACGAGCGCGAATTTATCGGGCGCGGAATAGGAAAATACGTTCTCGCCGTTCATATCCGCGATAAGGAGCGCCGTATCGCCCATTACGGAGAGTATCTCCGCGCGCTCGCCGAAATACAGGTTCGTGAAAAACACGCCGCTCATACTCGCTCGCACGCTTTTGGGGGAATACGCGTCCGCGCAGTCTTTGGTGAGATATATCTCTTTATACCCTGCGGCGTTCGCCGTACGGACGATCGCGCCCACGTTGCCGGGGTCGGATACGCCGTCGAGGATAAGACATGCGCCCGAGGGCGGACAAAGCGGGGAAGAAGGTATCTTCACGCGGCACAAAACGCCCTGCGGCGTTTTCTCGTCCGAGAGATAGCGCATCACGTCGTCGGAAACGCGCACGACCTTGTCCTCCGCGCCCGCGGCGAACCGTTCGTCGCCGCAATAACTTTCGGCGATGAAAATACGGTCGCATTCAAAACCGCTTTTTCGCAGTTCCGCCGCCATTTTCACGCCTTCGACGAGGAAAAGCCCGTACGTTTTTCTGCCCTTTTTATCTTTCAGGAGCACCGTTTCTTTGATGAGTGGGTTGTTTTTGGACGTTAAGATCATTGCTGTAAAAAGTGTGAAAAAAGCCTTTTATACAAAGGCTTTTTTGTAAGCGATCAAAGCGCCGCTTTCGCTTTTTCAACGAGCTGCGTGAATGCGGGAGCGTCGTTTACCGCAAGGTCCGCAAGGACTTTTCTGTTGAGGTTGATACCCGCAACGTTAAGACCGTGCATAAGCTTGCTGTAAGAGATACCGTTGGTTCTTGCCGCGGCGTTGATTCTCGCGATCCAAAGACGGCGGAAATCTCTCTTTCTTCTTCTTCTGCCGATGTAGGCATAGTTGAGAGATTTCATTACGGCCTCTCTTGCGATTCTGTAAGATTTGCTCTTATTTCCGTAATAACCTTTTGCAAGTTTTAAAATTTTTCTACGCTTTTTAACGGCGTTTACTGCTCTTTTAATACGCATAATTTTTTATCTCCTTTCTTATTTCTTGTACGGCATCATGCTCTTGACGGTGCTTTCCTGCGTGGAAGAAACGAGAGTCGTCTGACGCAAATTTCTCTTTCTCTTTCTGTTCTTGGTTTCCGCTTTGTGGTTTTTACCGCTGTGGGAACGGTTTACTTTTCCCGAACCGGTAAGCCAAAAACGTTTCTTGGTGCTGCTATGTGTTTTCTGTTTAGGCATATCTTTATCCTCCGAAATTTTTTCTTGTTTTATAACGAACTTTCCTTTTCAGCCAAAGAAAAGCTTGTCCGCGTGTTCTTTTCGCCTTATTTTGCGGGCGAAAGTATCATAAATATGTTTCTGCCTTCCGTCTTAGGCTCTTTATCCATCGACGCTTTGCCTTCGAGCATATCGAAAAACCGACGCATAACGTCTACGCCCATCGCCGCGTGCGCCATCTGGCGGCCGCGCATACGGATCGAAACTTTGACCTTATTCCCGTCGCCGAGCATTTCCACCGTCTTTTTCGCTTTGACGTTCAGATCGCCGACGTCGATGGTCATCGAAAGATAGATCTCTTTCAATTCCACCGTCTTTTGATTTTTGCGGTTTTCCTTTTCTTTCTTCGACTGCTCGAACTTGAATTTCCCGTAATTCATGATCTTGCATACGGGCGGCACGGCGTTTGGAGAAATTTTAACCAAATCGAGATTTTCCTCTTCGGCAAGCCGCAACGCCTCCGACGCGCTCATAATGCCGAGCTGTTCGCCGCTCGCGGAAATAACTCTTATCTCTCTGTCGCGAATACTTTCGTTGATCTGATGCTGGTCTTTAATGGTAGTTTACCTCACGCAAAAATTAAAAGGACTGCTTTTCGTCGCAATCCTTCTCTCCGAAATCCCGCCGCAAAACCTTTGCGGACGAAGAATGTTATCGAGCCGTACCGATGATGACCGCACGGCGAGAAGGGTCGCTCCTGCTTAGCTTTACTATAATAGCACAAAGCGTTCCCCTCTGTCAAGCGAATTTTCGGAATTTTTTTAATTTTTTTAACGATTTTTTATTCCGCGCATACTTTCGAGCGGAAATACTCCGCCACGCACGCGAGATATTTCCCCGCCGCGGGGATAAGCTCGACGGGCGCGTTCGCGGCAAATCTGTCCGACTCCATCGTAATATCGCCTTTATACCCGACCTTTTTCAGCGCGGCGATCACCACACCGAAATCGATCCCGTGCGAGAACGGCACCTGGTGGCGGTCCCGCAATTTATCGTTGTCGTGCAAATGTATCGCCTCCAACCTGTCGCCGAGCGTTTCTATCATCTGCACCGCCGAAGTGTTCAGTCCGCACAGCTCCGCGTGTCCGATGTCGAGGCACGCCACGAACACGTCCCGAGGCAAAAGTTCGAGATGACGGCGGAAATCGGCGTGGTGCGAACACGCCGCGGGGGTCTGGAAATTCGTTTGCGGGTCGATCCCGTTGAACATATTTTCCACACCGATCTTGACGCCCGCTTTTCTCGCGACGGGTTCGAACTTCTTATAAAGTTCGGCGTTCTCCTCCGCCGTATAGTCGTTGCAGGGATGTACCACGCACACTTTCGCGCCGAGTATGCCCGCGACCTCTATCGCGCGGCATACTTTGGGGAACATTTTTTCATTGAATTCCTCGTCCCCCTTTCTCACCGTCGGGAAAGGCGCGTGCGCCTGATTGCAGGGCAAGCCTAATCCGTCCGCGTAGTTACGCAACGCCCGCGCTTTTTCTTTGTAATCGTCGGCAAGGAGCAATTCGTGCGAAAGCCCGCCGAACATAGAAAAGTCGAACGCCGTAAACCCGCTTTCTTTGAGCAAGTCGAGTACCTTTTCCAAGCTGCCCAAGCGGTAGAAAGAGCTCATCTCCGTGGAAATATACATTTTTTTACCCCCGTTCGTCAGAACGCCGTTTTGTCCGCAATATCCTTTTTCACCGTTTGGATAAATTCGTCCGCGGCTACCGCGCCCATATCGCCCTTATCTCTGCGGCGTACGGCGACCTGACCCGCCTCCGCCTCGTTCGCGCCGACGACGAGCATATACGGTACTTTTTCCATCTGTGCCTCGCGGATCTTATAGCCGATCTTTTCGTTCCGATCGTCCACCGCCACGCGGATCCCCGCCGCTTTCATCTTTTCGCAAAGCTCGCGCGCGTATCCTTCTTGCTTATCGGTGATAGGCAAGATCTTGACCTGCAACGGCGAGAGCCATACGGGGAACTTGCCCGCGAAATGCTCGATGAGGATACCGATAAAACGTTCGATCGAGCCGAACACCACGCGGTGTACCATGATGGGACGGTGTTTCGCGCCGTCCTCGCCCACGTATTCCATTTCGAATCTTTGGGGAAGTTGGAAATCGAGCTGGATCGTTCCGCATTGCCACGTTCTGCCGATCGAGTCCTCCAAATGGAAGTCGATCTTCGGTCCGTAGAACGCGCCGTCGCCCTCGTTGACCAAGTACGGAAGTCCCATATCGTCGAGCGCGTTTTTGAGCGCGTCCGTCGCGGTGTTCCAGTCCTCGTCGCTGCCCATACTGTTCTCGGGACGGGTGGAAAGTTCCACGTGATACTTGAACCCGAACAGCGTATACACTTCGTTGATCAGACGGACGATACCCTTGATCTCGTCCTTGATCTGTTCGCGGGTCATAAAGATATGCGCGTCGTCCTGCGTAAAGCAACGTACGCGGAACAGACCGTGGAGCTGACCGGACTTCTCGTGGCGATGCACGATACCCAGTTCGCCCATACGGATAGGCAGGTCTTTATAGCTATGCGGTTCGTTCTTATATACGAGAATACCGCCGGGGCAGTTCATGGGCTTGATCGCGAAGTCCTCTTCGTCCACTTTCAGGGTATACATATTATCCCTGTAATGGTCCCAGTGTCCGGAAGTTTCCCAAAGGGTGCGGTTGAGCATGATGGGCGTTTGCACCTCCACGTACCCTTCGCGGGCGTGGATCTGCCGCCAGTACTCGATGAGTTGGTTTTTGAGCGCCATACCGTTGGGCAGGAAGAAAGGCAGACCTTTTCCCTCGTTCATAATAGCGAACAGTTTGAGTTCCTTGCCGAGTTTCGTATGGTCGCGCTTTTTCGCCTCTTCGAGCATGGTGAAATACGCCTCCATCTCGTCCTTCTTCGCAAAAGCCGTACCGTAGATACGGGTGAGCATTTTATTATGCTCGTCGCCGCGCCAGTACGCGCCCGCGATACTCGTCAGGCTGAAAGCCTTGATCTTGCCCGTCGAGGGAAGGTGCGGTCCGCGGCAAAGGTCGATGAAATTGCCCTGTTTATAGAAGGAGATCTCCTCGCCCTCGGGCAGGTCCTCGATCAGTTCGACCTTGTACGTTTCGTTAAAACCGCGCATAAGCTCGATCGCCTCTTTTCTCGGGAGCGTGAAACGCTCGATCGGCTGATTGCTCTTGATGATCTTTTTCATTTCCGATTCAATCTTCGTAAAATCGGACTGCGCGATCGGGGTCACAAAATCGACGTCGTAATAGAACCCGTTCTCGATGACGGGACCGATAGACAGTTTACAGGTCGGGTACACCGTTTTAAGTGCTTGCGCAAGCACGTGCGAGCAGGTGTGACGGTATACGTTCAGACCCTCTTTGTCTTTGAGGGTGACGATCTCCAACGTATCGCCCTCTTTCAGCGCGTGCGAAAGGTCGACGAGTTCGCCGTTCACTTTCGCGCAGACCGCGTTTCTTGCCAGTCCTTCGGAGATGGCGAGCGCCGCCGTCATCGCCGTCGCGCCCTCTTCCAGCGCTATGCTTTCCCCATTCTTCAAAATAACGTTCATATAACTTCCTCCGTATATTTATTCGTCGTTGATCTGCGTATAAAAAAGAAAAATCCCCAAACTCCGTCAAGAGTTTAAGGACGCGATACCTCTCGCGCGGTTCCACCTTAATTGCCCTGCGTACGCAGAGCCGCTTTTTTTCTTTTCGTTTACGCATACGTAAAGCGGTTTCACATTCGTTTCGGAACGCTCGCCTTTCAGCCAAGGGCAAGCTCTCTGCGGCTCCGAGTCCGCGACGCTACTTGTCTTTACGCCTATTATTGTAAACCTTTGTTCGGCGTTTGTCAACCGTTTTTAAGAAATATCTCGATATTTTTTCTCCGCGGCGCGAAACGGTCCTAACAAAACACCGCTTTATCACCGTAATACTTACGCAAAAACGAGCGCGTTTCCCCGTCCGTTTCGCCGAAACAGTACACCCGTTCCGCCGAGCCGAGCATGATCTCGCCCACGACCGAGCTTTCGCCAGTGAGCTTACTGCGGGAAAGAAGTCTGTATTCCTCGTCGTAGACTTTTCCGCCCTTGACGAACAGTTTCCCTTCACCGTCCTCGGCAAGGAACTCCAAAAAACCGTCCAGCGCGCTTTCGCTCATATCCGTCGGCACGTATTCGGCGATATCCTCCCAGCGGCGTTTCAGCTCGCGCAGACGAAAATGGAACACCCCGTCGAGGCAATAGCTCTCGAACCCGCCGAGCCTGCGGAGCGCGTACGCGCGGTCCTCTTTGAGATCCGCCGCCACGAGCGCGGTGCAAAGCAGGCGTTTCTGCCATTTGGAGAGGAGGGGCAGAACGAGTTTTTTCTCGAAGAAGGCGTATTTATAGCCCACGGCGATGACGTCCGCTATGTTCTCCTCGGCGAAACGGCGCACGTACGGGCAGTACGCGCGTTCCGTTTTGCAGGCGATCTCCGTGTGTTCCCCGTCCTTTTGCATATCGAACTCCGCGGGCAAAAAGGAGAACCGTTCTTTTACCTTTCCGTACAGATAGGACATATACCGACCGTCAAAGCCGTTTTGCGTTATCGTTATCTCTTCCACACCATTATTGTATGCCGCGAAGAAAAAATTATTTATCCGATTTTCCCGAAATACCCGCGTTTTCGGCTCGCATATTCGCTTGACTTGCAAAAAAAAATGTTCTATAATATATATCACGTATAATTCGAGATAAAAATTGCGCGGTTCGATACGCGCGAAGCGAGGTCTTTTTATGATGGATATGAAATCCGTGGAAAGCAAATGGCAGGCGAAATGGGAAAAGTCCAAACTCAACGTCTTCAACAAGAAAAACGCGGATAAAAAACTCTACGTGCTCGAAATGTTCTCTTACCCTTCGGGCGCAAATCTCCACGTAGGGCACTGGTACAACTACGGCCCTACCGACACGTACGCGCGGTTCAAGAAAATGCAGGGCTACGAAGTGTTCCAGCCGATGGGTTTCGACGCGTTCGGTCTGCCTGCGGAAAACTACGCGATCAAAACGGGTATCCACCCCAAAGACTCCACCGAGAAAAACATCGCGACGATGGAACGCCAGCTGAAAAATATGGGCGCGATGTTCGACTGGACGGCGGAGATCAAGACCTGCGAGGAAAATTACTATAAATGGACGCAATGGCTGTTCTTACAGCTCTATAGAAAAGGTCTTGCCTACCGCAAAGAGGCGCTCGTCAACTGGTGTCCCGGTTGCGAAACGGTACTCGCCAACGAACAGGTCGTAGACGGCAAATGCGAACGCTGCGGAAACGTCGTTCTGCGTAAGGATATGACGCAATGGTTCTTCAAGATCACCGACTACGCCGAAGAACTGCTCGCCGACCTCGACGGGTTGGACTGGCCCGAAAAGACCAAGCTCATGCAGAAAAACTGGATCGGGCGTTCGACGGGCTGCGAAATACGGTTCGAGTGTGAAACGGGCGACGACATCACCGTGTTCACCACCCGTCCCGACACCGTGTTCGGCGTGAACTATATCGTTCTCGCGCCCGAACACCCGCTCGTGGAAAAACTCAAAGCGGCGCACCCCGAACGCGCGCAAGCGATCGACGAGTACGTGCAATACGCCGCCGAGGCGAACGACATCGACAGACTTTCCACCGCCCGCGAGAAAACGGGCGTGTTCACGGGCGCGTATGCGATCCACCCCCTGACGGAGAAAAAAGTACCCGTCTATCTTGCCGACTACGTGCTTTATTCCTACGGCACGGGCGCGGTGATGGCGGTCGCCGCGCACGACGAACGCGACTACGCGTTCGCGACCAAATACGGTCTGCCTATCACGCAGGTCATTCAGAAAGCGGGCGGCGAGACCCTCCTGCCCTTCTGCGAGGACGGCATTTTGGTCAACAGCGGCGAATTCGACGGTCTGCCCAGCGACGAGGCGCGCGACGCGATCGCCGTGCATCTCACCAAGATCGGCAAGGGCGGCAAAAAAGTCAACTACCGTCTGCGCGACTGGTCGGTATCCCGTCAACGTTACTGGGGCGCCCCCATTCCGATGATCCATTGCGAGAAGTGCGGCGTCGTACCCGTTCCCGAAAAGGATCTGCCCGTAAAACTGCCTTACGACGTGGAATTCCGTCCCAACGGCAAATCCCCGCTCGCAACGCACGAAGGGTTTATGAAATGCACCTGCCCGCAATGCGGCGGCAAAGCAAGCCGCGATCCCGATACCCTCGATACGTTCGTATGTTCGAGCTGGTACTACCTGCGTTATCCCGACGCGCATAACGAAAAACAGGCGTTCTCGACGGAGATCGCGAACGAGATGTTGCCCGTAGACGTATACGTCGGCGGTTCGGAACACGCGTGCATGCACCTCCTCTACGCCCGCTTTATTACCAAAGCGCTCCGCGATATGGGTCTGATCGATTTCAGCGAACCGTTCAAACGGCTCGTACACCAAGGCATTATACTCGGCCCCGACGGAAACCGTATGTCCAAATCCCGCGGAAACGTCGTTTCGCCCGATAAATATATCGACGAATACGGTTCGGACGTGTTCCGTCTGTACCTTATGTTCGGGTTCAGCTACACCGAGGGCGGACCTTGGAACGACGACGGTATCAAATCGGTGGCGAAATTCATCGACCGCGTAGAACGGCTGGTGCGTAAATCGCTCGAAGACAAAAACGGCTACGATACGGTCGGCGCGGCGGAAAAGGAACTCGATTACGCGAAGAACTACGCGATCAAGTGCATCACCCGCGACGTCGAGGCGTTCTCTTTCAATACCTCCGTGGCGCGTATTATGGAATACGTGAACGCTATGCAGAAATACGATACGAACGCGGAAAAGAACGTTACGTTCTATAAAAACTGCGTAGCCGATCTTATCCGCATGCTCGCGCCGTTCGCGCCCCACTTCGCCGAAGAGCTTTGGGAGATCGTCGGGAACAAGGACAGCGTGTTCCTCGAAACGTACCCGCTCGTCAACGAACAGGCGCTCGTCAAAGACGAAACGGAATACGCCGTACAGGTCAACAGCAAGATCAAAGCGAAAATGATGATCGGCGAAGGACTTTCCAACGAAGAGATACAAGCGCTCGTCTGCGCGAACCCCGAGATCGCGGAACAGATCGCGGGCAAGACGGTCAAGAAATGTATCGTCGTAAAAGGCCGCCTCGTCAACCTCATTGTCGGTTGAGCTCCCCCTACTATATAAATATAGCTCCGTCCGCAAAGACGGGGCTTTGTTTTTTATGAAAAACTTTTTCCCGCAAAGCTGAAAAGTTTTCCCCAAAAACGAGAATACTCCTAACGAGCGCGCGGCAAGCGCCGTGCGGAAAGCGAGGTATTCTATGCAAAAAAGAACAATGGACGGCAACGCCGCCGCAAGCCACGTTTCTTACGCGTTCTCCGAACTGGCGGTCATCTATCCCATAACGCCCTCGACGCCTATGGCGGAACTTGTGGACGAATGGTCAAGTGCGGATAAACGCAATCTTTTCGGCACCGTACCCAAGGTCGTCCAAATGCAATCGGAAAGCGGCGTGGCGGGCGCGGTACACGGCGCGCTCGCCGGCGGCGCGCTGACGACGACGTATACGTGCAGTCAGGGACTTTTGCTTATGCAACCGAATATGTACAAGATCGCGGGCGAACTATTGCCCACGGTATTCCACGTGAGCGCGCGCGCCGTAGCCGCGCACGCATTGAGCATTTTCGGCGATCATCAGGACGTAATGGCGTGTCGGCAGACGGGGTTCGCCATGCTCGCCTCCGCCTCCGTACAGGAAGTGATGGATCTTGCGATCGTCGCGCATTTGTCCACGCTCAAAGCGAGCGTACCTTTCCTGCACTTTTTCGACGGGTTCCGCACCTCGCACGAGTTCTCGAAAATAGAAGTCGTCGAATACGAGGAGATGAAAACGCTCGTTGACGAACGGGACGTCGCGGCGTTCAAAAGCCGCGCCCTCTCCCCCGAACGGCCCGTGCAACGCGGTACGGCGCAAAACCCCGATACCTATTTCCAGAACCGAGAGAGAGCCAACCCCTACTATCTCGCTCTGCCCAAGACCGTGCAACAAACGATGGACAAGGTCGCCGCGCTGACGGGCAGAAAATACCGTCTTTTCGATTATTTCGGCGCACCCGACGCGAAATACGTGACCGTAGCGATGGGCAGCGGCACGAGTACTTTGGAAGAAACGGTGGAAAAAATGAACGCCGAAGGGCATAAAACGGGGCTTATCAAGGTACGGCTCTACCGTCCTTTCTCCGTCGCCGATTTCCTGTCGGCGCTCCCAAGCTCCTGCGAAAAACTCGCCGTACTCGACCGCACGAAAGAGGCGGGCGCGCTCGGCGAACCGCTCTATCTCGACGTGTGTTCCGCGTTGAAAGAGAACGGGCTTTCGAGAATCAAGGTCGTGGGCGGAAGATACGGTCTGGGTTCGAAAGAGTTCACGCCGTCGATGGCGTACGCCGTGTTTAAAAACCTCGAAAGCGAAGAACCGAAAAACCATTTCACCGTCGGCATTTACGACGACGTGACCCACACCTCGCTCGACTTTTCCCAAAAGTACGCGACCGCGCCCGAGGACTGCGTTTCCTGTAAATTTTACGGTCTGGGTTCGGACGGGACGGTGGGCGCGAACAAGAACTCCGTAAAGATCATCGGCGACCATTCGGACTTATACGTACAAGCGTATTTTGTCTACGACTCGAAAAAGTCGGGCGGGGTCACCGTTTCCCACCTGCGGTTCGGGAAGTCGCCTATTCGTTCCGCCTATCTCATCGACCGCGCCGATCTCGTCGCCTGCCACAACCCCTCCTATCTCACCCGTTACGATATGCTGTCCGATCTGAAAGAGGGCGGCGCGTTCCTTTTGAACTGTCCTTGGGAGAGTACGGACGAGCTTGAAAAAAATCTGCCCGCCGCCGTCAAGAAACAGATCTTCGAAAAACGGCTTTCTTTCTATACGATCGACGCCACGAAGATCGCGAACGAAGTCGGATTGAAAGGTCGGACGAGTACCATCATGCAAGCGGCGTTCTTTGCCTTGAACGGGTCGGTGATGCCCTACGACGAGGCGATAAGCTATCTCAAAGCGCAACTGAAAGAAAAATTCTCCCGCAAAGGCGAAGAAGTCGTCCGCATGAACTACGAGGCGATAGACCGCGCAAAAGCGGCGCTCCGAAGAATAAACTATCCCGAAAGCTGGCAAGACCCGAAAGAGGGCGCGCCCCTTCTCGCGCCCTACGACGACAAATATTTCCGCGAGTTTATCCAACCCGTTCTCTCCCTGCGCGGCGATACGCTGCCCGTATCCGCGTTCCGCGCGGACGGGAGCGTGCCGACGGGTACGAGCAAGTTCGAGCGGCACGGCGTGGCGTTCGCGCTCCCCAAATGGATAGGCGAAAACTGCATACAATGCTGTCAATGCTCCTTCGTCTGTCCGCACGCGTGTATCCGTCCTTTCGCGTTCGACGAGAATACCCAAACGCCGCAGGAATTTCTCTCCGTCCCCGCCAAAGGGTTGCAAGGCGCGCGGCTGAGAATGCAGGTCGCCGCGCATAACTGTATGGGTTGCGGGGTGTGCGCGAACGTTTGCCCCGCCAAGGAAAAGGCGCTCGTTATGCTCCCCGCCGTCGAGCTAATGCCCCAAGAGGGTCGAAACTGGGAATTCGCGCAAAACCTCAAACAAGCGGACGCGAGCGCGTTCAAGCGGGAAACGGTGAAAGGCAGTCAGTTCCGTCAGCCTCTTTTCGAGTTCTCGTACGCCTGTTCGGGTTGCGGCGAAACGCCGTATATCAAACTCCTCACCCAGCTTTTCGGCGAAAAGACGGTCATCGCCAACGCGACGGGCTGTTCCTCCATTTACGGCGGTTCGTCCCCCACTTGCCCGTATACGGTGAACGGAAACGGACAAGGTCCGGCGTGGGCGAACTCGCTGTTCGAGGATAACGCCGAGTTCGGGTTCGGAATGAAACTCGCTTACGAGCTGGAACGGGAAAACGCAAAAGACAAACCGAGCAAAGAAAGATCGGTTTGGATCGTCGGCGGCGACGGTTGGGCGTACGACATCGGGTACGGGGGCTTGGATCACGTACTCGCCTCGGGCGCGAACGTGAATATCCTCGTGCTCGATTCGGAGGTATACTCCAACACGGGCGGACAACGCTCCAAAGCCACTCCGCTCGGCGCGGTGGCGAGATTTGCCGCGGCGGGCAAGCGCGTAAAGAAAAAGGATCTCGGTCTTATGGCGATGAGCTACGGCTACGCCTACGTCGCGCAAGTATCTATGGGCGCGAACAAACAACAGCTCGTCAACGCGCTCGTCGAGGCGGAACGCTACGACGGTCCGTCCCTCGTCATCGCGTATTCGACCTGTATCGCGCACGGGTTCGATATGAGCAGGAGTATGGAGGAGGAAAAGCTCGCCGTCGATTGCGGGTACTGGCAGCTCTACCGTTTTGATCCCGACTTAAAAAAGCAAGGAAAGAACCCGTTCACCCTCGACAGCAAAGCCCCCACCGCAGATCTGAAAAGTTTCCTGATGGGCGAAAATCGGTTCGCCGTACTCAAAAATACCCGTCCGGAACTTGCGGACGAACTGTTCGCGCAAGCCGAACGGGAATGTGCCGAGCGGATAAAGCTCTATCGGAAATTATCCGAATTTTTCGAATGACAATTTCGTGCGGATAGGGTCAGATGAAAATATTCAAGATCCCGATGATAAATCCGATGACCGCGCCGAGGTTGACGACGGCGTTCAGCTCTTTTTTCATCACGGACAAACAGAGTTTTTCCAGCTCTTTCACGTCCATCGCGTTGACCTTGCTTTCCACGATCCCCGCAATATCCAGTTCTTTCAAAAGGACATCGCCCGCGTTTTCGACGAGTTTTCCGTACGCCTCGCCGACGAACTTTTTCAGCTCCGTCCGCTTTTCCCCGTCGATAAGCCCGTTTATCGGCGTTCCCGCAAGCTCGTCCACCTGACCTTTTACGGCGGGCAGGAGTTTCTCCGCGCCGTTTTCTCTGATATACGCGTTTATCTTGTCGGACAGTTGCGCCATAAGTCCGTTTATCATATTGTCGCTGACGACGAACGCCAACATTCCGAGCGAGGCTTTTTTCTCCTTGACCACCGCCGCGCCCTGTTCCGCGATCATATCCCCGAGATCGATCTCGTCCGCGGCTTGGAGCAAACGTTTGCAGACGGTTTCCGAAACGCTTTCTTTCAAGCCCTCGACCTTCTCGCGGTCGGCAAACGCGAGCGCGAGCGTTTCCGCGGTCTGCGGCTGACCGTCGCGCTGTGAAAGCAACGCGTCCACGACCGTATCCGCGACCTTGTTTTTCGTTTCCTCGGAAGAAAGCGCGGTCTTAATATCGTCGCCCGTGAACAGTTCTTCCCCGACCGCGTGCCCGATCGCTTTGGCGAGCTGGGGCTGGCGCTTGGGAATAATGCCGGGCGTGAACGGGATCCGCCGTTTGCCTATCTTTTTGGGATAGTAAGGACGAAACAGCATCTTCACGGCGAGATAGTTGGTAAAATACCCGATGACCGCACCGACGAGCGGTCCGGAAATATATTTGAGTATAAGCAAAAAAGTTTCCATATCCGTAGTTCTCTCCGTTTTTTCTCCTTTATTTATACCCGCATTTCCGCTCCGTCAATCGCGCGTTTCCGAATCTCCCCGCAAAAAACGCGGAACGTTTTTATTTTTTACGTTCCGCGTTTTCCTTATTTTCTCTTCCTCTTTTTCAACAGTCCCGCAACGCCTGCGCCGATCGCCAGCGTAACGCCGCCAAACCCGCCCGTCGCGTTACAATTATTGATCGTCTGCGTAGTAGTCGGGTTCGTTTCCGTATTATCCGTACCGCCCGTATCCTGCGTATTATCCGTTCCGCCCGAAGTATCCGTATCTTGTTCGGTATCCTGCGTATCGTCCGACCCGCCCGAAGTATCCGTGTTTTCGTCATCGGGGTCTTGCTCGTCCGCCGCTTTTTCCTCCCACTTCGCCGTCAAAAGCACGTTCGTCTTGATACCGTTCGCCGTGAAATCCCAAGCCTCGTCGCTATCTCCTTCGTACCAACCGACGAACGTATATCCCGTCCGATCGGGCGCGGCGGGTTCGCTCGCCGTCATCCATTCCTCGACCGTCTGCGGAGAACACGTTCCCTCCCCGCCGTTCAAATCGAAAGATACCTGATAGGTCGTCGCCGTTTTCTTACCCGTCATCTGCGCGAGCACGTCCGCGAAACGGTTGCCGAGCGTAAGCACGTCTTTGGTCGCGAAATGCCAACTGTCGTTATTGTCGTTTTTGTCGGGAAGAACGAAATCGTCCGTTTCCACAATACGCACATTGGAAAGCGCCGCCGCAGCCTTTTGCATTTCCTCGCGGACGATACCTTCGTAATCCGCTTTCGAAAGATCCGCGCCGATCTTACCGATGACGAAAGGCGTTTGCGAACAATCCTGCGCGTGGGAAAGATCGGTCATAAGCGAGGTCAGATCGCTCCGAAGATCGTTGATGAGATCGGTGAGGTGTTCTTGATAAGCGGCCGCAAGTTCTTCGTCTTTCGCGTCCTCGCAACCCTGCATCCAGAAAATACCTTTCACGTTCGGTTCGTAGCCCTGTTCGAGCAAACCGCTTATCGCCTGACGGACCGTGAGCAAAAGATTTTCATACAAAAGCCCCGTCTTTTCGTGCAACGTTTCGCCCGCCGCTTTCATCTTCGCCGCCGCCGTGGGCGAGTACCAGTTCCCGTACGTATTCACGACCGCGCCGCTCTTTACGAACCCCGTCGAACCGACGGCGTATTTGACGAGCGCGGCTCTGCCGTCCGAGCCGTCGTAATACGCGGACATCGTTTCCGCAAAACCGAGTTCGGGACCGATCATCGTCGGGATCGAGCCTTGCCCTACGCGCACGTATGTCCAGTTCGCGCCCGCGTTCGCGGGATCCGCCGTTTTGGTGATACCGTAATACATCACGTCCGCATACCCGTTTTCGTACTCGGCGAGTTTTTCCTGATCCACCGTCCCGCCGTACGTATACGCCTTATACAATCCCTTCGCGGGCGTAAATCCCGCGGCGTTGGACTGTCCCGCGAGTATGTACACGTCCACGTTATTCGCCGCCGTGAACGCGACTTCCACTTCGTAATCCTGCGTGATATTGCTGATGGTAAAT
The DNA here is from genome assembly GCA_045124465.1 of Candidatus Scatosoma sp. Lineage (GTDB taxonomy): Bacteria > Bacillota > Clostridia > Christensenellales > Borkfalkiaceae > Scatosoma. The sequence continues at coordinate 20,649 of JBGVLV010000042.1, forward strand.
TCCGATATCCTGCCCATCTTCGTACCGTTTATTTTTACGCTGTCTACCACGTACCCGTTCGCGGGCGTGAACGCAAGCTCCACTTCGCTGTGCGCGTTCACCGTTTGGGTCGCGCTCGCCGCCGTACCGTTGACCGTCACGCTGCCGTTTGCGGGCGTTTTGACCGTCACCGTTCTATCCGTTATCGTCGCCGCGGGTTCGTAACCGTCCATGTCGTAGGTCGTATTGTTCGTCCAGTATTTAAAATCGTCGAAGTGCAACGTAGAATAGCCTACCGCCGCATTGCCCGCAAAGCCGCAATACCCCGCCGCCGTCGTCGCATAGCTCCAAGCGGAATTTTCCACCGTCATCACCAACACGTCGTCGAGCCAAAGACTGCACTCCGTTTCCGTAGCCTCCACGCGAACGGTGTGCCAGTCCCGCCAGTCGAAATCGGCAGACATTATTTTTTTGATCTTTTGCCATGCCGCGCCGTTGTTCGCCCAGCCGGAGCCGCCTTCGCCGTACTCGTAAAAACCGATGCCCCAGTTATTGATCCTTACGCTGCGGCCGTAAAATTGATAGGAGAGCGAACTCGACGCGCCCGTCGTATCCGTCACAAAAAAGGGAATATACGTATCGAGCGTCAAAACGCCGTTCGCAATATCGAAATCTTTGGCGATCTCATTTACGTCCGCGCGCACTTTCACCTCGAACATATAGTTCGTATTCGCTTTTTTCCCGTAGAGGAATTTTCCGTAATCGTACGGCGCGGAATCCCGTTTATAAATAATATGGTTTTCGCCGTAAAACCGCCATTTTTTGACGGAAGTGGACTGCGTGCCGTCCGAAACGTACGAACCGCCGTAAACGTGCCAGTTCTGATTCAACCCGTCGTCGAAATCGTCCTCGAACGCAAGCCCGTATTTATACGTTTCCGATTCCGCGCTCGCGCTCGTCGCGGGCAATAACGCCGTTGCGAAAACGGTGCAAAGGATCGTCAAAAAAGCCAACAGGGAGAGCCAAAAAGTTTTGTCTTTGCTCATACTTCTCATCATTCCTTCCCCTTTTTTATTTCTTTATCCATATTATAACATACTGCGTAGTATAATTCAAGACAAATTTTTTTGCAAAAACACGCTGCGTTTATTACCCGTTTCGGTGTTTGATCGCTCTCAAACGAATCCGCCGCCGAAAGCGTTTTGGCTTTCGGCGGCGAAATCGTCCTTTTTTTATTCTGTTTTTTTATTCCCCCGCGACGAGGTATTCCCATTCGCGCAGGGCGTTTTCTATCCGATCCAACGTATCCGAAGACTCGGCGCGGACGGTGTGATAGTGGTATCCGTCCGTCACGTGCATAAGCTCGGAGGATTTGCCGCTGCGAACGCCGTCCAAGAAAACGTTTATCTCGTCTTTGGAGGAGATATTGAGTTTTGCTTTTATCTGTCCGTATATTTTATGCCAAACGTACACGTCCACGACGATACCGCCGAGCGAAACGATCAGGGAAAGTTCCTCTTCCGTCTTTTCCGAGGTATGGCGGACCTTGAACACCCGTTCCGCAAACGGCGATCTTTGGAGCAAGTACCCGTAGTGCGTGGCGATTATTTCGCCGCCCGCCGCCTTGATCGCGGCGATGTCCCGCACGATGATCTGTCTGGAAACGCCGAAGTTTCGGGAAAGCGCCGCGCCCGAAACGGGAACGTCCGCCGCTCCCAAGCAGAGCGCTATCTTCCGTCTTCTTTCCGCCGCGTTCATTTTACACCGCGTGGAGATTTTTCAGGGAAAGATCGAGAATGGGCGAAGAATGGGTCAGCGCGCCGCTGGATATGTAGTCCACGCCGATATCGACGAGCTTTGCCACGTTCTCTTTCGTTACGTTGCCGCTACATTCCGTTTCCGCTTTGCCCGCCGTCAAACGTACCGCCTCTTTCATATCTTCCACGCTCATATTGTCGAGCATGATGATATCCGCGCCCGCCTCGATCGCCTCTTTGAGCATATCGAGGTTTTCCACTTCGATCTCTATCTTTCTTACGAACGGCGCGTATTCTTTCGCCATTTCTATCGCTTTCTTCACGCCGCCCGCCGCGCCGATATGATTGTCTTTGAGCAAGATCCCGTCGCTTAAATTGTATCTGTGGTTATACCCGCCGCCCACTTTCACCGCGTATTTCTCGAATACGCGCATATTCGGCGTGGTCTTTCTCGTGTCGAGGAGCTTGGTCTTACTGCACTTCAAAAGGTCGGCGATGGAACGGGTATACGTCGCGATACCGCTCATTCTCTGCAAGAAGTTGAGCGCGGTACGCTCGCCCGAAAGCAGAACGCGGATATCGCCCCGTATCTTGCCGAGCTTTTCGCCCTTTTTCACTTCGTCGCCGTCTTTGCAGAAGAAAGAGATCTCCGTGTTCCCGTCGAGAATTTCGAACACTCTTGCGAAAACGTCCAGTCCCGCGATCACGCCGTCCTGTTTGCAGATGAGGTCCACTTCGCCCAACCGATATTCCCGCATAACGGAGTTGGTGCTGATGTCCTCGCTCGTAATATCCTCGCGCAACGCGCTTTTGATGAGTTCGTCCGCGTTCAGTTTCATCGTAACGTCATTCATTTCCGTTTTTCTCCTTCTCGATCGCCGCCAAAACGGCTTGTTTGTATTTTTCTTTATAGTTTACGTATTTGTTTTCGTCTATCGCCACCGCTCTTTCGCTTATCGCCGCGTACTCGCTTTGTATCTTTCTCGCCGCGCGTTTCGCAAACACCAAACTTTCGAGCAGGGAATTGCTCGCCAAACGGTTCTTGCCGTGTACGCCGTTACAAGCCGTTTCGCCGACCGCGTACAGTCTGTCCATCGAGGTATGGCTGTCGGAATCGACGTCGATACCGCCCATAAAATAATGTTGCGAGGGTACGACGGGAATACTCTCTTTCGTCACGTCGTAGCCCGCCTCCAAGCAATGCTGGTAGATATGCGGGAAATGGGTCTTTATCTCCTTTTCGGGGATATGCTCGAACGAAAGCCACACGTGCGGTTTACCCTCTTTTTTCATCTCGGCGAAAATAGCGTTCGCCACGACGTCGCGGGGCAAAAGCTCGTCCACGAACCGTTCGCCTTTCCAGTTGAGCAGGATCGCGCCCTCGCCGCGGACGGATTCGGAGATCAGAAATTCCCTGCCCCCCGCCTGCGTATACAGCGTCGTCGGGTGGATCTGGATATAGTCGATATTTTTGAGCTTGATCCCGTATTCCAAAGCGATCGCGAGCGCGTCGCCCGTCAGGTGCGGATAGTTGGTCGAATGACCGAACAGACCGCCGATACCGCCCGTCGCGAACACCGTGTAGTCGGCTTGGATACAGGAATATTTCCCGTTTTTGTCGTGTCCGATAACGCCGTAACAGGTATTGTTTTCGCACACGATATCCACCATCGTATACTCTTCGATTATCTTTACGTTATCGAGTTTTTGCACGGCGGCAAGAAGGTGGGAAGTTATCTCTTTTCCCGTTTCGTCCTCGTGGAACAGAATCCTCGGTTTGGAATGAGCGCCCTCTTTGGTATACGCGAAGTCGTCGCCGTTCCGTTTAAAGCGCACGCCGTAATTTACGAGATCGCCGATGACTTCTCTCGAAGAGCGGATCATAATATCCACGGACTCCCGCTTATTCTCGTAATGCCCGGCTCTCATCGTATCCTCGAAAAACGAGTCGTAATCCTCTTCGTTCCTGAGTACGCATATCCCGCCTTGGGCGAGGAAAGAATCGCTGTTTTGCGCGACGTCCTTGGTCACGATCACGATCTGTTTTTCTTTGGGGAGATTGAGCGCGCAATACAGTCCCGCCGCGCCCGAACCGACAATTAAAATATCCGTTTTCATATCGTTTATTTCGCCAACGCCAACATTCTGTTTAACGGTATCAGCGCCTTTTTACCGATTTCCTCATCTATCTCGACTTCGTTTTTCCCCGTTTCCAACACTTCGACGATCTTTTCCAAGGTATTCGTTTTCATATCCTCGCAGATCGGACACGGCTCGCCGAAATAGAACCGTTTTTGCGGGTTCTCCGTCCGCAAACGGTAGCCGACCCCCTGTTCGGTGCAAACGACGAACTCGTCCGCCGACGCGTTTTTCACGTACGAGATGATCTCCGCCGTACTGCCGATATAGTCGGAAAGTTCGAGTACTTCCCCTTGACATTCGGGGTGCGAAAGCACCAACGCGTTAGGGTGTTTTTCTTTTTCGGCGCGTACCTGCCCCGCCGTAATGTTGATATGTATGGGACAACAGCCGTCGTTTAAGATCACGTTTTTCTCGGGTACTTGCCTCTGCACGTACGCGCCCAAGTTCTTGTCGGGAATAAAGAAGACGTTCTTGTTCGGCAATGCCCGCACGATCTTCACGGCGTTGGAGGAGGTCACGCACACGTCGCTCTTGCATTTCAGCTCCGCCGTGGAATTGATATAGCACACGATCGCAAGATCGTCGTACTTTTCCCGCATCTCCTCTATCTTGCCTTCCGCGACCATGTGCGCCATCGCGCAGTCCGCGGTGACGTCGGGCATTAAAACTTTTTTGTCGGGATTGAGGATCTTCGCGCTCTCGCCCATAAACGCCACGCCGCAAAACACGATGGTATCCTGTTCGACCTGTTTCGCGATCTTCGCAAGATAAAAGGAATCCCCTACGTGGTCCGCGACCGCCTGCACCTCGTCGTTCACGTAATAATGCGCGAGAATGACGGCGTTCTTTTCTTTTTTCAACTTCTCTATCTTCTGTATCGTTCCGTTCTCCATAACTACCTTTATTTCCGTTTACGATTTTCCATCATCTGGAAAAGTATAGCATAAAAAGAACCGTCTGTCAAGTTATCTGTAAACCTTTATTGACATTTACTCCTTATTAAATTTTTTTAATACGCTTTACAAGCGTCGTCATACCTATAAAGTTCCAACCGAATTTCACCGTTTTTCGATATGTTCCATCGTCAGTTGGACCCGCTCGGAGATCTTTACCGTATCCACCCCGAAAATAGAGGTATGCAAGGTATCGTTGATGGGTTTCGTCCAGTATTCGGGAATGGACCGAACGCCGTTCGCCATACCGAGCACGGAGCCTACCGACGCATCGTTTGCACGGTCTACACCTCACTTTTATCCCGCGAGCAAAAACGTCTTTATTCCCCATTTTTACCCCACTTTTTGTAAATAGAACCGTTTTTCAATATTTTTGAAAATAAAAAAGATATTTTCCGTAGTTTTGATATGGACTTGAACCCCTGTGCGTTTTTACATCGTCTGCGTGACGGGGGCTTGCGATTCGTCCTCTGAAAGCGTTTCCGTTTCGTCCTGTTCCTGACTCTGTTCCTCAGTGAGCTTCTGTTCATAGGCTGCGAGAACTTTCTTGTTGAGTTCCTCTCTCGCTTCGTTCGTGATCGGATGGAAGTTCTCGCTATATTCCGTCTTTCCATCCTTTTGGTACATGGTCGCAGGCATCGATACGAAAAGCCCTTTTTCCGAGTCGACCACTCGGATTCCGTGTACCGCAAAGCATCCAGCGATGTTCGCACTCGCCACCGCTTTCGTTCTCGCGTTCTCATAATCAATGAGCTTGTCGATTCGCATGTCGATGGACGGGAGCTTGGGTTTCTTGGGTGCCGCCTGCTTTGAGGCGTTGGTTGTGGTTGCATTCTTTTTTGACATAGTGTTTTCCTCCTGTTTTTATAATTTCATTGTGGGGCTGTTGTCGGTTGGCTCGTCATCGCCTTGATCTGCCATACTCTTTGCATATAGAAAAACTCCTTTGTTTTTCTTAAATTATAATACGCAAAAAGGATTTTGTCATTAGAAAATCGTGAACAAATATTACGTTTTCGTAAATTTTTTCACGATATTTTATTTTCTTGACAAAGTTTTTTCTTCGTCGTATAATAAAATCATGGAATTCAAATTAAAAACGGCGGAAAACGTTATCCTCGTGCCGAGGCTCGCCAACGTGCATTTTTTTCAATTTTCCAAAGGCTATGAAACGCAAAACGACAAGCATCCGTTCTGCGAGCTTCTCTTCGTGTGCAGCGGGGAGTTGGACGTGCTCTCCGACCGATACAGCGGCGTTCTCGGGAAAAACGAGTTGCTCATTCACGGGGCGAATTCTCCGCACTCCTTTTCTTGCCCCAAAAACGCGGAAACGGCGCTCATTATCATCGGATTCGAGTGTTTATCCGACAAACTTGCTTATTTCGCAAAAAAAGCCCGTTTCTTTAAGCGAAACGGAGGTAAAACAGCTTGCCGCGATCGTCAAGGAAGGCAGAAACGTGTTCGCGCCTCCGTATAACGTGCCCGTATATGATATGGTGAAGAAGAAACGCCAGCTCTTCGGCAGCGAGCAGATGCTGCGCTCCGCACTCGAAACCTTTCTCATCGGGCTGATCCGCAAATACGAGTTTTTCGAAAACGGCGACGCGAGCGAAGAAACGGATATTACGATCAACGAAATCGTGGAATACGTGGAAAACAACTACGCCGAGCGGATCACGCTCGACGAGCTCGCCTTTCTGTTCCACACGAACCGCTCGACGCTCTGCAAGGAATTTCGACAGGCGACAGGTCAAACGCTGGGGCAATACGTTGCCGACAAAAAGCTTTCGGAGGCGAAACGGAAACTTTCGCAAAAGAAAAAGTCCGTCACACAGATCGCGGACGAACTTCATTTCGAAAGCGTGCCTTATTTTTGCGAATTTTTCAAAAAGCATACGGGGCTCACCCCCTCGGAATATCGGGAGCAACGGACGGGCTTTTCACTCAATCGGATTCGTCCTTATAATGCGCGACGACTTTTTCGTTTTCCTCGTCGTACGTGGCAAGCAGGATATTTTTGAGATCTCCCCGATCCTTGATCTTCAATTTTTTAAACAACCACGACTCGCTCTTTCCGAGCTCCGCCAAACCCGAGCCGGAAATCTCCCCATCGACCACGAGGGTATTCGTCAACGACGCCCGTTTGATCTTCCGTTTGTCCACGTCCTCGATCACGACGGGTTTTTGTCCGCCCTTCGGCAACACGGACAGTTTTCCGCTCGTTTCGAGCATGGCGTACGCCACGTCCTCGACGTCGAAATATCCCTTTTCGCGAAGCATCGATAAAAGATCGTTCACGTCGATCTTACTTTTGCGCAATCCTTCATAGACGAGCTTCCCCTCGTAAATAAGCGTTATGGGCTTTCCCTTGAATATCCTTTTCAAGAAGCTGTTTTTTCTGCCGAGCAGAGCGACCCCCAGCGCGAGCAGGAAATAGATTATCATCGCGATCATATAATAATAGAACGGGCGCTCCGTTCCCACCGCCCATTCCGCGGCGATCGAGCCGAGCGATATTCCCACCGCGTAATCGATAAATTCCAGCTGCGCGATCTGCTTTTTGCCGAGTAGCTTGGAGATGATAAAAAGAAAGACGAACGACACGACGGAATTGATCAATACCCAATAGATTTCTTTGATACCAAACATATTTTCCTCCACGTTCAGTATCGAGATTCGGGCGTTTTCTTATTCCAAAATCCCGTAAAAATCTTAAAAAACCAAGCAAAAAGAGCAGGTCCGGAAAACGGATCTGCCCTTTTGCTTCCTACTCGATTTATTCTTCTTTTTTTCCGTTTTACTCGTCCCAATACAACTGAATGCCGTTCGTGCGCAAATGCTCTTGAAATTTCCGCAATTCGGTTTCGTTTTCCCGAATTTCACGGGGCGAAATTCGGTTGTCGAGGGAATATGCGGCAAGGAGCCCCGCCACCTCGCCGACATTCCATTCCACGGGATGCAAGCGATAACAACCGCCCGTCAAATGGGTCGTGCCGATATTTTTGCACGAGGGCAAAAGATTCGTCAGCCGCACGGGGATCATCGCGCCGAGCGGGATCGTGAACCGTTCGCTCGGTTTATAGAAAAACGAATGGGTTTTCGTGGTGATATGCAAATCGATCGAATAGCTCCCTACGCCCACGCTGTCGTAAAAACGAGGATTTCCGCCGAGTCCCACGTGGTTCTCCGTCACGGTGAACAGCGCCTTGATACGGCGGCTTTCCCGCACGTAATAGGTCTGCGTCGTGCCGTCCTTCGTCCCCACCGCTTCGCCGCAAGGTGCAAAAAACGGATATCCCTTTTTATCGCCGTTGGGCGCTTCCGTCTGCAACCAATAGAAGAAGGAAAGGGTGAATTGTCTCGCCTCCTCGCGGTTGTCCTCGGGATGCTCGCAATCGAACGTATTCCCCATAAAATAGTCGTTCTGCGGCCAGTTGAGCATCGTCACGTCGAACGGCACCGCACCGTCCTTGAAATGGCCCGCATTTACGATACGGCGATAGGTATATAACCCGAACAGTTTGTTGCCGTTTCCGTCCGTTTCGCCGTTGTACATTCCGAACAGCTTGGCTTTTCCCGTCGAAGAGTCGGGGCCGTACATACTGAATACGGGATATTTGTCATACGGCGTCATAAGTTTTTTGAATCGCTCGTATTCGGCGGGTTTTTCGATGACGTAATCGCCCGTAAGACGATTTTCAAACGCCATCGACCACGTAACGGGCTGTCTGTCCTCCGGCATATAACGATCAATCGCGGAAGGCTCGCCCGTCATTTCCCGACTTTCCGCGCCCGTGACGTATTCGCAACCGCTCTTTTCGATCAAGTCGCCCTCGTCCGTCGCGTCGAGATAATATTTCGCCGTTACTTCCATGCGTTCCCCGCCCTTTTTCAGCGCGAGCTTCCGAATTTCCGTGCCGCTTACGGGCGCGCTTTCGAGCGCATAGCCGTAATAGACCGTCAAAAGCCCGCTTTTTTCAAACGGTTCGAGCATTTCCGTAAGGTATTGCAACGCCTGACGGGGCGGATGCGAAAGCCGACTCACCGACGACCCGCCGGGACAGAAAAACGCTTTCGTTTTGAGTTCGTCGATGATAAACGGATGCTTGCGGTAATATTCCCGCACCCGATTTCTGTACGCGCGATAGGTCGCGGTACAGCCCGTTTCTTCGATCCATTTGTGTTCGTCCGGCGGAACCGCCTGCGAGGTAAGTTGTCCTCCGATCCATTCCGTTTCCGAAAAGAGAGCCGTCTTTTTCCCCGATTTCGCCGCCGAATACGCGGCAAGCACGCCGCCGAGGCTGCCGCCGAAAATCGCTATATCTACCGTAACGTTTTGCATTTATAAACCTCGTCCGAAATAATCCGCGCCGAGCAAGCCCGCGGCATTCCCCGCTTTCGCTCTGCGCACGTCGTAACCCAAACCGTCCGCAAATTCGTCGAACGTGTCGCCCATACCGTCCACGACTCCGCCGCCGAGAATACAGATATCGAAAGGGCTCGTCTTTTCGATCGCTTTCAGCGTTTTTATAAGATAGCCTTTGAGCCGATCGAACAACGCCTGCGCGCGCTCGTCTCCCGCGGCTTTCAGCACAAAGATCCGATCCTTGCCGATTCCCTCTTCCGCCGCGAACCGATTGATCGCGCGGCCCGAAAGATACTGCTCCGCACAGCCGCGCTTGCCGCAATTACAAGGCAGACCGTTCTCCTCGATACAATAGTGTCCGAAGTGTGCGTGATCGTTGCTTTCGTCCGCTTTGATCTTCCCGTTTACGGCGTACGCGCCGCCTACCCCGGAGCCGAACGTGAGCATGGCCATTCTCTTCGTACGGTATTCGCTGTCCAATGCGATCTCCCCAAGCAACGCCGCCAAACCGTCGTTGATCGCGACGGAGGGCAGGTTGTAGGTGTCCCGTACCCAGCCGCAAATATCGAAACCCGTATATCCGGGCAGATTTTCGGTTGCGAAAATCACCTTGCCCGTCTTTTCGTCGATTTTGCCCGCCGACGAGATACAAATCGCGCGGACGCCCTCACACAGAAAAGTATCGATCGCGGCTTTGAGCGAAACCACGATCCCCTCTAATCCGTGCGCGGTATCGGTCGGCGTGGAGGCGGTCTTTAACAAAGTGCCGCCCCACAACAAACCGCTTTTTACGTTCGTTGCGCCCAAATCCACGCAAATTCTCATAAAAACCTCTCTTAACCTTTAACGCTTCCGACCGTCAATCCGCCGACGAAGAATTTCAGTACGAACGGATAGATGCAGACGATGGGCAACATACTCAGCACGATCATCGCCGCGTCGATGTACTCCTTCTGCATAAGCAGTTTCTGATCCCCGAACACGTCCGGAACCGTGTTGATACGGTTCAGAATGTACATCGCGAGCGGATAATATTGCTCCGCATTGATGAGATAGATCAAAGAGGTGAAATAGTTATTCCAATACGTGACCGCCGTAAAGAGCGTGACGGAGGCGATGGAAGGAACGCAGATCGGCAATAAGATCTGCACCAAAATGACGACGTTGCCCGCGCCGTCGATACGCGCCGATTCCTCGATTTCCGCAGGGATCCCTTCCAGATTGTTCTTCAACAGAATGAGATTATATACCTGCACGAGCGTGGGAAGGATCAATGCGGCGGGCATGTTGAGAAGGTTCAACGTTTTCATAACGAAGAAGCTGGGAACCATACCGCCGGAAAAGAGCATGACAATCATAAAGAACATCATGAATCCCTTACGGAAGGGAAGGTCCTTTTTGCTCAACGGATACGCCGCCATGAACATAAAGCTCACGGAAAGCATCGTACCTACCACCGTCACGAGCACGGACATACCGAACGCACGGTAAAAGGAGCTCATACCGAGAACCTGCCCGATATTGTACCAAGTGAAACCAATCGGAAGGAAGGTGACCGCCTTTCCGTAGGTAGAAAACATTTTCGCCACGACGTTCAAAATGGGGAACAAGCAGGTGAGCGCGATGATTGCCAACGCCACGTGAACGAAAATATTCCAGATCGGAGCTTCGTTTTCGATGGTTTTTTTGAAAGGATTTTTCGTAGCCATTACCAAATACCCTCCCCTGCGATCTTTTTGGAAATATAGTTCGACGATACGATCATGATCAGGGAAATGACGCCGTTAAACAGCCCCACTGCCGTGGAAAGTCCGTACTGACTGCCGCCTTCCGCTCCGAGCGAGATACGGTAGATATACGTTCCGATGATCTCCCCCGTTTCTCTCGTGTTCGCCGATATCATCGTATAGACTTGATCGAAACCCGCCTCCATCAAGTAACCGAGACGGATAATGAGCATCGTGATGATCGTAGGCATAATCATCGGGATCGTGATCGAGAACATTTGACGGGCCTTCGAGGCGCCGTCCATTTTCGCCGCTTCGTACAAACAACTGTCGATCGCAAGGATCGCCGCCACATATACGATCGAGCTGTACCCGATCTCCTTCCAACCGCTGAGCGCCACGACCAACCAAGGGAATATCTTCGCTTCCCCGAACCAATACACGTCGATATGCAACAGCGTATTGATCGGTCCGTCCGTCGCAAGCAAATTCTTGAAAATACCCGTAATGACTACCCACGACAGGAAGTGCGGCAAAAAGACCATACTCTGTACGAACGTAGAGAAGCCCTTGGTTTTCACGTCCGCAATCAATACGGCGAGAAATACGGGGATCGGGAACAGGATCACGATCTTCAACACGCTGATGAACAACGTGTTTCCGATATATTTGCCGATATCGGCGTCGGAGAAGATCGTAGCGAAATGATCGAACGTCCATTCCGCGTGCATAAACGCTTCCACGGGATTAGAATATTTGATAAAGTTAAGGTTATCCTTGAACGCGATCAACAACCCCACCATTGGCAGATAAGAAAATACCAAGGCGAGCAGAACCGCAGGGATCAAAAACGGGTACAGCGTTTTATACCGTTTCAATAACGTTTTTTCGTGCTGTTTCATGAGATCACTCCTCCGAACGTTTATTTATTCAGATACCAACCGCTGATCGCATTCGTTGCCTGCGTACCGCCGTCGCTGAGGAATTTGTTCAAATACGTACTGTACGAACCCGTACCGTTTTTGAGCATAATAAAGAACTGCTCCTGCGCGTACGTTTCGATATTCGCACGGACGGTGGAATATGCGCTGAGCGGAGGCAATGCGTCCGCAATGTTATAAACGCCCACTTCGTTCGCATCCGTCATCAATTCCTCCCATGCGCGATACATTTCGGGGATCTTGCGCACGCGGGCAAGCCAATATTTCGTATAAACGAGTTCGTTGCTTCCCGTCAGATAGTAGCTCGCGTCGTTCTTTTCGTCGAATTTCTCCGTAAGAGGTCTGTATCCTTCGCGTTCGCTGTACGACCAATGCACGCCCTCTTCCCCGATCACGATTTCACGGAAAATGTGATTATCGTCCGTATCCGTCACCTTCGAGTTCATCCAATCGATCGCATATCCCGCGTTCTCCGCCATATAGAACGGGATCGCCGTGATATAGGTGTAACCGCTCGTACGATATACTTTACCGTCCTCGTCCAAGGAGCGCAAGTACAACAATTTGTCGGCTACGCCGTCCTCCGCCTTCGATTGCGCTTCGGTGATGATCTTGTTCGAAACCATCGTTTCCACGACCGAACCGACGCTCCAAAGCGAGGTCGCCAACGCGCCCGCCTTGCCCGAACCGAATTCGAGAATCGATTTCGCGCTGTCCTTATCCTGTACGTCCGAAGCGATCAAACCTTCTTTGTACAGATCGGACATATAGTCGACGTAATCCTTGTACTGGGGAGCCTGCATATAGAAACGGACTTCCGTTTTTCCGTCGATCTCGTATTCTTGCCATTCGCTGTAAATACCGAACGCCGCCGAAATGGGATAGATCAGAGTCTGGTTGCAATCGAAGGTCAACGGCGTAACGTTATACTCCGATTTGATCGCCTGCAAAAGCGTTTTGAACTCCGTTGTGTTCGTAGGGATCGCGAAATCGATCGCTTCCTTATCGAGCAGCTCGTTGATCCAATCCTGACGGAGCAGAATGGGATTTTCGATGTTGTCGGAGGACGCTTTTTCGGGAATACCGTAAATTTTACCGTCAACCGTTACCACGTCCCAAGATTCCTTGCTGATAACCTGTTTGAGCACGGGTCCGTACGCGTCCAGAACGTCGTCCAAAGGCAACAAGACGTCCTGCGCGACCAGATCGGCGAACTGCGCGGAGGTCAGCTTCATCGCGTGATATTTTTCTCTGTTGATCATTTGCAGATTCAACTGCGTAGATGCGTTCGAAGCGGGCAACTGGGAATACGTTACGTGATACCCCGTCAGCTCCTCGATCACTTGCGCGTTACTGTCCGAATTCACGACGGAAATATCGTATCCCGAGTTGGGCATAAGCACGCTCAAATTGATCTTTTGACTGAGATCGATGTCGTAATTGACCTCATAAGATTCCGAACCGCCGCAAGAGGCAAAGGAAGCAAGCACCAACGCCCCTGCCATTGCTCCGCAAAAAATTTTCTTCATCGTTTTCATAATCATTCACCTCTCCGTTTATTCATAAATGCGATCGCCGCGATCATCGCCGCGCCCGCTACTACGCTCAGCCCGCCGAGCGAGGAAGAACAGCCGCTGACGAGTCCCTCAATCGAAACGCCTCCGTTCTCCGTGGAGGACTCGCCGATCTGCGTCGAATCCTCGGAAGTCTCCGAGTCGCTTTCCGAATTGCCGTTGCCCGAGCTACTTTCCGAATTACCGTCGTCCGATCCGCCCGGAACGTAATCGGCAAGCGTGCGGTACGCCGACTTCGTCTTGTCTTTTTCCACCACCAGCACGGCGTTGGAGACCTTTCTCTGGCTTCCGTCCGAAGGTACGTTGCAAAGGATCAGATCTTCGCCGTCCTGCGAACGCAGGAAGGTGGAAGAGCCGCCGCCGTCAAGCTCCAACGCGTATTTCGCGCCGAGCGCAAGCGCAAGCCGTCCTTCTTCCGCGACCGTGCAACCCACGCTGTATCCCGATTGTCTGCCGTCGATCACAGCAAGGAACATCGTGCCATCCTCTTTCATACCGATCAACGTTCTGGGCCCGTCGTAACCGCCGCCGTTGGGGTCGCTCGTGGTAGAATGGGTGGATTCTACGATCTCGCCTTCATTGACGAGAATATCCCAACCGCCGACCACGTATTCCATACCCGAAAAGTTACCTGCGGGCGCGCTGATCACGCGGATCTCCGTGCCGTAGCCGAGCGCCGCGGACAAAAGCTCCTGCGCGGTACTGCCTTCCTGCGCCACCAGAGCCACCTGCCCCGTTTGCAAGGTCAAGGTCTTGTTCGCCTTTACCGTCGCCGCACAGGACAGCTCCAACGGCCGAGCCGTCGTAAGCGTGGAATCCCCCTGCAACGAAGCTTTGTACTTCAAGCACCCGTCGATCGTCATACCCGTCGCCGTCGTGTAAAGGGAGATCTCGTCACCCGTGGGAACTACGTTCGTACCCGCGATATCGAGACGGTACGTAGCGCCGTCATAGGTAAATTCCACTTGATCCTTGGTCTCCGTTACCCGTCCGACCACCGCGTTTCCGTTGTTGTCGAACCCGAACGCATTCTTGTTGGTGTAAGTACCCGTTTTGATCACTTCCCCGTCCTTTACGAGGCTGTCGATCGAATATCCCGTCGAATCGAAGAAGTCGCCGTTCGTTGCGAACAGAACCTGCCGCCCCGTGTCCGCTTCGTAATCCGCCGCGATGTCGGAAACCGTGGAAAGCGTTACGCCGCCGCTGGAATTTCTCACGTCGTGGATCACGAATTCGTAATCGCTCTCCGTCGAAGGCTTGTATTCCATATAGTAGAGCGTCTGCGCGTTTCCGTTTTCGGAATAGGCGTATTTATGATAAATACCGTATTCCTTGGTCGCGGTTGCGTCGGGAGAACCGAAATCCGTGATCGACTCCGCCGATGCCACTTGAAAAGTTACGATCGGAGTGAGCAAGAGCAAAGCCGCAACGCCGATCAACCCTCTTTTTTTCAATTTCATAATTCCACCTCTTTATATTTTGGTTTGTTAAGATTCTTTCGTATCAAATTCGATCTTTTTGAGCGTACCCGTAAGATTCACCGCCATACCGATATTGACATACGTATCCACATTGTTCGTTCCTTCAAGCGCGGACCAACGCATGGAAAGCAGGAAGCTCGTTGCGCCCGAATTGCTGCCGTCGTTAGAACGCCCCGTAGCGATGATGAGATACTCTCCGTCGGAAGGTTTCCATTCGTTAAACGAAGCCGTGGTATATCCGTTCCAAAGGGTTCCGTCCAGAACTCTTTCACTGAACGTGTTCGAGCTGTATTTGTACTGACTCAATCCGTCGTAGATCATTCTGATTTCGCCATACCGATTCAAAATAACGGCAACGCCTTTTTGATCCGCCGCCAAACCGCTGGAAAGGCTTCCGGTATATTCGGGCGTAAAGATCACGAAAGAATATTCGGTGTTGGAGGTCGGGCAAGACGTCGTATTATCTACAACGCAAACCGTGCTTTCATCTACCGTATAAGTTTTTGTCGCTCCCGTTCTGGGATAGGTAAAATCGATCGTAAACATCGCGTTTGTAACCGTCACCGAAGCCGTGATCTGCGTAACGGCGCCGTTCGCGTCCGTAATTTCCACCGTGAAACCGTACGTTCCTGCCGTCGAAGCGTCATAAGAGCCCGTATCCGTCACAACGACCTCTAATCCGCTCGTAACATCGTCAGAAGAATCAAACGTACCGTTATCGTCGGAATAAGCGATCGAAGCGATAACCTGCGCCTTCGCTTCTTCCTCCGAGGTTTGGTTCACAACGACGCTGACGCCCGAATTTGCCGTGATCGTGGGCGCGCTGTTTTTATATTCGGTCAAAATTAACGAATCGATTACGGAAATCTGTACGCAGTTGCCGTATTTCGCGATCACGTCGCTATACAGGAAATATCTTCCGTCGGTTCGACTTCCCGTATAAGTAAGATTCGTGCTCGTTTGCTGTACGACGATCGCAAAACCGCCCGCGGGGCTCGTCATCTCCGACCCAAACGCCGACGCCCCGATCGTTTTCGTGCTTGCCGAACGAACGGGATTTTCCGCATCCATTACCTTTCCGGACATTCCATCGCGGCCTTCCACGACAATGCCGTTTTCATTCGCGATCGCCGCCGAACCGTCGGCGGCTCGTCCCGCTTTCAAAACACCGCAGGGCGGCTTGGCAAATCCTTCCAAACCGCCGCCGTGTTTTCTCTTTGAGTTTTCGTCCTTTTCGGACTAGTCAAATTATTCCTCGGACTTCGTTGCGAACGTGATCACTTCTTCGTCGCCGCCCAACGTTACCTGCACGCCGATATTGACAACCGTATCGTCCGTTGCGCCGTTATATGCGGGCCAACGGTTATTGAGAAGGAATGCTCTGCTCGTATTCGAACCGCCATCATTGGGTGCGATAATCA